>DASURS010000001.1:0-20845 GCA_036279935.1 Pyrinomonadaceae bacterium
AAACAATCGCCGCACGGACATCGGGTGGCAATACGATGCGGACGGCAACACGACTTCCGACCCTAGCTATAACCAGACTATCGATGCCTCAGGTGCGCTGATCCACTCCGTATCTCACGCGATGGTCGGTGATGGTTTTCAACATCCATACGAACCGCGGCTGGACATCACGCAAACGTACGACGGCAACGGCGTGCCTGCGAAGCGTCAACAGATCTCACGCGTGCCGGGTATAGTTGATGAGTTCGGCAACCCAGGCGAACCGATGGAAGACACGCAAACAACTTACTACATCAAATCGAGTGTCCTCGGCGGCGCTACCATGGCTGAGATCGGCGGGGGCAATATCATCTACATCTATGCCAATGGCGAACGCATCGCACGCGAGTTCTGGGGCGACGTCACCTTCGAACATCACAACCCCGTAACCGGCAGCTGGCTCACCTCCCACGGCCACTCGAGTTACCGAACGACGGCGCGCGAAGAACGCGACCCACGCGGCGCCGAAACCCCACTCTCAAATCCTTTTGCGTATGCAAACAGTTATGTAGAGTGGAAATTCAGCTCGCCCCTGTTTATCGAAGGCGGGGACCCGTTCGACTTTAGCGCGGGCTTAACGATTGACGGATTACCGGTTAGCCAGGCGGAGTTCGATCGGCGGACGCAAAACGGATCAGCCGGAGCGGAGCTCTCGATTGGAGGCAGACCGATTCTTTTTGTAACCAATCAACAGCGCCTGCGCCATATTAGCTTCGATGTCTATGAGGTTGATGACGAACTCAGAAACGAACCCGAAAGCCACTGGTGGGGTGGTGCATACTTTAAGGGAACGTTAGATCTCGAGGTTGGACCCGGATTTGGGGTCCCGCGCGTTTCGAGAGCTCACAGTGTAGCAAGACCGCAGGAGTCTGCGATGGAAATAGCGCGAAGAAAGAATTGTGCGACACCGAACAGCATTGTTGAGCAGTATAAGCTAGAACTAGAGGCGCAGTGGGAGCGAACCACCAGAACCGGGGAAGAGAATGGGTCGCTGTTCTTTTGGGAACGAGCGAAAAATCTCTATCATAGAATTTCACTCTCAGAGGGGAAGCACATCAGATTAGGCACAACTCAATATGCGCCGGTTATTCCAACCATGCCAGAGATTGGACCAGAAACGAGGAACGCAATTCAGTACTTTTCCCAGTCTGAACGTAACGGCGAGTTCCTGGCATTTTTTCACACTCACCCAAATTATCCCGGCGGGGATAGCCGGAGTGGAGAGCCGACCTCAGATGGTGACGTTCCTTATCAAAAGGCAAACAAGAATGTCTTGGGCATCATCCGGACGGGTAAAGGATATTCGTTCTTTAGTAATGGTAAGACCTTCTGGCCAAACGATTCGAAAGCTAACGACTGCATTGTGGACCTCAATAAATCGCGGAACTAGAATTGGTCAGGAGTTTGCCAAATGACCAAAATCACAATTATCGTCGCCATTTTCGCCGCAACTCTGTTCTTCTGTCGCGGGAGTGGTTTGCGACCCACCCCTCCTCTTGAGACGGTTGAGATCGTTCCTGAGTCACCTTCCAGGATGGAAGACTCAGGTTGGGAGCAAACCTTCTTTAAGGCTCTTGAAGAACGCACGAAGAAAGTCAATCTCGCAAGCTTGAGCGATATAGTCCTTGGTGCCGGGGATCTTGAAGCACGTTTCTGGTACGATGCTCGCCCAGACATCATCAATGGGTTTGTAATTCGCCGCTCAGGAACACGATGGTCCGCGCTTGGTATTCGTCAAGTCAATGATCGTTGGCCTTCAAAGGTGACAATAGTCGACTTGGGACAGCCGGAGTCGGGATGGGAATCATTATGGAAGCGACTTATCGAGTCACAATTACTGACACTTCCAGATGGCGACCAAACGAAATGTCATAGCGAAATTCTTGATGGCGCAGGGTTCGTTGTCGAGACGAGTGTAGCCGGGGAATATAGAACATATCGGTACGCTAATCCGCAGTCGGCTGTATGTGACGAAGCTAAACGAGTGCTCTCAATAGAAAGCATCATAGCTGCCGAGTTTCGTCTTCTTTCGCAGAAATAGTGAGTCCCAAATCGGCTGGCTACCCGCAGAACTCCGCGTTAAATCCCTTTCTCGGATCAAACTGGAACTCGAGGACAGCGATTGTGCGAAGTTCGCACAGACAATTCTGGATCAATTGGCCCCGGGCAAAGGCAGAAACTTAGTCAATGTCTTTGACGCATTCCTGACCCAGTCTAAGCCTCACGATCTTCTTACGAGAGTAAAGCCCAAGGGCTGTTGGTCAGAAGCTTTGCGATTGGAAACATCAAGAATTCAACTGCCGCCGTTTGGGCTCGCAGAGTCGATGTCAATCAAACAAGAGCGGACGCTGACAACATTGTGCTGAGTACGCTGCCAGACATTCCGCAATCTCCCGAATTGGTGAACTATGTCAATAGTCGAGATGGAATAACGATCAGATCGAAACAGGTTAGCGGTAATGCCGAAGAGGTAGCCAGTATCATTTACGGTCCTTCCTCACGGGACAAGTTGCGCTGCCGAATCCCATGACTTGCGACTGACCAAGTGGATTTGAACGGCAGAACTCCGCAGGTAGCAATGTGGCGCCAGATTTAAACCGATTTTTCGGCGTAAACGGTACTGTCTTCGCGACTGATCGCGATCCTAACACCCTGCAAGATCCGGTGCGCGGAACAGAGATCGGCTTGTATGGCGAACCGCCAACTAGTCAATGAGCATGCCTACATTATGCGAGTCAACTGGGGCTGGTGTTGCCGGGGGCACTTGTTTACTCCCCAGTGGCTTCGCTGATCGAACTCAATATATTCCTAAAACCTACCTGCTTGACGATTAGTAACCCGCACTTTACACTTCAATTTGAACCATAAAACACTGCACAAATCATTTCGCGGAGTGGCTTATGCGCTCCGCTTTAAGGAAAGAGTTTGAGCACTACTATGCCGGACAGCCCTTTTGATTCTTTGCAAACTTTATCTTCCCCCTCAGGTCCCGCCGGACGCTTCTATTCACTGCCGCAACTCGAAAAAAACGGAGTCGGGCCGATTTCTCGCCTGCCCCACAGCATCCGCGTCGTACTCGAGTCGGTGCTCCGCAACTGCGACGGTCAGAAGATCACCGAAGACGACGTCCGCGCACTCGCAAACTGGCAGCCGAACGGCAAACGCACCGAAGAGATTCCGTTCGTCGTCGCGCGCGTGCTGTTGCAGGACTTCACCGGCGTGCCCTTGCTCGTCGATCTCGCAGCGATGCGCTCAGCCGTTGCTCGTTTGAACAAGAACACCGGCATCATCGAACCACTCGTTCCAGTCGATCTCGTGATCGATCACTCGGTGCAGGTCGATCTGTCGAGTACGCGCGACGCGTTCGAGCGAAACATGGAGATGGAGTTCAAGCGCAACCGCTCGCGCTACCAGTTCCTGAAGTGGGGCACGCAGGCGTTTGACGGTTTCACGGTCATCCCGCCGGGCATCGGCATCTGTCACCAGGTAAACCTCGAATATCTCGCGAAGAACGTTTGGGAAAAGACTGTCCTGTTCCCCGATACACTCGTAGGCACCGATTCGCACACGACGATGATCAACGGGCTCGGTATCGTCGGTTGGGGCGTCGGTGGCATTGAAGCCGAGGCGGCGATGTTGGGCCAACCCGTCTACTTCCTGACTCCGGACGTCGTCGGCGTTCACTTGAGCGGCAGTTTGCGCGAGGGAGTTACGGCGACTGACCTCGTGTTAAAGGTGACGGAGATGATGCGCCGCGCGAAGGTGGTCGGCAAGTTTGTCGAGTTTCACGGCGAAGGCGCGTCGAACCTTTCGGTCACGGATCGCGCGACGATCGCGAACATGGCGCCCGAGTATGGCGCGACGATGGGCTTCTTCCCGGTTGACGAAGAGACGTGCGCGTACCTGCTCGCGACCGGCCGCTCCGCCGAGCACGTCGATCTCGTGCGCGAGTACTACAAGGCGCAAGGCATGTTCGGCATGACGAAAAAGGGCGAAGTCGATTACAGCGTCGTGTACGATCTCGACATCGGATCGATCGGGCCAAGCGTTGCTGGTCCAAAGCGCCCGCAGGACCGCATCGATCTCCCGAAACTCAAAGGTCAGTTCACGGAGCTGATGCTCAAGCCCGTCAGCGAGGGAGGCTACGGCAAGACTGAAGACGAGCTCTGGACGCGTTATCACGTGAAGGTCGGCGCCGCCAGGCGACACCCAGCGGCCGGCGGCGGCGAACAACGTTCCGAGACTGTTCCAACAGCCGTCACCGATCAGGTGAGCGAGCGCAACACCAGCGTCTGGACGGAAACGGAAATGGTCAACAACCGGCCGACTCCCGACGTCGTTCCCGAGATCCCGGAAGACGAATTCACGACTGCCGACGAGCTCATCGGCCACGGCGATGTTCTGATCGCCGCCATCACGTCGTGTACGAACACCTCGAACCCAAGCGTGATGCTGGCTGCGGGGTTGCTCGCGAAGAAGGCGGTCGAAGCCGGACTGTCCGTCAGTCCGAAGGTAAAGAACTCGCTGGCGCCAGGTTCAAGAGTCGTTACTGAATATCTCGAACGCACCGGTTTGCAACCCTATCTGAATCAACTCGGCTTCAATCTCGTCGGTTACGGCTGCACGACGTGCATCGGAAACTCCGGTCCACTCGATCCCTCAATCGATCAGATCGTCAACGACCGCGACGTCATCGCCGCATCCGTGCTCTCCGGCAATCGTAACTTCGAAGCGCGCGTGCATCAGAGTATCAAGGCGAATTTCCTGATGAGCCCGCCGCTCGTCGTCGCGTTCGCGCTTGCCGGCCGCATCGACGTCGACATGAGCACGGACCCGATCGGCAGCGGCAACGACGGCCAGGAGATTTATCTCCGCGACATTTGGCCCACGATGCAGGAGATCAAGGATCTGATGCACGCCGCGTTCGATCCGGAGACGTATCGCCGGCTGTACAGCAGTTTCGAAGAGCAGAACCCGCTGTGGAACGACATTCCGAGCAGCACCGGTAACGTTTACGAGTGGGAGACCGAGTCGACTTACATCCGTGAGCCTCCGTACTTCGAAGGGTTCAGCAGCGCGCTCGAATCGCTGTCGGACGTCAGAAGCGCGCGGGCGCTCGCGATCTTCGGCGACTCCGTCACCACGGACCACATCAGTCCGGCCGGCGCGATCAAAGCTTCATCGCCCGCGGGCTTGTACCTGCAAGACCGCGGCGTCGAGATCAGAGACTTCAACAGCTATGGCGCGCGGCGCGGCAATCACGAGGTGATGGTCCGCGGAACGTTTGCCAACGTGCGCATCAAGAACCTGATGGTGCCGGGAGTCGAAGGCGGCGTAACGATTCATCAGCCTGACGGCGAGCGCATGAGCATCTACGACGCCGCCATGCGGTATCAGGAAGAAGGAGTGCCGCTGATCATCGTGGCCGGACAGGAGTACGGCACTGGCAGCTCACGCGACTGGGCCGCGAAAGGCACGCGGCTGCTCGGTGTGAAGGCCGTCATCGCGGAGAGCTTCGAGCGCATTCACCGCAGCAACCTCGTCGGTATGGGCGTGCTGCCGTGTCAGTTTAAAGACGACGTCACCGCCGCTTCGCTGAAACTCGACGGCACCGAAACATTCGACTTGCACGGCATCGAAGACGGAATCGAGCCGCTGGAAGAAATCACGCTCGTGATCCATCGCGCGGACGGAACCACCGAAAAAGTCCCGATCACGCTTCGCATCGATACGCCAATCGAAGTCGATTACTACCATCACGGCGGCATTCTGCCGTTTGTCTTAAGGCAACTACTTGCAGGCACTACGGATTTCTAAACATGAAAAAATACCAGCTATTAATTGACGGTCAATGGGTCGACTCAGAATCAGGAAAAACGTTTACGACGCCCAATCCCGCAACCGGCGAGACGCTCGCCGAAGTTGCGGAAGCTGACAAGGCGGACGTAGACAAAGCAGTCGCAGCCGCGCGTCGCGCCTTCGAAGGCAAGTGGTCCAAGATGAGCGCGCGCGATCGCGGCAGGTTGCTCTACAAACTCTCGCAACTGATCGAACAACACTCAAACGAGCTCGCCGAGCTCGAAACCGCCGACAACGGCAAACCGATCAAAGAGTCGCTCTACATCGACCTGCCGCAGGTCGTTGAAAACTTCGAGTACTTCGCCGGCTGGTCCACGAAGATCGAAGGCGAAACGATTCCGGTTCCGGGTCGCATGTTCAACTACACGTTGCGCGAGCCGATCGGAGTTTGCGGCCAGATCATTCCGTGGAACTTTCCGCTGTTGATGGCGGCTTGGAAACTCGCTCCTGCGCTCGCAGCCGGCAACACAGTCGTTCTCAAACCGGCCGAGCAAACGCCGGCGGGCGCGATGGAACTCGGCAAGTTGATTCAGGAAGCCGGTTTTCCCGAAGGCGTCGTCAACATCGTTCCCGGCTACGGTGAGACTGCCGGCGCCGCACTCGCTTCACATCCCGGCATCGACAAGATCGCGTTCACCGGGTCGACCGAAGTAGGCAAGATCATCGCGAGGGCCGCGGCCGACAACCTGACGAAAGTCTCGTTGGAGCTTGGCGGCAAAGCTCCGAACATCGTCTTCGCTGATTCCGATCTCGAACAAGCCGTCGCCGGCGCGATGATGGGAATCTTCTACAATCAGGGGCAGGTGTGTTGCGCAGGCTCGCGCTTGTTTGTCGAGGAGTCAGTGAAGGACCAGTTTCTGACTCAACTGAGCGAGCGCGCCGGAAAAATCGCCGTCGGCGATCCGATGAACAAAGCGACGCAGATGGGCCCGCAAGTCTCGGAAGAACAGCTCAACCGCATCAAGGGTTACGTTGACATCGCTCGCGAGGAAGGCGCGACTGTCGTCGCCGGCGGATCATCACCGGCGCTCGAAGGCGCGTTCCAGAAGGGATACTTCTTCACGCCAACGGTCTTCGCCGACGTGAAGAACAACATGCGCGTGGCGCAGGAAGAGATCTTCGGACCCGTCGTTTCAGTCATCACTTTTAAAGACGAAGACGATCTGATCCGCCAGGCAAACGACACCATTTACGGTCTCTCAGCCGGCATTTGGACGCGCGACATCACGCGCGCACACCGCTTCGCGAAAGAGATCAAGGCCGGCGTCGTCTGGATCAACACCTTCAACATGTTCAATGCTGCGTCTCCGTTCGGCGGCTACAAGCAGTCGGGCTACGGCCGCGAAATGGGCCGCCACGCGCTGGAACTTTACACGCAGGTGAAGAGCGTCTGGGTCGATCTTTCGGGCCGTCCCATCGGCTGGTTCGGCAAGTGATGTTATGATAGCCGCCTCTCCCGATATGAATGCCAACATTGAAGGAGACGATATGCAGGGATTGAAAAAGGCCGCGGTTCTCTTTGCTCTTCTCATTGGGATACTGCTTTTGACGGCGTGTCCCAGCCAGACAAACATTTCGAAAATCAACGCCAATCCGGACCGGTACCGCGGCAAGGAGGTCGGCATCGTTGGCACTGTCACGAATAGTTACGGTGCGCTCGGCGCAGGCGCTTACGAGATCGACGACGGAACGGGCCGGATCTGGGTCGCAACCCGGCAGGGCGTTCCTTCTCGCGGCGCGCGCGTCGGCGCGAAAGGCTACGTCCATAACGGCTTCAGTTTCGCCGGACGCAGTTTCGGAACTGTGATGGAAGAGACTGACCGCCGGTCAAAAGGAAGGTAAGTCACAATAGTCTTCGTTACCGTTCTTGACGGAGCATTCGCGCGCCTCGTTCAGAGTTTGAAAGAGCTCGCCCGATCTGTCGATCCGGAACTGCTCTATCGTCACCCGCCGGCGATTTCGGTAGGGGAGCAGATCCTTCGCAGTGCGGCGGCGATGGAGAAGACGTTCGGCGGGCTGACGGCTAATCTTTGGGACGATCCGTTCGAGTGGACGCTGCCGGAAACTCTCTCAACGCCGGAAGCGATCGTCGAGCACCTTTCGGAAGTCGACTCAATGCGCAAACGTGTTTTCGATTCGATCGAGGGCGATGGCGCATTGAGTAAGTATGTTGCCGTTCCGTCGGGCGAACCGAAACCACTGTTCGAACTGTTAATAGAGACGCTCGCGCGAGCGTCTGATCATCGCGGCCGGGCGGTGGCGACGCTTTGCATCACAAAAGGCACAAAACAGATAAAACCTACCCGCCTATCTGGGTTCTGATCTTTATGGTTTAGTTTTGCGCCTTTTTGTGGTTCAATTTTGTGCCTTTTCGTGGTGCAAAGAGTCTGTTGGCGAGGAACAATCTCCATGTTTTGTCCGCAATGCGGTCAGCAACAAGCTTCTGGAGTTATCAGGTTCTGCTCGCGGTGTGGTTTTCCGCTTGATGGCGTCATTCAACTGCTGGGCACCGGGGGAATGATCCCCGTCTATCGATCCCCCGACGAGCCGATTCCGATCTCGCCGCGACGAAAGGGAGTGAAGCAGGGAGGAATGTTGCTGCTCTCGGGCGCCGTGCTCGTGCCGCTGCTCGGAGTGATGGCGAGCTTCGGCAACTCGGCGTTCCTGGAAGTCCTCACGGCATTTGCGGCAATCATCTGTTTTATCGGTGGGCCGCTGCGAATGCTCTATGCCGCGGTTTTTGAGGAAGGCGCGCAAAGACCGATGAACCACTATGCGCCGCCGATGCCGGCGCCGAAACCACAATTTGGACCACCCATGCAGCACCAATCGCTGCCGCCGGCTCAGTCCCGCCCTGTGGGCGGATGGAGGCCGCGCCCGAATACCGCGGAGCTCGTCAGCCCGCCAAGCGTCACCGAAAACACAACGCGATTACTGGAGAAAGAGGATCGCACCGATCGCTAGCTCACTGGCTGACCGATTAAGGGAACGGATTCGTCTCGAGGGTCCCCTCACTTTTTGGGACTGGATGAGTGCGGCCCTTTACGACCCCGGCCAGGGTTATTACAAGCGATCCGACCTCAAACGCTGGGGCAAGCAGGGCGACTATCGCACGAGCCCCGAACGTAGCGAGCTCTTCTCCGCCACGTTCGCTCGTTACTTCGCGAAGCTCTACGACGAGCTCGAACAGCCGCCTGAGTGGATCCTCGTCGAAGCCGGCGGCGGCGATGGCCGTTTTGCCGCCGGCGTGTTGCGGAGTTTCCGCGACAGATTTCCGCGCGTTTTCGACGCGACGCGGTATTACATGGTCGAAGTCAGCGAGTCTGCTCGTGAAGAGGCGAAAGAAAGAGTGGTGGAGTTTCTCGACCACATCCGTTTTGAAGAACCGCCGCGGATAGCACACGGCATCTATTTTTCGAACGAGCTGCTGGACGCGTTTCCAGTCCATCGTCTGATCCAGGAAGAAGACGAGCTCGCTGAGCTTTACGTGGACGTCGATGAGAATGGGAATTTCATTTCGATTCCTGGGCCGCTATCGACACCGAGCTTAGAAGATTTTTGCCGGGAATATTCGC
This sequence comes from Pyrinomonadaceae bacterium, assembly GCA_036279935.1. Lineage (GTDB taxonomy): Bacteria > Acidobacteriota > Blastocatellia > Pyrinomonadales > Pyrinomonadaceae > PSRF01. The sequence continues at coordinate 9,474 of DASURS010000001.1, forward strand.
TGGAGCTGGAGGATAACCAGATCGTCGAGATCAATCTCGAGATCGATGCGTGGCTGGCCGGTGTCGCCGAGAAGCTGGAGTCGGGTTACTTGATCACGGTCGATTACGGCGCGGAGAGTCTCGATCTTTACGACATCGCGTTGCGGCCGGAGGGAACTCTGCGCGGTTTCTCGCGTCACGGTTTCATCGACGACGTATTGGCCCAACCCGGAGATTATGACATCACGTCGAGCATCAACTGGACGCAGGTGCAGGCCGTGGGAGCGCGCTTCGGCTTCGCGACGATTGAGTTTGCGCCGCAGGACAGGTTCCTGATGAGCGCCGGTCTGTTGGAGGAACTGGAACGCGAGTTGACGAGAGCTACGACGGCTGCCGACAAACTGGCGGTGACGACGGGCGCGCGCGAGATGATCCTGCCCGGAGGGATGGCCGCGAGTTTTCAAGTGCTCGTGCAGAAGAGAGGTTAGCTGTGTTTGTAGACATTTCCCACACTGTCGAACATGGAATGATCACTTACAAAGGCTTGCCCGCGCCGGTGATCTCCGACTTTCTGAGTCGTGAAGATTCGCGCAGTCATTACGACGAGGGCACGGAATTCAACATTGCCCGGATCGACATGGTGGCGAATACGGGAACGTATCTCGACAGCCCGTTTCATCGTTATGCGCGCGGGAAGGACCTGGCCCATCTCGATCTTTCCGCGATCGCGAACGTAGACGGAATCGTCGTGCGCTCTTCGGAGCGCGCCATCTCCGAACATGCTCTCGAAGGCGTCGACATCAAAGGTAAGGCGGTGCTGTTTCATACTGGCTGGGACGTGCATTGGCGCACTGACACGTATTCAAACGGCGAGCACCCGTTTCTGACTGAAGGCGCAGCCGAGTATCTGGCGAAAGGCGGCGCGACTATCGTCGGCATCGACTCCTACAACATCGACTCCACCAGCAGCGGGAAGCGGCCCGCGCATTCGATCCTTCTGGGCCATGACATTCCCATCGTCGAGCATCTCTGCGGCCTCGGCGAACTGCCTGAGTCGGGATTTAAGTTTTTCGCAGTGCCGGTGAAGGTGCGCCACTTCGGAACCTTTCCCGTTCGAGCGTTTGCCATAGTTTGATCCTACGGATTTTGGAGGCCCCGCCATGTCCTTCTACCCACGAGTCGTACTGTGTCTCTTCGTTGCCTTTAACGCGGCTTATGCGCAACAGGCGCGGCCTTACTTCACCGAACCGTCGCTGTCGCCCGATCGCAAGGAGATCGCCTTCGTCTCCGGCGGTGACATCTGGACTGTGCCGTCGACCGGCGGCGTCGCGGCGTTGCTCGTCTCGCATTCGGCGAACGAAGCGCGCCCACTCTATTCGCCGGACGGCAAGCAACTCGCGTTTATCTCATCGCGCACCGGCAACGGCGACATTTACGTTTTGACTCTCGCGAGCGGCGATCTCAAACGTCTCACTTTCGACGACGGTTTCGATCAGCTCGACGGCTGGTCCCGCGACGGCCGCTGGATCTATTTCTCCTCGGTCAGCCGCGACATCGGTGGCTTGAACGATCTGTTTCGCGTCAGCGTCAATGGCGGCACGCCAATGCAGGTCAGCGCCGATCGCTACACGAACGAGTTTTTCAGCGCCCCTTCGCCGGATGGGACCACCATCGCGTTTAGTGCGCGCGGCATCGCATCGGGGCAGTGGTGGCGCAAGGGTCACAGTCATATCGACGAAGCGGAGATCTGGCTGTTGCGTTCCTTCGACGGCGGCGCCGGAACTTACGAGCGCGTCACGACAGCCGGCGGTGCGAAAGAGATGTGGCCCATGTGGAGCGCTGACGGCCGTCGTTTGTTCTACGTTTCCGATCGCGTCGACGCGGCGAACAAGAATGGCGCCCAAAACATCTGGACCGCCACTCCGGGACGATCCGATTACAGACGCGTTTCCAACTTCACTGACGGCCGCGTGCTGTGGCCCAGCATCTCCTACGACGGTCGCGAAGTCGTCTTCGAACATAACTTCAGCATCTGGAAGCTGGACACGGATAGCGGGAAGGCGAGTGAGGTTTCGATCGTGCGGCGTGGGGCGTCTGCGGGACCAGCCGTCGAACGGATGCGCTTGAGCGATCAGATCAGCGAGATGCAGTTGTCGCCCGACGGGAAGAAGGTGGCGTTCGTCGTGCGTGGCGAGGTGTTCGCGGCGTCGGCTGCCGACGGCGGCGATGCGGCGCGTGTGTCGAACAATCCTGCCGAGGAGTATCAAATCGCATGGGCGCCTGATAGTCGCCGTCTCGCGTATGTTTCCGATCGCGACGGCACGCCGCATCTTTTCCTCTACGACTTCAACAGCAACACGGAGACCCAACTGACGCGCGAGCCCGCAGACGATTCGACGCCGCGCTTTTCACCTGACGGTAAGTTGCTGGCGTTCATTCGCGGCGCGAAGGAGTTGCGCGTCATGGATATGGCGGACAAGAAAGAACGCGTAGTCGTGACGGCGTTCTTCGAGCGCCCGCCGATCATCACCGATCGCCCGTTTGTGTGGTCTCCCGACAACAAATGGCTGGCCTATGCGCCGGTCGGCGAGAACCAGTTCAAAAACCTGTACGTCGTTTCGGTTGATGGTGGACCAGGACGGCCAGTGAGTTTTCTATCGAACGTCTTTAACAACACGATCTCGTGGAGCCCTGACGGCACGTTCATGCTGTTTGATTCGGGGCAGAGGACCGAGAGCACGCAACTCGCTCGCGTAGATCTGGTGCCGCGCACGCCGCGTTTTCGCGAAGATCAGTTTCGGGATCTATTCAAGGAAGAGACGCCGCGCAACACGACGCCCGCCACGCGTCCTGAACCGCCGCGTCCTGAACCGCCGCGTCCTGAACCGCGGCCATCGCCATCTGAAACGCCGGCTGCTTCGCCGAGCCCTTCAGATGAACGCCGGCCGGCAACAAAACCAGTGCAGGTCGTGTTTGACGACATTCGCCGGCGTTTGAGTCTGCTTCCGGTTGGCGTTGACGTCAGTTATCAGACGATCAGTCCTGACGGTAAGTGGATCGCGATGATTGCGAACTCCGTCAATCAGGCGAACCTGTATCTCTATTCGCTTGACGAGCTATCGCGCGAACCCATCGTCGCAAAGCAATTGACGTCGACTTCCGGTTCGAAGAATTGGGCCCAGTTTACGCCTGACAACAAGGAGATCTTCTATCTCGAGAACGGCCGCATCGGCGTCGTGAATCTCGAAGGGCGGACGCGTTCGCTGGCGGTCACGGCTGAGCTGGACGTCGACTTTTCGCGCGAGAAGATGGAGGTTTTCAAACAGGGTTGGACCTACCTGCGTGACAATTTTTACGACTCCGGTTATCACGGCGTGAACTGGGACCAGGTGCGCGCGGAGTACGAGCCGCTTATAGCGGGCGCGCGGACGGCTGACGAGATGCGCCGTCTGTTGCAGTTGATGGTTGGCGAGCTGAACGCTTCGCATTTAGGTGCGTCGAGCCCGCCGGGCGGAAATCAGCCGACGACGGGCCGGCTCGGATTGCGTTTCGACAGGCGTGAGTATGAAACGAGTGGGCGGTTGCGGATCACGGAAGTGATCGCGTTGAGTCCCGCGGCCGTGGCGGGCTCGATCAAAGTCGGCGATTACCTGCTCGCCGTCGACGGGCGCACGATCGACGCGACGACAAACGTCGACGAGTTCTTGAGCTACAAAATCGGGCGGCGCATCAGTCTCACCATCGCATCGCAGGCCGACGGCACGGGTAAACGCGACGTCGCGGTGCGTCCGGTGAATGGCGCGACCGAGCGCGGACTCCTTTACCGGCAATGGGTCGAGCGCAATCGTGAATACGTGTCGCGCATCAGCAACGGCCGGCTTGGTTACGCGCACATGTTTGACATGAGCTTCGGATCGCTGTCGCAGTTCTATGTCGATCTCGACGCCGAGAACTACGGCAAAGACGGTGTCGTGATCGACGTTAGGAACAACAGCGGCGGGTTCGTCAACGTTTACGCGATCGACGTGCTGGCGCGGCGCGGATATTTGACGATGTCGTTGCGTGGCCTGGATGGAACGCCCGCGCGCACCGTCCTGGGCCAACGCGCGCTCAATCGCCCGACGATCCTTGTCACTAACCAGCACTCTTTGTCTGACGCGGAAGACTTCGCGGAAGGTTATCGCAGCTTGCGTCTGGGCCAGGTGGTCGGCGAACCGACAGCCGGCTGGATCATCTACACGTGGAATCAGTCGCTGATCGACGGCACCAACTTCCGCCTTCCCCGGATGAAGGTGATCGCGAGTGACGGTACAGTCATGGAGCGCAACCCTCGTCCCGTGGACGTCGAAGTCACCCGGCCCATCGGCGAGACCCTGACCAACAAAGACTCGCAACTGGACGCCGCCGTCCGCGAGCTCCTGAAACAACTCGGCGTCCCGCGCTCAACATCGCCGCGGTAGCTTTAGTCGGCAGCCATTTGTTCGATTCGTGAGATGGTAGTCTTCAGGATTTCTATGGACAGTGGCGTCACAGCTCTGGTGAGTGCTTCCGTGAGTAGCGCGAGACATTCCTGAATCGACGAACCTTTACGAAAAACCCGTTCGAGCAGCGTAATCGCCTTTGTCTGATCCAGCAGCCACACTGCCTGCAACGCCAGCGAGAACATCTGAGGATGTCGTTCTCGCAACGACTCCCTGAACCACTTCAAAAGCGGCCCACCGATTTTATTGAGATCAATGTGCGGTAGGAAAACATTGCTTGCCAGGTCCGGCCGGACCAGAGAAATCACGCCGATAATGCTGAGGCAAATTCCAGGTTCTGCTTCCAGTTCCTCTTTAACTCTGCGATGAATCACTTCGTATTCAAGAATTCGCAAATAGATGCCGCCACTGAGCTGGACCAGGTTCCATATGAAGCGACCTAAATCACGCATCTCCAGCGTCGAGAATCGCTCGGGTACAAGAGCGCCGTCTATGATTTCGGCGTACTGTTGTGCCAGATCCTCGCTGATGCTCGAGCGTATGTTCCAAAGCAGATAGCTCAAATCATCGATTTCTGAAATGGCGATCTTCGGAGTCAGGTCAGTGTGACGCAGCTCATCGGCGACGGTATCCAGCAACGGAGACTTAGCTTCCGCGAAGCTGAAAATGATGCTTTGAATACCGGCAATATCGCTGTGCTTCATCGCCTCCTTAATCTCTTTCGCCGAGATCATGTCGAGCAGCTTTCGCTTGTAGACGGGATCGACATCATCGAGCCCAGAAAGAAGAAACGTGAGGCTCAGAAGGTCACTCACCGCTATGTGCCTACGCAAGTCGATCTCGAACAGAATCTCCGCGGCGTTTACTGCGAGTGAGTGCCCACCTTTCGGAACGCGTTCGAGGCGGGTTATGAACGTACTTATGTCCGGCAGATCGGAGTTCTCAAGTCTTTGCCGAAGATGTTTTTCGGCGAAAGTCAGATAGTAGGGCTTAACCCAATGAATCCTGTACTCGAGGAATGCGGAAATGCGAGCCAAAGTCGAACGATTAAAGAGAGTCATCATCGTGCTTTCGTCTATCAGCGATAACACTCTCTGCATGAACTCCGGGCTGGTAGCAGCCCAGAGCCGGTCGAAGTCTTTTATGTCTCCCTTCTTGAGCAGCGAATCGATCATCGTCTGTGGATCTAAGTGGGGTTCGAAGATCGACGAGATTTCCGGAACTACGTCACTCAAGGCCCAGGTCAACCAGTACATATCGGAGAAGGTCTTGTTTGATAACTGTTTCCCCAGCTCCTCCAGATCCAGATTGGTTACAACGCGGCGCATAAAATCAGGATCATCGAACAAGTTTCGTAGCGTTACCAGGACGCCGCGCACCACGGCAACTGATTTGTGCTTTAAGTTTTCGCCAATGATCTCCGGTGTAAGTTTCTCCAGAAGTAGAGTGGCTCGCGTTGGAGTGAGTTTGGCCAATGATTGGAGAAACCACATGAACTCCTGGGCATTTGATGTCTTGGCTCTTTCAACGAGTAAGTCGACGTCGAGGGTCTCGGCGACTTGTTTGCGCCACTGAGCTGAATACCCCAACTGAGCGGCAATGGATCGTTCGGACGAACTAATCCAATCGTCAATATCGCCCAACCGAAAATATTTAATTCGCTCGGCCAGCACCTCCGGCGGGAGTTGGCCCAAGTTGGCCTTTGCGACGTCCATGTTTATCTGTGAGAGATGCTTGAGGGCAAGAGAGTGAGCCAACGAAGCAGCAAGCAACCTGGCTTGAAACTCTTCGTGGCCGCTCTTGTCGTAAAATGCCTGAAGAAAGTCACTCGCTAACTCGGGTTGGCGCCGATTCAGAATAAACAGGTACCGCAAAACAGCGTCTAATGGAACAGCATAGAATTCAGAGGCGATAAACTTTTGCAACTCGAGATCGTCCAACAGCGAGTGTTGCACGTTCACCGCGCCCCCGACATAGACCTGCTTGACAACTTCAGCGAAATTCTTCGTCCCAGCCAGAAGATATCTTTTCAGATAGGCAGCCAATTCTGCCTCGAAGTGCGCTTCGAATTGAGGTCCTGACTTTTGGCGTAGATAAGCCCTGAAGATTTGCGAGGCGACCTGCGGGTGAAGTGCAATTCGATAACTGTAACCGTAGTTATCCGGATCGTCGTGTATTAACAAATTCTCGGCCCGCAGTTGGTTGACGCTGTTTGCCGGCAGTTGGCTGAGGAATTGGTTGTGAATCCCTATTTCGAAAGATGCGAGGCTGCACAGCGGACCGAGCGCCGGCGCTTTGAGAAGTGTTAAGTGACGTTGCGCAAGAAAATTGAGAACTTCGTCCTGATCGATATCGCTTAGGTGACCGCCCAGTTTCCCCCACGCATCCAGGAGCGCACGCGCGGCTGCCAGGTTGTGACTGCACAGGTTCTCGAGTTTTTGATTGCGTGTTTCATCAGAGAAGTCGGAATCAACGTCGACGAACCGGTCCGGCTCAGTTTTTCGATACATCTCGCTGTACTTCCTGAGCACGTCCTTGTAAATGTTTTCCGGTTTTACGTCGATAACTGCATCGCTCTCCTCGAAGTGTTCAAAGTAATCATCCACTCCATCTTCCCACGATGACTCCGGAACCTTCGGCGTTGAGATAAACAGCGCCGCTGATCTCTTTAGCGGCTTGCGCTGCAACTGAAAACAGAATGCCGTAATGGCGGCAGGCGAGAGATGGCAGTTATCGATAATAAAGAGCGCACTTTGGTAATCGTGATCGATAACCTGTTGGAACCAACTCTTGCCGGCTTCCTCGCTTTGATTCGACGCCGCATCCAGGTAGAACACGAGTGCTTCGGGATGCGAGCTCACGTTCTGCAAACTACCCTGCCACCACAGGCCATAACTGATCGCCAGCACGGACTTGCCCGAACCCGAAAAGCCGGTCAGCAAACAATGCCTCACTTCGGTGAGCTTCGTCTCGATGTCTTTCAGGTACTCTGATGGTGTGAAGACTCGGCCTTCCTCAATATCGCTCCGCTTGGGCCAATATCGTTGATTACCAGAGTCTATGTACTCAGCTATCGTCTTGAAATGCTGCAGTTCAATAGGGAGGCCCAAACGGCGTGCAGCGATACCGGGATAGAGCTGTTCAATGTCCGAGCTCAATCGTCTCAGATCGCAGATCTCAACCGGAAAGCCGTAACGCGTTGAAACTTCCTGTTGGGCCGAATGCAGGTTGGCGAGATCGATTTCGGCGGTAGTGCAGAATATTAACCGGTCAATGGTGAGGCCATGTTTCGAAGCAAGGTTATAAACCTTTTTCGCATCGCCGGGGTCGTCTCCGTTGCCCAGTAATTTCGTACGCCAGTGCTGTGCACCACTCGCGTACTGGGCCGCGATCACACGGCCCGATTCGTCGATGGAGAATGCATCTGGTGTCCCCGGAATCGTCGACTCTACGTTGGTGCTTACCCAGGGGACGAGACCCGGGTAACGGGCTTTGAGGTAATCGTTACAGATCAGTTCAAAATCGTAGCCGCGTTTTACACGTAGAGCGTCACAGATTTTGAGGAATGAGGGGGACACGAGTTTTGCGAAACTGCAGCGCGGCGGCGCGCCTAAAGTTTTATCAGAACAGCTCGAACTTGATCGTCAGGTACTTCTTCGGGTTTTGCCTGAAGTCGTAGAGCATCTTTACGCCTTCGGAGGAGAGTTGGTTGACGTTGCTGTACAGCGAGTCGTCGTTGAGAAGTTTGCCGACAGTGCCTTCGCCTCGCTGAGCGGCGGCGACCATGTTGTCGATGCGTTCGGCGGTCGTGTTGAAGCGGGCAATGGCGGCGCGAGCGTCGTTGTAAATCTGCTCGTCGTGTATGAGTTTGCCGAGTGTGCCGCGACCGGCGTTTATGTCGGCAATCATGCCATTGATCTGATCGACTGACTTGTCGAGCCGATCGGCGGTGCGGTTGATGCGATTGTACAGCTCGTCGTCGTTCAGTAACTTACCGGCAGTGCCGCGGCCGGCGCGAATGTCTTCTGCGATCGCGCGAAGTTGGATCGCGATCTCGTTCGCGTTGTTGTAAAGCGCGGGATCGTTGATGAACCTGCCCGCGGAGCCGTCGCCGGAGCGCACCTGGTGCATCACGTCTTCAGTCTCTTTGATCGTGGCGTTGAGGTTGTTGTAAAGGGCCTCGTCGCTGAAGAGACGTCCGACAGTTCCTTTGCCGTCTTTGACATCCTTCACGATGCCCGAGATCTCGTCGGAGAGCTTGCTGAGCCGTTGGGCCAGGTCGGTGCCGGAAGTGGCGAAGTCGTTGACGGTGTTGGACGACGATGACGGCAAAATGGCGTTGTCCTGGATCGGCTGGCCCATTGAAGTGCCGGGCGTGATGTTGATGAGCATCTCGTTTCCGAGGAGGCTCGGCGATCCTTGTTGCGCCTGCGAGTCGGTGCGGATGCGTTCGTTCGCCGGAATGCCGTCGATGGTACCGTCGATGCTCATTTGCGCCTCGACGCGCGGCGCATTCGGGACCGCAGCGTCGAGCAATACGATGCGCTCCACCTTGCCGACACGTACGCCTGCCAGTCGCACTTCAGAACCTTCACGCAGACCATTCGCGTCGACGAAGCGCGCTTTCAAATGTAGTTTGCGGCTGAAGGGATTGATGTCGCCGGAGGCGTTGAGCACCAGAAATACCAGGACCGCAATCGCGAGCAACACGAATATGCCGACACGCAGTTGGCTGAAGGTTACATTCTTCTGTGTTGGAGGCATGTGATTCGTCGTCCCTTCTTTAATGTCAGGCCGGCTTTAATGACCGCGGAGAAATCTTTGGATGTACGGATCTTCAGCGCGCCGGAGTGCTTCGTCAGTGCCGCTGAAGATGACTTTACCATTGCGCATCATCATCACCTTGCTGTTGATGAGGCAGAGCCGTTCTCCTTCACGCTCGAAGACGACCTTGCCGTCTTCGTCAACCACGGCGTACTCTGAACAGATGTACTGAAGGTTGTTCATTTCGTGGGTCACGAAGATCGACGAAACGTCTTCGAGGTCGCGCAACTTCATCGCCAGCTCGCAGATCGTTCGCGCGGTCGGCGGATCGAGACCCGCAGTCGGCTCGTCGAAGAGAACGATCTTCGGGTCGCCGATCAACGCGCGCGCAATGCCGACGCGGCGGCGCATGCCGCCTGAAAGTTCGATCGGCATCTTGTCGATGGCGTCTTCGAGATTGACGAACCGCAACATGCGGCGAACTTCCGGTTCGACTTCTTCTTCCGGCACGCCTTGTTCGTGCAGGCGATAGGCGACGTTGTCGTAGACGGAAAGCGAGTCGAAGAGCGCGCCCTCCTGGAACACCATCCCGATCTTCTTGCGGACGTGCATCATCCGATCTTCGGAATACTCGGTGACGTCTTCGCCGTCGACCAAAACGCGGCCTTCGTCGGGTTTAAGAAGACCGAGGACGAGCTTGATGATGGTCGACTTGCCCCCGCCGGAGCCGCCAAGAATGATCTTCGTTTCTCCTTTCATCACCTTGAAGCTGAGGTGATCGAGGATGACGCGGTCGTCGAATGCCAGCAGCACGTCGCGAAACTCGATTGCGGGAATCGCGCGGTCGCGATCGTCAACTTCCATGAACGTTGATTCGGCCGCGGCTTCGCTGACAGTTGGCGAAGTAGTGTGTATGTCGGTTGATGCCATGTCTGAGCTGCTAAAGGTTTAACTAGTCCCTAGGATAACCTGAAGCGCTTTAGCGAGGAAGTAGTCTGCAATAATCACAACGATTGACGCCATCACGACGGCGCGCGTGGTCGAGCGCCCGACGCCGACAGTTCCACCTTCCGTGCTGAGGCCCTGCCGGCACGCGATCGTACCGATGATGAGCGAGAAGACCAGTGGTTTGACGACACCGCCGATCAGGTCGTCAGTCGTGATACCGTCCCGCACCGCGGAGATAAAGACACTGGACGAAACTGAATAAAGCGCGACCGCCGTCACCCAGCCGCCGAAAATTCCCAGTACGTCAGCCAGGACGGTCAGCAGCGGCAAGCTGACCAGCAACGCCCACAGACGGGGCGCGACGAGCTTGCGAATCGGATCCGTACCCAGCGCCCGCATCGCGTCGATCTGCTGCGAGACGACCATCGAGCCCAGTTCCGCCGAAATCGCCGAACCGACGCGTCCAGTCACCATCAAAGCGCACAAAACAGGCCCTAATTCGCGTACGAGCGAGACGGCGACAAGATACCCGGTCTGCGACTGCGCACCATAAGCTTTCAGGGTAGGAAACGTCTGGACGGTCAGCACGCCGCCCGTAAAAAAGCCCGTCAGGATGATGATGGTTAAAGAACCGACGCCAATGGCGTCCATCTGACTGATGGTTTCATTGATGTAGCGGGGCCGCTTGAAAATACCGCGAAATGCGCGCGCGGCCAGCAGCGTCGTCTCTTGCAGCTCAAGCAGAGCGCGCGTAGCGAAGTTCATGGAGAGCGAGATAGCCAGTCTTTTTGTCGTTACGGGGCGTTAATATACGGCCGTCCAAGAGAGCAAGCAGAATAACGCTGACCCGATCAGGGCCAGCACCGGCCATCAAACGCCGCCCGACTGCATGGAAAAGAGCGGCCTATCATGCGCAAATTGGATGTTGGCCGTCAAGGTGGAAGATATTTCGTCAGTAGGCTGACAGGTTGGGACTGTGGAGATTCAATTCATCTGCACGTCCGTGAAAAAGTTCCGCAACGGATTGTTGAATCGTTTGATGTGCCGGGACGTGATCAACAATGTAGTTATTAGAAATGCGACCATAGCTATCCAGATAACAACAACCGCCTTCCACGAGACGTAGCGTAAGAAATGGACGGTCGGCAGAGAAATTAGAGTGATGACGAAACAGCTTGAGAAAAACAGCTGAAGAAACAG
>DASURS010000002.1:0-15878 GCA_036279935.1 Pyrinomonadaceae bacterium
GCGACACGCGGGCCGCCAGCGCACGGCACGCGTCGCACGCAGCCAGTGGACTGCAGGAGGCGGCATGCACGCCCAGTGCCCCTGCAGGGCCTGCCTTCACGGCTTGTGATGCGCTGGCGAGGCGGCTCAAAAAGGACGGGCGCGGTGACGATGCGGTGCTGGTGAAGTCGCTTTCGAAACCTTCCGTCTCGGCATGGACCGTCAACCAGATTTACTGGCACCACCGCGACTCGTTCGAAGAGTTGCTCGCGGCAGGTCAGCGTTTTCACAAGGCCCAAACTTCGAGTCTCGCCGGTAAAGTCGCCGATATGCGCGGCTCGCTCGAAGCTCGTCGCAAGGCGCTCACGGAGCTGGCGGATCTCGCGGCTTCGCTGTTGAGCGATGCCGGTCACAATCCCTCGCCGGACACGATCCGCCGCATCACGACCACACTCGAAGCAATCTCCGCGTACGCATCGCTTTCCGATGGCCCAAGTCTCGGGCGTTTGAGCCAGGACGTCGATCCGCCGGGGTTTGAATCGCTTGCTTCGTTCATGCCCGGTGCGGGCGCGTTGAGGCGTTCCGGATCAGCTTCGCAAAAGCCCGCGCCGTTAGGTTCGCAGCAGAAGACTTCAGCAGCAGCTCGCGAGGCTCGCGAAGCTGAAAAAACACGCCAGGTGAGAATCGCAGCCGCGAAGGGCGCGCTACAGGTTGCGAAGAAAACGCTGGCCAATGCGCGAGCGAGGGCGCAGAGTTTCGAAGCGACGCAAAAAAAGGCGAACGCGGAGGTCAAGCAGGCGGAGAAGCAGGTGCGCGATGCGGAAGACCGGCTGAAGAACGCGCGCATCGCGTTCGAAGCGGCTAACCGGCGCGCGCAAAGCATCGCAGCGGATGCAGCAGAGGCGGCGAAGGCGGTGGAAGACGCGAAACGCGCGATGGAGCAGGCGTCGAAAGAGCTCGAGTCGTTATTCAGCGAAGCGCCGTGAGATCTATGACACGTCGTCGACCATTGTTCTGACGAGATGGTCCAACGCCGCAGCGGGGTCGCCACACCGCCCCGTGTGAACGGGGGAGGTTTGAATGATCGTGCTGCGTGGCGCGACGAGCCAGTGAAAACGTTGACGCTGCGGCAGCTTGCCGATCGATCCTGCCTCATCACCTCCGCGACAGATCGTCGGAATCGTCGCCAGATGGTCCCTGACCAGTTCCAGATCGATTGACGGATCGAGCGCGAGCAGCCGCGACTCGTTCAGCTTGATTCGTGCTTCCAGGAACGACAGGTCGGGACACGAGAGTATCACGCCGGCGTTGATGAACTCCTCGCGTTCGACCTTCGGTACGACGCGAATCACCGCATAGTCATACCTGAACTTATCGGGCACGAATCGCCTCCTCAACGAACTGGCGCGGCGCTTCGAGTCGCCTCGTCAGGTAGTCGACATACGCTTGTCTGTTTTCAGCAATCGTACCGAACGGAGTGTTGTCGTTCATCCAGTCATCGGGGACGAGATCGACGATTCGCTTGATTACGTCCGCGGTGATCGCGTTCGTCATCGCCTCGTCCGCTGCTTCGATCGAGGTGGCGAACGGGAGCAGGATGTGTTCCTTGATCAACGGGAACGGATCGCGAGTGCGCTGGTCCACGTTCGTCCACGAGTGATGAAAGTACAGTGCGGCGCCGTGATCGATCAGCCACAGTTTGCGGTGCCACATTAACATGTTTGCGTTTCGCGGGGTGCGATCGACGTTCGTGACGTACGCGTCGAACCAGACGATGCGCGACGCGAGATCCGCGTCGGGTTTGTCGGCAACCGGGTCGAACATTACCGAGCCGGGAAGATAGTCGAGCCCCAGATTCAGGCCGCCGCTGGCGCGGATGAGGTCCTGTATCTCGGGATCGGGCTCAGTCTTCGCGATCTCGGGATCGAGCAAAACGAAGACCAGTTCCGGCACCCGAAACCCTGCCGCCCGCGCCAACTCGCCGGCAATCAGCTCCGCGATCAGCGCCTTCGTCCCTTGTCCCGCACCGCGAAACTTGAGCACATACATTCCGTCATCATCCGCCTCGATGATGGCCGGAAGCGAGCCGCCCTCGCGCAGCGGCGTGACATATCGGGCAGCGTTTACAGTTCGCATTCGATTCGGGAATCCGGCGTCTTCACAAACCACGCCAACAGGGCCAACGCTATTACTACCACCGTCAGCAGATAGAAGATAGACGCGTAAGAGCCGGTGCGGCTGACGGTCTCCGCAAGGATCAGCGGGCCGAGCGCGGAAGCAATGACGGTCAACGCCTGCGCCGCGCCTTGTACTTTTCCGAGATGCCGCCGGCCGTACGCCGCGCTCCAGAAACTAAAGAAGATGACAATGACGAACCCGCCCGCGAGCCCCATCACGGCCGCATAGATCGCCACGTGTAACTGAGTCGAGACGTGGGGCAGGGCGGCGAGCGAACCTGCCAGCATGACCATCGCGAGCGAGAGCAAGCGATTCATCTTCCACTTCGACGCGATCCAGCCGCCGAGAAAGTTTCCCACCAGCGAGGTCAGAGCGACGATGACGAGACTGCTGTGGTAAGTCGCAGCGTCGAACCGGCGTTCGGCGAGAATCGACTCGTTGAAGAGAGCGATACCGGAAGCGATTAACCCGTAGACCGCGCTGGATATTCCGAACACCCAGAAGCTCGGCGTTAGCAACGCTTCGCGTAGCGTGTAATCCGTGCGTAGTTCGTGAGAATCGTCGCGCTCGCCGTCAGGATCGATCGACAATGACTCCGGCGAGCGTCGCACGAGCAGTAACGCCACGGGTGCGAGTCCCAGAAGTAACGCCAGCCCGACGATCCACCACGCTGTGCGCCACCCGTTCGCCAATACGATCGCGCCTATAAACGGAAACGCCATCATGAAACCGATGCTCAACGCGATCGTGTAGATCGCCATTGCGAGATTTAGCCGGCGCACAAACCACTGGCCCACCATCGTTATGCTCACGACCGACAGCGCGCTCTGTCCGAGCCCGCGCGTCAGCGTGATCATGATGGCGATTGCAGCGATGCTCGAAGTGGCGCTCATTCCCAGGACAACGAATGCGAGCGAGATGGCGACGACGGTCAGCACGATCCGGCTTCCGAAACGATCGATCAACCTGCCGACGCCGACAGAAAACAGCGCGCCGATCAACGTGGCCCAAAGATTCATCCGCGCGAACTGGACGCGATCGATGTGCAGATCCCGGAGTAGTGGTTCGGTTATCAGTCCGAGCCCCTGTGTTCGCCCGGGCAGAGTGCCGACCATCGCGAGCGCGGCGACAAAGACGTGTACCCATCCGTAATAAAACGGCAAGGCAAGTGGCGTGACGGGAGGTTGGCGTATTTCAGTGGCCATGAAATCAGCGAGTCGTAGCCGCGGTCGATAACGAACGTTGGCGATTGACCGACACCCAGCTCAAACACAACGTCAGGCAGACGAGCAGTCCGATCCATCGCGTCGGTCCATCTTTAAAAACGACAGTGGCATTGAAGATGATGAAGATCAGAAAGCTGTGCCAGATGATCGTTAGCCGCCACGGGCGGCGACGATACGAATCGATTCCCGCAAACCACCACCACGCGACGTCCGCGAGCCATATGCTCGCGACGGCGTAGTTTATGAAAAGCCCGCCGCCCCAGTTGATCCTGAAGACCTCCGCGGTCTGTCGAGCGGTGTCGAGGTAAGCGGACTGCTGACTCCACGCGTGGTAGTAATTGAACGCGCAAATGAAGTGCGCAATCAGCGCGGCGCAGCCGATGGTCCATGCCAGCCGCACCCAGCGATCAGTCTGTCTGCGCGACATTGCGAACATGACGCACCCGGCCGTGTAGGCCGCAATCGACATCCAGATCGTGCTGCGCGTTAAGACCTCTCCGGAACTCATGACCCTGAGACCATCATTTACGTTCGCCGAGCGCGTAGATCGTATTCTGGCCGCGCACGATCAGCATCCCTTGCGAGAGCGCGGGCGTCGCCATCAGCGGCTGGCCCATCGCGTTTCGCGAAAGCAGCTCGTATTGCCTCCCCGCCTTGACGACGAAGACGTCACCATCTTCACTGGCGAGATACAACCTGCCATCCGCCGCGACGGGTGAAGCACTGAACGAGCTCGGGAGTCGCTGTTGATAGACGACGGCGCCGGTCTTCGCGTCGTAAGCGCTGAGCACTCCGTTGTCGGCCACCACGTAAAACAGGTCGCCGTAGATGATGGGCGTAGGCGTGTACGGACTGCCCTTGCTGCTGGTCCATGCGAGAAACGCGTTCTTCTCCTCGCTGGATTTGAGCGAGATGTCGCCGGCAGCGCCGGGACGAAACGCGTACATCGCGCGTCCCGGCGGATATCCGCCGGTAATGTAAATCAGATCGTTTGCGACCAGCGGCGCCTGCATCTTCACCTCAGTGTTGTTGTCAGCGAACCGCCAGAGCTCCTTGCCGGTCAAAGGATCGTAGCCGCGAATGTATCGTCCGCCGTTGGCGATGATCTCCGCGCGGTTTTTCGCTTGATAGATCGTCGGGGTGGCCCATGACGTGATCTCGTTGCGTTCGACGCGCCAGGCTTGTTTACCGTCTTTCAGGTTGAAGGCGGCGATGAACGACTGGCTGTGACCGTCTGCCTGAACGATGACGAGGTCGCCGTAGATGACAGGGCTACTGGAGTGTCCCCATGAGGAAGTCTTGTCGTCCCAGAGTCCCGGATTGAGAACGCCGAGATCCTGTTTCCAGAGCAGCTTGCCGTTCGGATCGTAACAAGCGAGTCCTTCGGAGCCGAAAAGCGCGACGACGTAACGGCCGTCGGTTACGGGAGTCGAGTTCGCTTGCGTCGCCTTGACGTGTCGCTTCGCCCGCGGCACGCCTTCGTAAGCTTTGTTGGACCAGAGGATTTTTCCGTCGCGTTTGTCGAGGGCATAGATCATCCAGGTGTGTTTGGCGTCATCGTTGGCGAGTCCGATACCGCGATCCTTGGCCTGAAAACCCGCGTTCGCATCGCTGCTGATCGCGGTGATCACGTAAACGTTATTGCCCCAGACGATCGGGCTCGAATGTGACAGTCCGGGAATGGCAGTCTTCCAGAGCACGTTCTGTGACTTCTCGATGTCCCACGTCGCCGGCGGATTCGTACCTTCGGCGACTCCCGACGCGTTCACGCCGCGAAACGAAGGCCAGTTCTGCGCGCGTGTCGTTGATGAAAGACTCAGGACGCAAAGAATAAGCAGCAAAAGAGTTAGACGTTTCATTGTTTTGTTACTCGATCCTGTTTTGGACTGCAATGTTAGCGTTTACCTCGTCAAAATCACACCTTCGCTGCCGCTGAAGATCCCGGCCACGCATCCCGTCATCAATGTTGCCAGCGTTGCCGCCAGCAGCGCGCGGAGGCCGAGGCTGGCGAGATCGTCACGGCGTGACGGCGCGAGCGCAGCGGTACCGCCGACGAAGATCGCCATCGCTGCAACGTGTGCGAAACCGCAGAGCGCGTAACTGAGAATCACGACAGTGCGCGGCGAGTTTATCTGACCCGCGGAGATCGCCTGCGCGAGATGGTTGTACGAGAAGACCTCCGTCAGTATCACTCGCTCGCCGAGCAAGCGCGCCGCGATCGAAACATCGTTCGTCTGCAATCCGAGTAGAAAAGCAAATGGATAGAACAGCCAGCCAAGTATTCTCACAAACGACAGCGGCTCACTCATACCGAACCAAGAGCTTGCTACGCCCAGCAGCTTGTCGATCAGCGCCACGATTCCGAGTATCGCGATGAGCAACGCGCAGATTCCGGCGGCGAGTCTCAGGCCGTCCATCGCGCCTTCGATGATCGCGCCGATCAGGTTCTTCGATCGGCCCGACTCGTCTTCGCGAGGAACAGCCGCGAGTGTCTCCGGCGTTTCCGTTTCAGGAATCAAAAGTTTAGATACGACGACGCAAGCGGGAATCGCCAGTATGGATGCGGAGATCAGGTGGCCCGCGATCTGCGGAAACACGCCCGTCAAAAACGCGACGTAAACTCCGAGCACGCTCGATGCGACCGTCGCCATGCCCGTCGTCAATATTAATAACAACTCGGAGCGCGTCATGTTCACCAGGTACGGCCGAACGACGAGCGCCGACTCGATCCCGACAAAGATGTTCGCCGCGCTCGAAAGCGACTCCGCGCCGCTGATCTTCATCGTGCGATGGAAGAGTCTCGCGAAGAGTCGCACGAACACCTGCAAGACGCGCAAGTGATAGAGCATCGCCGTGAACGCTGCAAAGAAGATCACCACCGGCAATACCTGGAACACGAGAATGAAACCGACGGAGCCCGCCTCGCCGGGGCTCGCCGCCAGTGGTCCAAACAGAAACACTGAACCACTCTTGGATGCGTTGAGCAGCGCCAGCACGACGTCGTTCAGCCAGAGCAGCACTCGCTGCGAAGCGGGTAAGCGAAAGATGATCAGACCGATGACCACCTGAAGCGCGACGCCCCAGCCGATTGTTTTCCATGCGACTCTTCGTCGATCACAGGAGAGCAACCACGCAATACTCGCGAAGACAATGAAGCCCGCGAGCGACACCGCGTGATAAATCATCCTCGTCTTATCCTTTTTCGGGCTTTGAATTGCAGGGATGGTAAGATACGAAATATTTATACCGGGACGCCAATGAATTTATTCCGCCCTTGGAATAACTGACATTCCCAGGCGGTAATTACCCGTGACAAACAACTGAAAATCAATAATGAGGTGAAAGATGAGTCAACGAACTGAAGCCCTGGCCAGCGCACTGGAACAAGGGGCACGCGCGCTCGCGACGTTTGCGGGCGAATTGACCGACGAGGAGTGGCAAACGCCACTGCCGCATGACGGCCGCAAAATCGGCATCGTCGTGCATCACGTCGCGACTGTTTATCCGCTCGAGATCATGTTCGCGCGCAGTGTAGCCGCGGGAAAGCCCGAGCCGATTACGGGCGAAGCGATAAACCAAATGAACGCGGGTCATGCAAAGCAGAACGACGCGATCACAAAACAGGAGACTCTGCAACTGCTTGCGACCAACAGCGCGGACGCGGCCGCGGCGATCAGGAAATTCACGGACGAGGAGCTCGACGCTGTCGCTCCAGTTCCGATCTACGGCAACGCTCCACTAACGTGCCAGTTCGTTCTCGAAGATCACGCGGTGCGGCACAGTTTTCATCACCTCGCGCGCATTGAGGCTGCACTCAAATCGCGAGCAGCCAAAGCTTAAGCTCGCGGCGCATCATGGTCCAAGGTGGCTTTGCATCAAACTTGGGAATCCCACCAACGGCAGTTGGTGGATGCTTCAAGATGCAACCTACCGACCGGCAGCGACTCTTTGCGAATCCCACCAACGGCAGTTGGTGGAAGTTTCACTTACGACCTAAAACAAGGCTCGAAATGAACCATCCACCAACTGCCGTTGGTGGGATTCGAACAAATGGGTTCATTGAACTCGTAGGCTGAATATAACTATCCACCAACTGCCGTTGGTGGATTCCCGACTTGAGGCAAAGCTGTCACGAGCAAGGGTGGCGCTGAAACGCCACCCTCCGCGATAAGACACCCTCTCCGCTCTTCACGCACAACTCAACCCGCTCGGAATAAACGCTGCTCACTCTCGGTATGTATGGAGAAAGGCATGAAGCCATTTTTCATTGCAGTGAGAGGAGAGAGCATGAAGATCCGTTTTGGAAATCTAATAGTAAGAGTGACACTGCTGAGCGCTGTATTAATCGCAGCAACAGCGGCATCGGCCCACGGGCAATCACTCGCAAACAGAGCAAGGTTCAACATCCCATTCGACTTCGCATTCGGCGAGAAGAGTCTACCGGCGGGCCAGTACACAATCGGCCGCGCAATTCAAAGCTCCGACGACATCACGTTGTCGATCACCGATAAAGCGGGTCGCGGAAAGGGTGTCCAGCTATCGAACGCCGCCGTCAGGTCGGAGGCAAACTCGAAAGCGCTGTTGGTCTTCCATCGTTACGGCGACCAATACTTCCTGGTCCAGGTTTGGCAGGCGGGCTCGACCAGCGGAAGACAATTTATGACGTCCAGGCGAGAGCGCGACCTGGTGAAACAACTGGCGGCAAATTCTTCCGTCGGCAAAGTGGCGGCGAACGCGAAGTACGAGACAGTCACGGTCGCGGCCGCTTTCTGACGGGAATAATCTCGCCTCGCATTCAGTATAGAGAATAGTGAGGGGCGGGATGTCAGAGGCTGGTGAGCGGGTCGCAGCCAGCCTCAAAGGTAAGCGCACCGGTAGCTACGCTGCGGGGGAAGTAGTACCAGCAAACGGTGCGCTTACCTGACAAGATTGAAGGGAACAAGACAATGGTTAGTAAGTTTCAAAAAATCATTTTAGTGATCGGCGCCCTCAGTCTTGCGGCTCTGCTAATCGTCGGATGCGCCAGGAGCAAGGCGGAAACCGCCGCACCGCACTCGAGCATGTCAACGCAGGTTGCAACGGCGGATTCGCAGTCCACCACTCCGAACCAGATCGTGATCAAGAACTTCGCGTTCGCGCCCGCGACGCTGACCGTTAAAGCCGGCACGAAAGTGACGTGGGTCAATCGCGATGACGATCCGCACACCGTCGATCAAACCGACAAGCTTTTCAAATCAGGCACGATGGACACCGACGGCCAGTATTCCTACACATTCACCTCCCCAGGCACTTTCAAATACTTCTGCGCACTCCATCCAAGGATGGTGGGCCAGATCGTCGTTCAATAAATATCGCCGGGGAGTCACAGCATGCCGGACCAACTCAACAACGAGACGGACAACAACGATCTGTCACGGCGCAGTTTCATGAAGTGCATGGCGTGGGGCGGGGCCGGCGTGCTGTGGGTGATGAACGCTGGAGTGCTGACGTCGTGCAGTCTGCTTCACGCGAGCGTGCCGAAAGGTAAGTTCAGCTTCGTTCAGATCAGCGATAGTCACATCGGCTTCAACAAAGCGCCGAACCCCGACGCGACGAAGACGTTCACCGAGTCAGTTGCCCAGATCAAT
This sequence comes from Pyrinomonadaceae bacterium, assembly GCA_036279935.1. Classification (GTDB taxonomy): domain Bacteria; phylum Acidobacteriota; class Blastocatellia; order Pyrinomonadales; family Pyrinomonadaceae; genus PSRF01. The sequence goes on from DASURS010000002.1 coordinate 9,011, forward strand.
GCACTGCCGCAACAGCCGAGCTTCCTGATTCACACCGGCGACATCTCGCATCTGTCGACGCCCGAACAGTTCGACACGGCCACGCAGATTCTGAAGTCAGCCAAACCGAATCAGGTCTATTTCGTTCCCGGCGAGCACGACGTGTTTACAGACGAGGGCAAGACGTATTTCGAGAAATTCGGCAAGGGAACTCAGGGAAACGGATGGCAGAGTTTTGACTATGACGGCGTCCATTTCATCGGGCTCGTCAACGTTCTCAATTTGAAAGAGGGAAGCGGCACCGGCCTCGGCGGTTCCGGTCTGGGTCAACTCGGAAGCGCCCAACTCGAATGGTTGGAGAAAGACGTCAAGGGACTGTCGAGCAGCACGCCGATCGTCGTTTTCGCACACATACCGCTCTGGACCATCTATCCTGAGTGGGGTTGGGGTACCGAAGACAGCGCCCAGGCCCTTTCGTATCTCAAACGATTCGGATCGATCACCGTCCTGAACGGACACATTCACCAGATCCTTCAAAAAGTCGAGGGGAATGTGACGTTTCATACGGCTCGGTCGACCGCGTTTCCACAGCCCGCGCCCGGCGCCGCGCCGTCGCCTGGTCCAATCAAAGACGTTCCGGCAGACAAACTTCGCAGCCTGCTCGGATTGTCCGACGTAACTTACGTGGCAAATGATCGCCCATTAGCACTGATCGATTCGACTCTTGCATGAGCCAAGCTGCCAGCGGGTCTCTTGACTTCCAACTCCGCCTGAAACAAACTCCCTACACCGTTAAAGTTTGTTCCACGAGTAGTATGCACGAGCCTGGACCATCGGGCACGACCGAACCCCCTGCTCCTTCTGAAGAGGTCACTCAGCGAGAGCGAACCGACGCTCTGCGCTGGCGATCTGTTTTTGACAACGCCGCCATCGGCGTCGCCCTTGCCGACTCACGCGGCCGTGTGCTCGCGACCAATGCCACTTACCAGAAAATGCTCGGCTACTCGGAAAGTGAATTCGAGGGGCTCTCGTTTCTTGAAATCACTCATGAAAACTACCGCGAACAAAACTGGGACCTCTTCAAAGAGTTGCTCGAAGGCAAACGCGATCAGTTTCAGATCGAGAAGCAGTACTGGCGTAAAGATGGCACTCTCGTTTGGGTCAGAAACAATGTCTCCGTCGTGCGCTCCGGGCAGAACGCGCCGCCGCTGGTGCTGGCGCTCTCCGAAGACATCACCGAACGCAAGCGAGCCGAAGAAGCGCTTCAGGAAAGCGAAGAACGCACGCGTTTGGTCCTTAACTCCGCAGCCGAGGGAATCTTCGGATGTGATTCGCAGGGCACGTGCCTGTTCTGTAACCCCGCTGCCGTCCGCCTGCTCGGCTACGACGAACCGCGGGACCTGCTGGGCCAGAACATGCACAGCCTCGAACACCACACGCGAAAGGATGGACGGCCGTTTCCGCTCGAGGAGTGTCCTATATACCTCGGCATGCTCGACAACCGAGGCGTCCATCTCGACGATGAGGTGTTCTGGAGGAAGGACGGGACCAGTTTCCCCGTCGAGTACTGGTCTCACCCGCTGACGAGGGACGGCAAGACTGTCGGCGCCGTGGTGACGTTTTTCGACATCAGCGAGCGACGGCGTGCTGAAGACGAACTGCGAAAGAGCGAACAGCGTAAACGCACCGTGCTCGAGATCAACAACGCCATCATCAACAACCTCACTCAGGAAGCGCTCTTCGCTTCCGTTTACGAAGCCATTCGCGACGTCGTGTCGTTCGATCGCGCCGCCTTCCTACTTTATCAGCCGGAGTCCCGGACGTTGAGACTCGTCTCGATGGACGACAGCGCCGGCGAATCCGTGTTTTTCCGCGTCGGCAAAGAGTATCAGCTCGAAGAGAGCCAGATTTCGGCCTGGGTACTGGAAAACCAGGACGTTTTTACGTGTGGAAGCATCGAAGGTGAACCGCGCTCCATCGGCGAGCAGCGACTGGTCGAAGAGGGAATCCAGTCGTATTGCGTTGTGCCGTTGGTGGCGATGGGAAAGAGTATCGGCACGTTCACGCTTTGGAGCGAGGCAAGAGATCGATACACGCAGGCAGACGCAGAGTTGTTGCGCGAGGTAGCGAATCAGATCGCCATAGCTATCGCAAACATGAAGTCGTACGAAGAGATCAAAGCGTTGAAGGGGCGGCTCGAGAAGGAGATCGTGTACCTCCAGGAAGAGATTCGGACGGTACACAATTTCGAAGAGATAGTCGGCAGCAGTCCGGCTTTGTTGAAGCTGCTGCGGAAAGTCGATCAGGTCGCAGCGACTGATTCCACCGTGCTGATCTACGGCGAGACGGGAACGGGCAAAGAGTTGATCGCGCGCGCCATTCACGATCGGAGCAATCGGAAAGATCGTCCTTTAGTAAAAGTGAATTGCAGCGCGATTTCAGCCGGGCTGGTTGAGAGCGAACTGTTCGGTCACGTCAAAGGCGCTTTCACCGGCGCATTCGAACGGCGCATCGGACGTTTCGAACTTGCGGACGGCGGCACGATCTTCCTCGACGAAGTCGGTGAGTTGCCGTTGGACACGCAGGTCAAACTGCTGCGCGTGTTGCAGGAGCGCGAGTTTGAGCCTGTCGGAAGCAATCGATCGATCCGCGTCGACGTGCGAATCATCTGCGCGACGAACCGCAATCTCCAGGACTCGATCAAGGAGGGCACTTTTCGTTCGGACCTCTATTACCGCTTGAACGTCTTTCCGCTCGAAGTGCCGCCGCTGCGGGAGCGGCGCGATGATATTCCACAGTTGGCGATGTTCTTTCTTTCGCGATACGCGCGAAACCTCGGCAAAAGGATCGACGGCATCTCCGCTGCCGCGAAAGAGAAACTCACGAACTACGCGTGGCCCGGTAATATCCGCGAGCTGCAAAACCTGATCGAGCGCGCGCTGATTCTTTGTAACGGACCGATCCTCGATCTGGACAATGATCTGTCGAACGCCTCCGGAGCATTCATCTTTCCCACACCGGAACCGAAGCAAGCGCAGCCTCGCGCGGATCAGTATGCGTTCAAGACCTTGCAGGAGGTCGAACGAGAGCACATTGTCAATGCGTTGGAGCAAGCTCACGGCGTGATCGAGGGTGCGAACGGCGCAGCGAAGGTGCTGGGTTTGCATCCGAACACCTTGCGCCACCGCATGGAAAAACTCGGCATCAAGCGCAACGCCCACCGCATTTCGTAGCCGCTCGACCCCGCCAATTAGTCGCCACCAAATACGGTAGTCGGCCGCTGATAGGCTAACGTGCATCCTCTAGCTCCATTCCCCTAAGTCTCAATACTTCAACAACTTGCGCTGATACGCCAAAGCAAGTCCAACGGCGAGTTCAACGGCACGGAGTCTGCACTACGGCCCCCGTCAACCCATAGTTCTTTGGATAAAAGTGGATTTGCACGAAAAGTCCCGAGCGCGCTCTTCGCTGAGCAACCTCAGTGTCCTGTGTGTCTCTGTGGTTGATGAATTCCGAGTAAAACCACACCACCGAGACACAAAGAACACTGAGGTTGCACAGAGGAGCCCCCGAACAAGGACTTTTTGTGCAAAGCCGATAAAAGTTCATATACGAGATTTCGTTCGCAAGTAAGGAGAGAATTAGGATGAGTAAGTTAGAGAGTTTCTTTTCGGTGGCCGGTCTGACCCTGGTGATCGCGTTCATGATGCTGGCCGTTCACGTCGAGGGCCAGGAGACGGTCGCGGTCGAGGGCAATACGATCGACTTCGTTGCGCCGACTGTGTTCCAGGCTGCTGGACCAAGCATCGCTTCGATCCAGAGCGCCGTCACCGAGTTCCGCAACGCCTTGGGCAACCCGAACGGCAACACGCTTGCCGAAGTCGGCACTGGCCGCCGTGAGATCAACTGGGACGGAGCAGTTCCCACTGACGTCACGACGCCGCCCGTAAATCCATTCAACACATTTCTGAACACGCGCGGCGCGCAGTTCACCACGCCGGGCGTCGGACTGTCGCAGGGACCGCCGTCAGGTGGACCACAAGGCGGTCTCGCTGCTCTGTTCGACAACGCGACTTACGGCACTGAGTTTCAGGTGTTCAGCGCTCCACGTCTTTTCACCGCGGTCGGTAGCAACATCACGGACACGTTGTTCTTCGTCGCCGGTTCAAACGGAACTGTTCGCGCGACGGTGAACGGCTTCGGCGTGATCTTCACCGACGTCGATCAGCCCGATGGCAGTGGTCCGGGAAACAAACGAGGAAACCGCGGCGCCAGCACGTTGGTGCAGTACTTCGGCGCTGACGGCCGGTTGCTGTACAGCAGTTTCGCGCCGGCTTCGCCCGGTCATGGCGGTTTCTCTTTTCTGGGAATCAAATTCAGCGACCCGCGGATCGCAAGCGTGCGAATCGTCGCGGGCAATGTCGCGCCCGGTCCGAACGACGACGATCAGAACGACGTCGTCATGATGGACGACTTCATTTACGGCGAGCCCCACAAGCTTCCCTAACAGTAAACGTCGCGGCAAGGTCTGCTCGGATGCGCGGGCGGGCCTTGCCGTTTTGCGCTTCGATACAAAACACGTTCAAGAGAAAACTCGCATGTTGAAGATCACGAGGGCCGTTCTGTCAAAGCAGGAAATCACGTTGCGGTTGGATGGCCGGGTTGCGGGACAGTGGGTGGGACTGCTGAGAGACTCGGCTGAGTCCGCCCTGGTCGAAGGTCTGAATCTCACGATCGATTTGAAGAACATCTCTTTTATCGACTGCGAGGGAATCGTGCTGCTCAAGAGCCTTATGACTCGCGGCGTCGACCCGATAAACGCTCCGCTGTTTGTGATTGAGCAGATCAAGAAGTGCAACGACGGCCAAGGGTAATAGAGGCAATGGAGATCCCCAATGCAAGCCCTTATACCGGTGTTTGAGGAGACGGTCCTGCCGCACCTCGACGCAGCCTACAACCTCGCGCGCTGGCTCACGCGGAATGAGCGAGACGCCGAAGACATAGTCCAGGAGGCGTTCCTGCGTGCTCTCCGTCACTACCGCACGTTCAGAGGCGGTGACGCAAAACCGTGGTTGCTGGCAATCGTGCGCAATACCTTTTACACGTGGCGAAAACACAACCGCGTGCCCGAAGAGAACATCCTCCTTGAAGAGGACAAGCAGCCAATCGCCGAAGACAGTTCCGATCCGGAGAAGATGCTTTTGCGGGAAACTGATCGACAGCTATTGAGAAGTGCGCTGCAATTGTTGCCGAAAGAGTTTATGGAGGTGATCGTCCTGCGGGAGTTCGAAGAGCTTTCGTACAAGGAGATCGCGCAGGTGATGCAGGTCCCCAGCGGCACGGTGATGTCGCGCCTGGCGCGCGCGCGCAAGCGTCTCCTCAAAATTCTTTTGGATTGTCAAAACAGGGAGGCGGTGGCGGAGGTCACGGTCAGCTGTAAGGAGTGACGTAACGCCGCGCGGATGCGTCTCCGCAATTTGTTTGTGGGGCGATAGTAGAGCGACTTCTTGTTGAGACTTTCGTGCACGGTTAGTTGATTGCGATAAGCGAGTTTGCAGCCTTCACATTCATCGAGGTGACGGCGAAATTCGTCCGCTCGAGCTGTGGCCAGCTCACCGTCGATGAAGGGATCGATCAGTTCTCGCGCTCTATGGCAGCTCACCTTAGAACCTCCGTCGTCGAAACCCGGATTGTCTTTCTTTAGGACACCGCCAGGATAGATAAGCGGCTATTGCGTATACTCCGGCCTGCGGATTTTTATTCCCTCCATTGGTTAACTCGTAACTTTCCCGTACAATAAGCACCCCCTAGTTCAGGACCCTTTCCCCGGTTTGCCAAAACGTCCCCCAGACGTGGCTAAATCTGCGAGTTGAAGTGTCTCTTCTTTACGTGCCGAACGAAATCAAGATGAGCAACATTTTAGTGGTGGACGACTCACCCACGATGAGACACATGGTGGTCACCTCTCTGGGCGCCCTGCGGACGGTCAGATCTACTCAGGCCGGCAGCGGACTCGAAGCGATCGAACGGCTGGCGATAGAACCCGTCGACCTGATGGTGCTCGATCTCAACATGCCCGACATGCACGGCATGGAAGTGATCGATTTTGTACGGAGTCACCAGGCATATCGAAACATTCCCATCGTGGTTTTAACGACGAAAGGTGAGGAGGCCAGCCGTGCTAAAGCCCTGGACGCAGGCGCGAACCGCTATCTCACGAAGCCCTTCGACCCGCGCCAATTGGCTGACGTGGTGGGCTCATTGCTGAAAGCGAGTTGATGGAAAAGCCGAATCCCGATAACACCGGTGAGTTCTTCGATCAGTTTCTCGACGACTACTACACCGAGTGTGACGAACACCTCGTTTCAATACGCCGCTCGCTGGTGACGCTGGAAGACGAAGCCGGATCGGGTGCGGTCGATCGCGCCCTGCTCGATAACCTCTTCCGCAGTTTTCACACTCTGAAGGGCATTTCCGGCATGGTCGGGCTGACCGCTGCCGAACAACTGGCCCACCATCTCGAAAGCTATCTGCGAGAACTGCGGGAAGGAACAGTGACGCTGAGCCAGTCCGGCGTCGAGACGCTCGCGACGGGTGTTTCCATGCTGCAGGGCGTCATCAACGCACGGCGACAGGATCAGTCGATTCCGCCAATCGACGAGATCACCGAGCGACTGCAAGCGGTTTTGTCCGCTCCAGCGCCTGCCGTTGCCGAACAACCCGGCGAGACGCCGAGGAAAGACATCGCCGCCGCCACGCGTTGGCAGATCGAGTTCACGCCGACCGCGGAACTGTCCGAGCGCGGCGTCAACGTCAACAGCGTTCGAACGCGGCTTCAGGAAATTGGACAGTTGGTCCATTCGAAACCGGTCGTCAAAGGCGCCGGCGA
>DASURS010000003.1:0-15338 GCA_036279935.1 Pyrinomonadaceae bacterium
ATACTCGGCGCCGCGCTCATCGCGGGATACCTGTGCGCGTGGATGTTTGAGCGTCTGCCGTGGCGCTCGCTCGGACTGACGCTGCACCAGGGCTGGTTGCGGGATCTTCTGATCGGATCCGCAATCGGATTCGCGGCACTCGCGCTTGCGGTTGGCATCGCGACCGTACCCGGCGGATTAAAGTTTTCATTTGGCAGCGGCGAGGCGCTGTTTGCTGCCTGGAAGTCGTTACTCTCTTCTCTCGTGCTCTTCCTCGTCGCAGCGCTTGCCGAAGAGGCTGCGTTTCGCGGCTACGGCCTGCAAACGCTGATGCGCGCGAAGCTCACGTGGCTCGGCGTCTTTCTGACGTCCGTCCCGTTCGGCCTGGTTCATCTTCAAAATCCCAACGTCGTACCGGTTGTCACGATTACGAATACGATAATCGCCGGCGTGTGGCTGTCCGTTGCATATTTACGGACTCGCAGTCTGTGGTGCCCGTTGGGCGTTCACTTCGGATGGAACTGGGCGCTCGGGTGGTTTTTCGGTTTGCCGGTCAGCGGCTTGCGGCTCGTTTCGAACCCGTTGTTGCTGGGAGAAGATGCCGGTCCGAATTGGTTGACGGGCGGCAGTTACGGTATCGAAGGTGGCGTGGCCGCCACGGTCGCGCTCGTCGCCTTTACGCTGTTCGTCTGGCGCACGCGCTGGCTGTCAGCAACTCCGGAGTTGCTGAAACTGACCTCCGAAGAAAACCCCGCCACACCCGCCGCCGTAGTAAGCATTCGAACGAACGAGAACAACGCCTAAGAGTAGTGCGTCTGTAATAGTAGAACAGTCGCGTCGTCCTTATTTTAGTTTTAGCTTTGCGGTCTCTGCGTATCTCGGCGGGCTCTGCGGTTGAAACAGCCGGTTCACGCAGAAAGCGCCGAGTCCGCAGAGGGCCGCCGCGCTGTTAACACTCCCCACCTTTTTCCCGTCTTAGTCGATGTCAAAACCCGGTAGAGGCAGCTCGATGTACGACTTTGACGCCACAGCGGACGTGCTTCTGATGAGACCTCAGGCAACCGCCGCAATGCAGCAGACAGATGAGACGGCAATCGAAGCCGTGCTCGTCGGTGCAGCACTGGCGGGCGACCGCGACGGCTTCGGACGTCTCTACAATCTTTACGCGCCGCTCGTACACGGCATCCTGCTCGCTCGCGTGCCGCGCGCCGAAGTCGACGACCTCGTACAGGACATCTTCCTGCACGCGTTTAAAAAGCTGCACACATTGCGCGAGGCGACGGCGTTTGGACCATGGATCGCGATGATCGCTCGCAACCGCGCCGTCGATTTTCACCGGCGGTCGCGAGCAACGGTCGAGATCACCGACGACGTCGGCGGCCGCAATACGTCAGACTCGCGCGCCGCCGAGATTCTCGAAATGATTCGCAACCTGCCGGAGGCTTATCGCGAGACGCTTGTGTTGCGACTCGTCGAAGGCATGACGGGACCGGAAATCGCCGTGCGCACGGGTCTCACGCCGGCGTCCGTGCGCGTCAATCTTCACCGCGGAATGAAACTGTTGCGACAGAAGCTCGGGTTTTCGGAGGGCTCATGAACGACGACTACTTGTGGGACAAAAGCGGCGAACCGGATCCGCAGATTCAGGAACTTGAAGAGATCCTGGCGCCGCTGCGTTATCAACCAAAGCCGCTGCAACTGCCAAACGACGTCCGGCGCAAGTACTTTCGACTGCTGGCGATCGCTGCGACTGTGCTGATTGCTCTTCTCGCGGCTGGTGTATGGCTAAAGGTCAGAAAACAACACACCATTCCCCCGCAAGAAGCAAAATCCGTGGTTCCATCCGAGCTGCACAAAGAGCCGGAGATAGTGAAGAACACGGATTTGTCTTCAAAACCGATCGTTCGCAAGCGCATCCGCAAGAAAACATTCAGTCAACGCGAGCGTCAGGAAGCACGCGAAGCAAAAGAGCAGGTGTTGCTGGCCCTGCGCGTCGCAAGCGAAAAACTGAAGCTGGCCCAACGAAGAACACAGGGACCATCGCTCAACCAGATCAAGAACCAGCACAAAGTCGGATAACGGAGTTAACTATGAAATCACTCTTCCAAACACTCAAGACACCGCTGCTTGTCGCCTTGCTTGTCATCACGCCCGCACTCGCCGTGCGAGCTCAGGATTCGAGAATCCAGATGAGCAGCCTCGATCATCTCGCCACGAAAGCCAAACAGACAGTCGCCGTCACGCTCGACGAACGATTGATGCGAATGGCCGCCAAGCTCTTCCCCGATCATGGCGACGAGAAAGAGGTCAAGGACCTGCTCAACGGCATCAAGGGCATCTACGTCAAGAGTTTCGAGTTCGAGGCCGACGGACAGTACTCGCCCGCCGATATCGAAGGAATTCGCTCGCAGTTGCGCGGACCAGGATGGTCGCAGGTCATGAGCTTCAACAGCAAAACGGAAGGTAACGTCGAAGTCTACCTCCTGTTCAACGCCGATAAGGTCGGCGGGATCGCGGTGCTCAGCGCCGACGACCGCGAGCTTACGGTCGTCAACATCGTTGGGCCGGTCGACGTCGAAAAGCTCAGCAAACTCGAGGGCCAATTCGGCGTCCCCGACCTGGGCATCGAATCGAAGAAAGAGAAAGAGAAGAAGAACGACAAGTGAGGTTCTCGATGAAGACGATTCGCCTCTTTACGTTCAGTTTGTGTCTCTTATGCCTTTTTGTGGCTATGGTCCAGGCGAAAGGCGACGACTTCAACTCAGTCGTCAAACTGATCGAACAGTATTACAACCTGAAGCATCAAGGCATTCCGTTTCTCGCGAAAGCAGGGATGAAAGTCGGCACGACCGCGGCACGCATCAAGGGCGGAACTGCGAAGCGCATCGCGGAAGCCGGCAGTATCAAGCTCGCCGTTTTCGAAGATCAGTCATTCAAACGGGAGTTCGGCCCATTTCGCACGTCACTCAATACGGCTTTGACGCAAACGTGGGTGCCGCTGATTCAAACCGTCGAAGGCAGCGGCGAAGAACAGACGTACATCTTCGTGCGTGAAGCAGGCGACAAATTCAACGTGCTCGTGATCGCGATCGAACAACGCGACGCGACCGTGGTCCAGGTAACTCTCTCTCCGAAGAACCTCGAGCTGCTGATCAAAGATCCCGAGGGAACGGGCAAAGCAATCACGGAAGAAGCGACCATCATCGATCAGGAGTAACTCCAATGAACACACATCGACCTCATCAACAGACGCAAGGACGCGGATCGCGTGGAACTTTAGTCGCGCGGCGACAAGGTTTAGTTATTTGGCCGCATCACCGCTCTCTCGGGCTCGGCCGTCTCCGCGAGGCTGCTCAACGTTTCGCGTCCTTCCGTCTTTTGATGGGTTTGCTGCTGCTCGCCATCGCCGTTCCCGCGCAGGCGCAGGAAGTTGAAGAAACGATCAGGATCAAGACGCGCGTCGTGTTTCTCGACGCGCTCGTAAAAGACAAGAAGACCAATCTTCCGATCTCGAACCTGACGACCGAGAACTTCGAAGTGCTCGACGACGGCAAGCCGCGCCCCATCTCCTACTTCACCCGCGAAGGCGAAGCACGAAAACCGCTCGCGCTCGTGCTGATCATGGACCTCCGGGAAAGCGGTGCAGGCCGGTTTCTCAGGCGACCTGAGATTATCAAGGCCATGGAAGACGAACTGGCGAAACTCCCGGCCGGAGACGAAGTCGCGATCATGGCGATGGATTTCAACGAAGCCGAGGAACGCTTCTGGGTGACTGAGTTCACCAACGAACGCGCGAAACTCGCCTCGGCGCTGGCTCGCGTTCAAGCCATCTGTGAAAAGAAAGAGAGCTTCCCACCCGAGGCGAGACAGCAAACCGCCACAGTCACACCCACCGGCAAGCCGGAAGTGCTTGAGACGGAGACCATCAAGGGCAAGAACGGCGCGGTCGTCACGCGCACGACAATGACTGACGGCACGGTCAACGTTAAGCGCGTCAACAATGACGGCCGCGTTACGATCGAGCTGGACGACGTTTACGACATGACGGCGGTGGTAAAAGAGGCGATCCGCAAGTCTGAGCAACTGCGGCCCAACTCGCAGACGTCCGTTGTATGGCTCTCCGACGGCATCGCGCCGATCTTCTTCGAAGACCGAGACGCTACCGAACAGTTACTGATCCGCAACAACGTCATCTTCAATTCGCTGACGGTCGAACTGCGAACGTTGTTCAAGTTCCTGATGCCGGTGGGTAAACCCGTCGCAGGCTGGTTCGGAGTCAGTCTTTACGGCAGCGCGAAACACCTGGCCCAGCGATCGGGCGGCGAAGCGGTGAAGGTCGGCAAGCCAAAGGACTACAGTGCGGGGCTCGCGCGCATCATCGGCAACCTGACGGCGCGCTACAGTCTCGGCTTCACGCTCGCGGAAAGCGAAACGGACGACGGGCGTTTGCACAGTCTTGAAGTGCGCGTGAACGCGAAGGATGAAAAAGGCAAGAAGCGAAAGCTTCTGGTTACGTCGCGGCAGGGCTACTACATGTCAACTGCGATGCCGAAAGAAGCAGCCGTGCGCGCGCAGTGATCAGGTTAATATCTGGACTTCATCTCCACGTTTCACACCCAACGTGTCAGCAGCGGAGCCTCTATTCACCGCGATCTCGAGCAAACCGGCGCTGCCCCAGATCCCGAAAGGCTCGTCGTCGCTAGCTTCACCAAAGAACTTCCTGAACGAACTTATAACCTGGCCGTTGATCGCTAACCTTGTCCCGTTAAATTGATCACGCGTGATGTTCGTGATCAGGTTTCCAAAGTGATCGATGTGGATGATCGTGGGTTTGTTTGCGATGGATAGCCGAACCGGAGCCGAAATGGGGGGTCCTAAAGACGACGGCTCGACACCGTTCGAGAGCGCGGCGGCGACCGGCGAGAAGATGTCGCGGCCGTGGAACGTCGTGCTCACCGGCTGGCGGAAGTGCTCCGAAGCCGTGATGTGAAACGCTTCGAACGCCGGCGCGCGATCGTAGACATGAGTTAACAAACCGTTGTCAGGTCCTACGAAAAGATGATCTCCGGCACTGACGACGATCGGACGCCGTGTTGACCCCACGCCGGGATCGACGACGGCGACATGAATTGTTCCTTTGGGAAATGTGTCGTAAGCGGCGAGCAGGGTGAACGCGCCCGCCGCTACGTCCTGAGGTGGAACCTCGTGAGTGATGTCAACGATGACGGCCTTCGGATTGATTGAGAGTATGACTCCCTTCATCGCACCGACGAAGTAGTCGGCGGTTCCGAAGTCGGTGAGCAGCGTGATTACGCTCACTGAACGCCCGTATCGGTTGACGTCCGAATCTTCAACTGCTGTCCACGTTCGAGCCGGATGTCTTTACCGCGTTGCGTCATGACTCCGGCAGTGCCCGCGCCGCCGCCGATGATCGCGCCGATGGCCGCGCCCTTTCCGCCGCCGGCGATTACGCCGATAATCGCGCCGATACCCGAAGCAGCGCCGACTTTCGCTGCATCGTCCTTCGTCGAGTCGCGGCCTTTGACGCCGCCTTCAGAATCGACCTGCGGATCGTTGTCGCCCATCGGTGTGATCTCGACCAGTTCAGCACGAAGTGACGCGGTGCGATTATCCGGGGAACGAATCTGATCGAAAGCGAGCTGGAGTTGCGCGACGCCCTTCACTTTTCCGGGGCGCTTAATCTGTGCGATGCGGCCGTCGACGATGTAGCCGGCGTACTGCGCCGGTTGGAGGACGCGCGCCTGGAAACGATCGCCGCGCTGGCTGACGTCGGTCGATATCGGCGTCAACATTTCAAGCGCGAGAGTCGTGTTGCGTGGAATCGCGACCGGGCCGCTCGAGTTCATCACGACGCCGTCGTCGTTCGTGACTGTATCGCTGTTGTTAGGGACGGGCGCCGGGTTGTCACTCGTGTTGTTGGCGTTGGGAACTGGCGCCTGGTTACCGGCGTTAGGCGAGGGCGCTCCGTTTCCGCGTCGCCGCAAGCCGGCCGGTAATGTCGAGTTGAACTGCTGGTTGTCGAAACCCGCCGCGTAACCGTTTTCGAAACCCTGTTGATAACCGTCGCGGTAGTCTTCGATTGGTCCCCAGACCTCGTTGTACGAACGGTCCGCTCGTTGATAATCCTGCTTGTTCTGATAGTCGCGGGCTGCGTGATCGCTCAGGTCCCTGAAACCCGCCGTATAGCCGTCTGAATAACCGGTTCGATAACCGCGCTCGAGTGCGGTTGACCCACCCTGGGCGGCGACTTGCGTCGTCGAGACAAAGCTCAACGTTCCGGTCAAGCTAATCGCCAACACCATGACCAGGAGAAGCTTAAAATTCATAGTTTTATCCTTCTGAGGAGAGCCAACCCGAAGCAACATTGGCATGCTACACTAATCCGTGTATCGCTGAAAACACGGATAATCAGATGCAGCTTTCCAGCCGTCGAGTTTACCTGGATCACAGTGCCACAACGCCAGTCGACCCGCGTGTCGCCGCGGCGATGGCCCGCGCTCTGACGGAAACGTACGGTAATCCGTCCAGCGTCCACGGCTTTGGGCAGCAGGCGCGCGCGGCGGTCGATCGAGCGCGGCGAGAAGTGGCGGCGCTCATCGGGGCGAAACAGAACGAGATCGTTTTCACGTCCGGCGGCACTGAAGCAAATAACCTCGCAATCCGCGGTATTTGCGAGGCGGCGACCGCTCACGGCCGCCACATAATCACCTCGAGTATCGAACATCCGTCGGTTCGCGGCGTCTGCGACGCTCTCGAAAAACGTGGTTGGGACGTGACGCGCCTGCCCGTTTACGAGAACGGCATCGTCAGGATCGACGACGTGCGCGCCGCTCTTCGGCCCGACACAGTGCTCGTCAGCGTAATGTGGGCCAACAACGAGATCGGCACGATTCAACCCGTGCGAGAGATCGGCGACTTGGTTCGCGAGACACGCAACGCAGGCCGGCGACACCTTTGGTTCCACACGGACGCCGTGCAGGCTGCCGGACGGGTCGCGATAAACGTCGACGAAGTTAGCTGCGATCTGTTGTCGATGTCGGCGCATAAGATGTACGCGCCAAAAGGGGTCGGCGCGCTTTATGTGCGACGCGGTGTGCGGCTCGCGGTACAAAACGTCGGCGGACATCAGGAACGCGAACGCCGCGCAGGCACTGAAAACGTTCCCGCGATCGTCGCGTTTGGCGAAGCGGCCAAGCTCGCCCGCGAAGAGATGGCCGAACGCGCCGCGCACGATTCGACGTTGCGCGATCTGTTTGAACGTCGTGTGCGCGACGCGATTGGCGACGTCGTGATGAACGGCGATCGCAAACACCGGCTCTCGCACTTGTCGAACATCTCGTTTCGCTTTATCGAAGGCGAGGGACTGCTGATCAATCTCGACCTCGAAGGCATCGCGGTGTCGACCGGTTCGGCGTGCTCGTCAGGCACGCTGGAACCGTCGCCGGTGATTCGCGCACTCGGCGTCAGCGACGAAGTCGCACGCGGATCGATCCGTTTCAGCTTCGGCAAAGACAACAGGGAAGCGGACGTCGACTACGTCGTTGAAGTGCTCTCGCGCGCCGTCGAGCGGTTGCGCGCGTTGTCTCCACTGACCCTGGCAAGCCACTAATTTGTCCTACTCGACCGAATTCAAAGATCACCTCGCGAACCCACGGAACGCCGGCGAACTACCGGACGCCAACGCCGTCGCCGACGAGCAGAACCCCGTCTGCGGCGATCGAATTCGACTGTCGCTGATCGTTCATGACGCGAAGATCGAGTCAGCGCGCTACCTCGCGTACGGCTGTCCGCCGACGCTCGTGTGCGGATCAGTTCTGACGGAGCTGATAACGGGAAAGTCGGTTGATGAGGCGAGAAAACTGACGCGCGGAGATCTGGTGAACGTGATTGGAGGATTGCCGTCGCGGAAACAACACGCGGCGGCGCTCGCCATCGAAACGCTAAACGCGGCGCTGCGCGATTTCTAATGCTGCGGTGTTCCGACGACGCGCGGACGGGTTGGTTCCGCCGGCTCGATGGTCTTTCCTCGATGATACTGCGGGCCGCAATACTTCTTCGGCTCAGTTCCGAGCACAAAGGTCTTGGTCCGAATCACTGGACACGTCTCGACTGCGATCAACCCGGTCGTTGGATCGATGTCTAGGGTGATCGTTCCTTCGAGACGTCCGTCAGGCGGCGGAGGCGTGAGTCTCCTCGGCGGCGACGGTGACGGTAGTGAACCAGGCGGGGGCGGCAGATCCGTCGGCGTTTCGACGTGCGGCGACGGCTCCGGCAACTCTTCGGGCGTCGCTTCCTCGTTCGCGTTGGCTGACTCAGTGTTTGGTCCAGTGCCGTTGATAAAGTACTCCGTGCGTTTCTCAGCATCGCCGGCGGCCGTGAGCGCACCCGTCTGCGGATTGATCTCGACTTCCTCGACGCCGGCGGGCTTCTCCCAGTCGCCTTCCCACTCCGGATGTTTCGCCAACGCGACCTGCATGAAGTCTGCCCAGATCGGCAGGGCCGAGTTCGCGCCAGTCAGACCGAGTTGAGAGCCGTCGTCGAATCCGACCCACACGGCGCAAACGAGGTTCGGCGTGTAACCTGCGAACCAGCCGTCGCGTGACGTTCCCGTTTTCCCGGCCAGCACTTGTTTCAGACCACGCGCGCGGACCTTCGCGGCTGTTCCGCGATTGACGACGTCTTTCATGAACGACGTCATCACGTAAGCGACTTCCGGCCGGAGAACTTCGTTGCGCTGGGTTGTCGGCGCGGCGATCGTCACGCCGTTACCGGTCGTGATGCGGTTGATCGCGATCGGCGTCGTTCGCGATCCGAGGTTTGCGAACGCGGTGTATGCGGAAGCGATCTGCAACGGCGTCGCTTCGTTCGTTCCGAGCGCCATTGCGGGATACGCTCGCGCGGGTTTCGGCAAGCCTGCCTTCGCAGCGAGATTCATCACGCGCCCGACCGTCACCTCCATCGCGACCTCGACCGTCACGACGTTCAGACTGTGAACGAGCCCATCGCGCAGCGTCACCGGCGCGTTACTGTAAGCCTCGCCGAAGTTCCCGGGTGAATACTCCTGGTTGTCGAACGTGAACGTCTTCGGCTCGTCCATGTACGTCGTCGCCGGAGTGATAACACGCGGAACGGGATCGTAAGCCGTGTTCAGCGCGGTGGCGTAGACAAACGGCTTGAAGACTGAACCGGGTTGACGATACGCGTCCGTTGCGCGGTTCAACTGAGACTTCGAATAGTCGCGGCCGCCAACCATCGCGACGATCTCGCCCGTCTTCGCGTTCATCGCGACAAGCGCTGCCTGTAGAGTTCCAGGCTCGAAACGTTTCGCCTGAACCTTGTCGAGCGCGGCGAGTTGTTTCGTCAGCGCGGCGTAAGCAGCGCGCTGAAGATCCATGTCGATGGTCGTGTAGATGCGCAGGTGTGCGGCGCCTGGACCGGCGATCATGTCGCCGAGCTGGTTCTGAACGTAGTCGGCAAAGTACGGCGCGTCGGAAACGTCGATGCGGCCGCGCACGGGCACGACTTGCAGCGGCGCCGCTTTCGCTTTGTTTGCCTCGTCGGCGGAGATCTCGCCGGCTTCGGCCATCGAATCCAGGACCTGGTTGCGCCGCGCCGTCGCCGTTTCGAGTTTGTTATACGGGTTGTAGCGATTGGGGCTGCGAATCAGTCCGGCGAGAAACGCAGACTCAGACAGCGTCAGGTTCGTCACGTCCTTGTTGAAGTAAGCACTTGCCGCTTCGCCGAAGCCGTTGATCGAGAAACCCGCCTGCTGGCCCATGTAAACCTGGTTGCAATAGAGCTCGAAGATCTTCTCTTTGCTAAGACGCGTTTCGAGAATGATCGACATGTAGGCTTCGGACGTCTTGCGCCGCCACGTCTGTTCCGGCGACAGCAGAAGGTTCTTGACGAGCTGTTGCGTGATGCTGGAACCGCCCTGTCGTGCTATCGGCGAATTGGGATCAGCGTCGACGCGACGGATGAAGGCGCGGATGATGCCGCGAATGTTCACGCCGTAGTGCTCGAAGAACGAGCGGTCTTCCGTGACTGTGATCGCCTTGACGAGGTGCGGCGGCAAGTCGCCAAAGCCGATGACTTTTCGTTTTGCTCGTTCAGTGCCGGTGACTGAGCTGATCAGCTCCGGTTCGAGCCAAACGCGTTGCAGCGAGCTGCGGGTGTCGAGATCGGTCAGAGTGCTGATCGCTTTTCCGGCGCCGTTGAACTGCACCTTGACGTGCTGAAACTGCTGCTGTCCGTCGACAGTTGAAGCACTGCTCGGCTCGATCTCGAGGCTCGCGCCGTTCAGCGTGTAACGGCCGCGATTCGTGTCCGCCTGTTGAGTTTTTTCGACGTACCCGGCGCGCTTCAGAAACGCGACGAGATCGTCCGACGTCGTCGGTTCGTTCACTCGCAGTTGTCTTGGCGCAGCGTAGATGCCGGCGGAACGAGTAAAGACTTCGCCTTGCAGCAGGTTGTCGATTCGTCCTGAAAAGACGGTCCAGTAGTAGATCAGGATGCCGAGCACGATCGCGCCGACAAACACGACGGGAATGATTACCGGCGCGCTGAAGAGCCGCCGTATGAACCGGCGACCAAAACTCTGCTGCGGTTCGACGTACGAAACGACGCGTGGCTCGCGCCCGCCGGGATACCTTGTGTTGTTCGGTGGATAGCGTACTGGCATAAAAGCGATTAGCGGTCGACCTGTCCCTCGATACTCTGCATACTACGTAACATTTGCCGCACGGTTCTGTCGACGTTTCGTTTGACAGGGGTACCCGCTTTCGCTAACGTGGCTGCCCTGCTACAGTGACTTTGATGCGACGCTTCAGGAATGAGTCTAACACCGGTCATTGCGGGACAATACTGATTAAATGAACACTCTAGTAACCGGCGGCAGCGGCTATCTCGGCGTCCACGTACGCAATTTCTTCAATGCCAACGATTTTTCGCGCCGCTCGAGCCTCAACGTCCTCGAAGACGCCGACGCACGGATAGTCGAAAACTACGACGTCGTGATCCATCTGGCCGGGTACATGGACAAGTCGCCCGAAGGCGCGGAAGAGTGTTTCCGGACCAACGCCGACGGCACGCGCAACATCATCCGCAACATGCGTCCAGGCTCAGTTTTCATCTACGCTTCCACCAAGGACGTTTACGGCGACAACGCGAGCGCGTACCAGGAAGTGCCGGAAGACTGTCCGATTCCTGAGAATCCCGCTTCGGCGTTCGAATTGTCGAAATTGATCGGCGAGCGTTACGTCGAGTACTACGCTCGACAACACGGCGTGCGAGCCTGCATCTTTCGCATGTCGGCGGTCTTCGGCCGGCCGACGGAAGGCAACGAGAACGGTTTCGTCACGCACTATGTTGAATCGGTGAAGCATCGTTGGCCCATCCGGCTGCCGGAAGGAGTCGATCCGGTGCGCGACATTCTTTATGTCGACGACTTTTCGCGAGCGTGTCGTTCATTCATCAAATCGCAGCGTGACTTTGGGCTGTACAACCTCGGCGGCGGACGCTTGAATGCACTGAGTGTGCGCGACCTCATCGGGCGCGTTTCAAAGATGCTGGAGATTGAACCCGTCATCGTCGAGGACGCGAACATTCCGCATCCCGTTCCGCTGCGTTACGTCTCCGATTTGACGCGCATCAACTCGGAACTCGACTGGAGACCGCAGATCGGAATCGACGCCGGCCTGCGCGTGGTATTTTAAGTTTGAATTCTTATGACCGCCGCTGAGATCAAACGAGTCGTGGTGCGCGGCACGAACTGGGTCGGCGACTCGGTGATGACCGTACCAGCACTGCGCGCGTTGCGCCGCATCCTGCCCGACGCTTCGATCACACTCGCGATTCGTCCCGGCGCCAAAGGAATCTTTTCGGAAGTCGACTTCATCGACGACGTGCTTGTGTATGACCGTCGAAACGCGCTTTCCGTTTTTTCACAGGTGCGCGAATGGCGCAGACGCGAGTTCGATCTGGCGGTGTTGTTTCAGAATGCATTCGAAGCGGCGTTGATCCCGTTTCTCGCCGGTGTCCCGATTCGACTCGGTTACGCGACCGAGTCGCGGCAGGCGATGTTGACGCACCCGCTTCCCTTGCCTGACTGGCGCTCTTCGAAGCACGAAGTCTTTTATTACTTGTACCTGATCACGGCGCTTGAACAGTCGCTGTTTCAGACGAGCAGCGTGTGCGAGGCGGAGCCGGATATCAGTTTGCGGATTTCGGAGGCGCGCAATACGCACGCGGCGGAGCTGCTGCGATCGTACGGCGTGAGTGAAGAAAAGAGCGTGGTCGCGATCTGTCCGGGATCGATCAACAGCCGCGCCAAGCGCTGGCCTGCGGAATCGTACGCCGCGCTGGCGGATCGTTTAATTGAAGACGGTCGAGGCGTCGTGCTGATCGGCTCGAAAGACGAAATTGAGGTTACCGACGAAGTGACGAGGCGGATGCGTAACCGTCCGGTCGTGCTAACCGGAAAGACGACGCTGGGCCAGATCACTGCCGTGCTGGGTCTCGTCGATCTCGTCGTCACGAACGACACGGGTCCGGCCCACATCGCGGCGGCGCTCGGCTGTCCGACGATCGTTATCTTCGGTCCGACAAACCCGTTCACGACACGCCCGTTCTCGCCGAAGGCGGAGATCATTCGTCACCCGCCCGACTGCGCGCCGTGCATGCTGCGCGACTGTCCGATCGATCATCGCTGCATGACGGCGATCACTGTCGACGAAGTCTTCGAACATTCACACGCGTTGCTCAAACGCGCCAGCTTTGCGAAAACAGTCAGGAGCGTTTGCGACTCAGTCGCATGAGTTTCATGAAACGACCAGCAGTCTTCATCGATCGCGACGGCACGATCTCGGAAGAAGTAGGCTACGTTAATCATCCGTCGCGATTTCGTCTGTTTCCGTATTCGTCCGAAGCGATACGGATTTTGAACGATAACGGCTGGCTGGCGATTCTGGTGACGAACCAGGCGGGAGTCGCCCGCGGTTATTTTTCCGAAGACGTCGTCAAGCAGGTCCACACGCAGCTGGAAAGCGCGCTGCGCAACGAATCAGCGCGGCTCGACGCCATCTACTACTGCGCGCATCATCCGTCGGTCGGCGAGCCGCCGTACCGAATCGACTGCGACTGCCGCAAGCCGAAGCCAGGCCTGATCGAACAGGCGGCGAAAGATTTTGACATCGACATGGCCGGAAGTTGGATGGCAGGCGATCGCTACAGCGACGTCGAGCTGGCGCGAAACGCCGGACTGCGATCGGTTTTTCTATTGAGTGGATATGGACGCGGCGAGTGGGAGTTTCAGCGTCACAGCTGGCAACACCAGCCCGACATGGTTTGTGAGAACCTGTTGGAAGCCGTAAAGTCCATCGTTAACCAGCGATGAAACAACTCATTGAAATCGTGCGTGGTTTTGCGGACCGCCGGCTCGTCGTGATCGGCGACGCCATCGCGGATCAGTTCCTGTACGGAAACATTAGCCGCGTGTCGCGCGAAGCGCCCGTTTTTATACTTCGCCACGAACAGACGCAAACCGTTCCCGGCGGCGCCGCCAACTGCGCGATGAACCTCGCCGCGCTCGGCGCGCGCGTGTCGTTGATCGCGGTAGTGGGTAAAGACGAAGCGGGAACGGAATTGCGACGAAAACTGTCATCCGCGGGCGTCGACATTGATGGCGTGATTGTTTCAGAGAAGATCCAGACCACCACGAAAGTACGCATACTCGCCGGTCACGCGCATTCAAACAAACAGCAGGTCATCCGCGTCGACTACGAAGGAAATCCCATCGACGACGGCAGAATCATCAACCTGCTCGAGCGCAGTATGACCTCCTCTGATGCTGTGATCATTTCGGATTACAACTACGGCGTCGTCGATAATCGTGCGATCGCGTTGATGCGAAAATCATTTTCCAAACCGGTTCTTGTGGATTCGCGTTTTCGTCTCGCCGAGTTCACCGGCTTCACGGCAGCCACTCCAAACGAAGACGAAGTCGAACACCTCGTCGGACATTCGCTGACGTCGGTCGACGAATTGGAATCCGCCGCGAGGAAACTGAAAGAGCGCCTCAATCATAAAGCGCTGCTCGTGACGCGTGGCGCGCAGGGCATGATGCTGCTCGAAGACGGAACTCCGCTTCATATTCCCGCCGTTGGCGCGCAGCAGTCGGTCGACGTTACGGGCGCCGGCGACACCGTCATTGCGACGTTCGCGCTCGGCGTCGCTTCCGGCGCGTCGTTCGCCGACGCCGCTGGTCTCGCAAACTACGCAGGCGGTCTCGTCGTGATGAAACGCGGCACCGCTTCAGTAACCGCAGCCGAGCTCGAGCACTCGATCCTCAACTCCGAAGACGACTGATGGCGATTCCAATCGACGCGATCGTTCTCAACCGGCAGGACTTGATTGAGCGTGTGCAAGCGGCGCGGAGATCAGGCGCGCGCATCGTTCTCGCTAACGGCTGTTTCGACGTCCTTCACGTCGGGCACGTGCGTTATCTCGCGGGGGCGCGCGAGTTGGGCGACGTCCTCGTCGTCGGGATCAATTCGGACGAACAGGTTGCGCGACTCAAAGGTCCGGGCCGTCCGGTGATGACGGCAACGGAGCGCGCCGAGATCGTCGCTTCACTCGAATCGGTGTGTTACGTGACCATTTTCGACGAACCCACTGTCGAAGAGCTGCTGCTCGCACTCAAGCCGGACGTCCATGCGAAAGGCACCGACTACACCGAAGACACAGTTCCCGAGCGTGCCGTGGTACGATCCTACGGCGGCCGCGTCGCCATCGTGGGCGACCCGAAGGACCACTCGACGTCCGCGATTCTGACCCGGCTCGGAGGCCAAAATGAGTAGACGGTTAACCATAGTCACGGTCCTGCTGCTGATCGCGGCGGCCTCAGTTTCAGTCGCGGCCCAAAACAAGCGGACACGTTTCGATCCGAGCGGCGCCTTCTGGATCTCGGGCGAGCCGCCGGCTGAGTTCTCGGATTTCAGTTCCATAAATCTGAATATGCGGAACCTCAAACGGCTGCCGACGACGGGACTGCAATTAAATGATGGCACCTCGTTTCGCTTTCGGACCGTGGTCGTGAAGCAAAACAATTTCACGTTCACGACGGACACGAAGCGTGGGCTTTCTTACAGTTTCGCCGGCCGGTTTCTGAAAGGCGGTGACTTCGCCGCGACGTGGATGGGCGAAGAGACGCCGGTGCTCGAAGGAACACTGACCAAGTTCAAGGACGGGAAGAAGGTCGCCGACGCCAAGCTGAAGTTCATCTATTTCGGCGGAACCTGAAGCAGTTGCATGAGGATCCTGATCGTAAAGTTGGGAAGTAT
>DASURS010000004.1:0-26461 GCA_036279935.1 Pyrinomonadaceae bacterium
CACGGATGAACACGGGCAATTTCTGGGCGGCCGTCGAAGTGCGCAAGGTCGCGCCACCAGCGCCTCCGTGGCCGGCATGCATGCCAGTCATCGCCGCCTGCTCAGTAGCCGGCTTACTTTCCGGAAACAGCT
This sequence comes from Pyrinomonadaceae bacterium, assembly GCA_036279935.1. Lineage (GTDB taxonomy): Bacteria > Acidobacteriota > Blastocatellia > Pyrinomonadales > Pyrinomonadaceae > PSRF01. Next base: position 133 of record DASURS010000004.1, read on the forward strand.
CACTCGCCAGTTTCCATCGCTCCGTCTCGACGACGAACGCCGCCGCCATGTTGGCCCAGTTGTTCTCGAAATAACCCGGCCGCAGCTTGTTGTCGTAAGTCGACTCAGACATCACCTTCTTCATCAACGCCAGCAACTGCTCCGCTTTCTGGTATCGGCCCTGCTGGAGATACGCGTAGAGCAGCCAGTGCAGACTGTGATAGTCGCGAACGCTGACGGACAGGTTCTTCCGCTTCATCCACGCATCAGACGACTCCCACGCGGACTCGTTCGACGCCGCGGCTTCGGGCCACATTCCGAGTTGGACAAAGATGTGCGACGGCATGTGACGCGCGTGATGCGCTTCCGGCGCGATGCTCGCGTAGCGACGCGCCGCGGGCAGCGCGAGAATCGCGTGCTCGGGATCGTCGAACGCGTGAATGATGTAGTGCGCCGCGCCCGGATGGTTCGGGTTCTTCTGATAGACCTCGAGTGCAATCGCACCGGCGCGCGCCTGCAAGCGATAGCTCTTCTCCTGCGGATTAACGAGCCCGAGCAGCGAAAGGGAATAGAACGCCGCGCCGTCGAGATCGTCCGGGTAGGCACGATAGATCTTCTCCATCGCGGCGGAGTAAGCGACGTCGCGCGCCCGTTTATCGCCGTCGCCGTACAGCGCTTTGACGGCGTTCAGGTACGCGCGCTCGCGTTCGGTCAGCTTCGGCGTGTCTTTGAACTTTGCAACGACGAGACGCGCGGCGGCGAGATCCTGTTCGGACCAGAGCGGATGGTTGTAAGTCATCGCTTCGCCCCAGTATCCCATCATGAAATCGGGATCGACTTTGGTCGACTCACGAAACGCCTCGAGCGCCTCTTCGTACCAGAACGAGTGCAAGGCAGCGAGGCCGCGCAAAAAATGCGCCTGCGCCTGCGGTGAGCCGGACGTCGGAAACTCCACTCGCCCGAGCTGCGACTCCTGCGCCTTCACACCAACGACTATCAAGAGAATGAAAGCAACTGACCGCCACATAATTTCAACTCCCTTTCTGAGATCTCAGTTCTGAGATCTGAGATCTCATTTCCCAATCGCGTACAGATGGTGCCCCGTGCGGATGTAAATCCGTCCGTCGGAAATCGCCGGCGAGCTCAGGACGTAATCGTTCAACGGGTTCTCCGCGAGCACTTCGAACTTCGGCCCGGCCTGGACCACCGTCGTCAAACCGTCTTCGTTCGTGACGTAAATCTTCCCGTCAGCAAGCACCGGCGAGCCGCTGTACGTGCCCGGCTTGATGCGCTGCTGTCCGTAGACTTCCGCGCCCGTCCGCGCATCGAGACACCACATGATCCCGCGATCGTTGACGACGTAAAAATACTTTCCGTCAGTCACCGGCGTCGGCACGTCAGGGCCGTTGGGCGTGGACCAGAGAACGTGCGAGCTGGTGATGTTGCCACGTCCGCCGGCTTTCAGCGCGAGCAACGGTTTGACTCGCGTCGGCGCGTAAATGATGTCGTCGTAAATGATCGGCGATGCGACGATACGATAGAACGGATTGTTGTCCGGGTTGAGACCGTTCGCGCGCCAGAGCTCCTTGCCGGTCGCGATGTCGTGACCGGTGACACAGTCGCCGCCGGTGATCACGATCTCCGTCGACTTGCCGAAGCGTAGCAGCCCGGGTGTGGTGTATGAATCAGGCGACTCGCGGATCGCCTCCGTTGGACGATCGACTTTCCAAACAGTCTTCCCCGTCTTCTTGTCGACGCGCATCACGTACGACGGATCGTCGGTCTTCATTCCGTGCAGCACCTGGACGTACAGCGAATCTTCAAACAGCAACGGCGACGACGCGTAGCCCCAGTTCAGACCGAAAGCGCCATACTCTTTCTGGATGTCGCGCGACCACAGCTCTTTCCCGGTGAAGTCGAAACCTTTGAGAATGCCGGTTCCGGTCATGACGTAGACCGCGCGGCCGTCCGTCACAGGCGAAGGCGACGACATATTCTGTTTCCGCATTTTCGCATCGCCGCCGCTGAGCAGTTTCTTCCAGAGCACCTCGCCTTTCGTTTTGTCGATGGCCCAGAGATACAGATTTCCGCCTTCCGCGACGTTGAGAAAGATATGGTTGCGCCAGATGATGGGCGTCGAACCGCTCCATTCGGGCATAGCGAGTTTCCAGGCGACGTTCTCTTCGGTGGTCCACTTGACGGGCAGGTTCTTTTCGTTGCTCACGCCGTTGAGCGAGGGTCCGCGCCACTGCGGCCAGTTTTCCGCTGACGTTCTTTGCGCAATGAGAACCGCGATTGCTAACGAGAGTCCGACGAGGAAAGCGAGAGAGAGTTGCCGTTTCATAATCGGTTCCTTTGGTAACGCGGATTTATCCAAACAAAGACGAATTCACTCAGATCGGAGCGCCGGCAGCAGCGGCGAGCGCAGGGCGGCGATCGTCGCCACGAGTGATGCTGTCGCGCCGGAAACCAGGATGGCCAGTAGCAACAGGCCCAACGAAACGTTTGGCTTGCCGCCGCGCTCGATCAGGATCGGCACGATCGCGAGCAAAGCGCAAACAAATCCCACCGCCAGGCCGAGGCACAGCATCAGGACGTTCTCTGTAATGACCATTACCGCGAAGTGAGAAGAGTTATACCCCACCGCGCGCATGAGGGCCAGTTCTTTCCGTCGTTCGAGAACATTTCGTAACAGCACCGCGGCCATGCCGAGCGTGCCGAGTGCCAGCCCGAGGCCGCCGAGCAGTTGGAAAGTCGAGAGGTAGGTATTTTCAACGCGATGAAAACTGGCGAGTCGTTCTTCGGTCGATTGCGCGTCGAAGCCGAAGTCTGAAAGACGATCTTCGAGCGTGGTGGCGACTTCGGTCGCGTTTGGTGTGTTGAGGAGAAAGTAACGATACCCCTGTTCCGACGGAAACAGTTTCAGGAAATTCTTCTCCGACATCAGCAGTTCGCTTTGGAAGATGCTGTCCGACAGGGCGGCGACAACACGAAATCGCGCGTGATCGGTGACGAAGTCGTCACCCACTTTGAGGTGCAGCACATACGTGAGTGAGTTTGCGTCGCCGATCACCGGTATCGCACCGTCTGCGAATTCCTGATTCAAAAGCAGCCACGGATTATTTTGATCCGTGTTCACAAACGTGAATCGATTGTCGTTCAGGAACGATTCGGGCGGCGCGATGATCTTGGGATTGCGTGGTTGATAAAGATTGAGACAACTCGCGTCATCGCCGGGCCGCATGCGGAAGCTCACGACGTTGAGGTCCTTGATAACCGCTTCGTCGTTGGTCGTGTTTAGGTTCAACGCTTCGCGTCCGTCCAGCGTGTTTAAGTCGTGGACGATGGGCAACAGCGATTCGGCGACGTAGGGAAAACCGCCGCTGCCGGATTTTCTGTCGTGCGCGGTGACGCCCGAACGGCGGAACGCGTCCACGGCGACGATGATGAACGCCGCCGAGGCGATCAGCGTGACGCAGAGCACGGTCCGTGCGGGTCGATAAGTCGTGTTGCGGAAGCCGAGCTGCGACATGGCCCACCAGCCTGGCTGCCTGATCGTCGCAACGCGCCTTTTTCTCAGCCACATGGAAAGAAAACAAATACCGGCGACCAGCAGCATCACGCCGCCGCCAAAGAAACCCACGACTCCGCCGAACAGCAACAGGCCGGCACTAATTATTGTTGCCGCAATTGCGATTAGAAAAACATAGCGTTTCCCTCCACGATCCGTGTAATCCGTGGTTCCTGTTAAGAGCGTACGCGTGGAGTAACGTCCAACGTTTCTCAACGTCAGAAAGATGCAAACGACCGCGGCTGCAATTCCGCCGAGTGCTCCAAAGACCATCGATTGCCACGAAATGTGCAGCGCGAGCGACGTCGTTCCGACCGCGTCGACCCACCACGTGCGCAAACCGTGCATCAGCAGCGCGGCGTAGCCGATTGCGCCCAGCAGTCCGAGCAGACTGCCGATGATTGCGAGCAGCAGTCCTTCGGCGAGAAACAAGTTGCGAATGCGCGATGACGAAAAACCGATCGCTTGCAGGGTGCCAATCTCGCGCAGGCGTTGTTCGATGCCGAGTTTGAAGAAGAGCGCGGTCAGCAGGAGCGCCGAGACGACGAGGAAGAAACTGAAGTAAAGAAAGTATTCGCCAAAATCGGTTGCGCCCCGGGAGGCGGCAACGCCGTCTGCGCGCACCGGAACCACTTGCAACGCCGTCGACGTAGGTTGCAACTCGTTGCGCAGGTTGGTGCGATACTGAGCGATCAGTTGCGGCGTGATCTGAGTATTCTTATTCGGCAGGATTTGGAGCGACGTGAGATTGCCGAAACGCGACTGCCAGAGTTGCTGTCCCTGCCTGAGCAGAATGAAAGCCTTCGGCGTCGTGCGATATTGGTCCCAGTAGTCTTCATCCTGCTTGCGCACGCGGCTGAGGTCGACGGGAAAGGGCGGATCCCAGTCAGAAAGGTGTTGCGACTCGGTGATGCCGGGATACTCGGGAACGAGATCGCGATCCGCGGCCAGTCCCTCGATTGGCGTCGTGCCTGCGAACTGAAAATCAGCGGTCCGCGTTTCGAGACGTCCGCCTTCACTCCAGACGTAATACTCGAGCTTAATCGTTTCGCCGTCCTTCGCGTTCAGCTCACGTGCGGTCCACTCGTTCAGGACGATGGGCGCCGGGTAGGGGCTACAGTTTCCTAAAACGGCGAGTGGTTCTTCGGGGATGGCTGTGACGAGCGAGTACGGGATCGATCGATCGCCAGTGCTGATGCTGTTCGCGAGATACGAAAAGACCGGCAACGAGTACAGACCGAGCCCTCTGTCCACTTTCTTCGCCGCGGTCACAACCGCGTCGCCAAGGAGATTGCTCTTGCTCTCGAGCGAGAGTTTACCGTCGAGCGTGCGAAGTTTGAGGCCGAGATCCTCGAGCGTCGCTTTGTCGCGAAGCAGCGCTTGTGTGTCGTTAACAGGACGATGACCGACAACGATCGTGTTGACGTTGTTCTGCTGGTCCAGTTCGCGTTGTAGGAACCGCAGCGAAACGAAGACCGCGCGGACGACGCCTTGCTGCGGCTGCAAAGAGAATTCACCGAGCGACGCCCGCGGAAGCTGTCCGCTCAGGTTGAGTCGGATGGTCTTTCCCGGATCGTCCTTGCGCCCGTGCAGCGACTCGATCGGAATGTCCGTGGGCTTTTCGAGCCGCAACAGCAACGAATCGCCCGGCTTGCTTCCGAGCTCGGTTGCCAAACCTTCACTGATCCAAACCGCGCGATTCTCCAGCGCAACGTTTGCGACGCCGTTGAACTGAAAGAATCGCTCGTCGACGCCGTAAACTCTCACGCCGCCGGCGCGACGGTGGCTGGCATCGTGTTCGACCACGCCTTCGAGCGCGATCAGCGGAGCGCCGCCGACTTCGCTTGCCAGTTGTTCACGGAAGAAACCTGTCGAGACGACGATGTGGTCCGTGTTTCCCAAACGTTGCGAGACGAGATCGCGCAGACTACCGCGTACCGACGCGCCGATCAGCAGCGCGCCCGAGAGCACCGCGACGGCGATCGCCACGCCGAGGACTACGACGAGATTGGCCTGCCAGTAGTATGCGAGGCCGCGTTTTAAAAGCTGTGTGGTCCGCATCAGACTGTTTCGAGTCGTTGATTTTTCAGTTCGAATCGCAGGGGAAAACGGGCGGCAAGTTCAGCGCTGTGCGTGACGACGATCAGAATCGCGTCCGTCTGACGATGCACGTCGAGCAGCAGGTCGGCAACGACTTCAGCCGACTTCTGATCGAGATTGCCCGTCGGCTCGTCGCACAACAGCAGCTTTGGTTTCATGATCAGCGCGCGGGCGAGTGCGACGCGCTGCTTTTCGCCGCCGGAGAGCTGCGCCGGTCGATGATCGAGGCGTTCTGTGAGGCCGACGTGTTTCAGCAATTCCGCGGCACGTCCCGGAGTATCGCCGTTGAGCGGAGAGACGAGCGTTGGCGTGAGCACGTTCTCGATCACGGAGCATTGCGGCAGCAGGCAATGGTCCTGGAAGACGAAACCGATCTGGTGATTCCGAAACGCGGCGAGTTGTTTTGGGTTGAGTAAAAACGGGTTCTGCCCGTTCAGTGTGATAGTGCCGCTGGTGGGCGGTTCGAGCGCGCCGAGCAGGTAAAGCAACGTGCTCTTGCCGCTGCCGGACGGTCCCATGATCGAAGCCGCCGACCCGCCTGGCAGCGAGAAGCTGAGGTCGGAGACGATGCGTAGCGGACCGGCGGGAGTGGAATACTCTTTGGAGACATTCTCAACCTCGAGCAAGCCGCACCTCCTCGTTCACAGACTTCGCGGATCCGGTGACGCTTTCGTAAGCGTCCAGCAGGCGATCCGCCATGTGCGCCGCGCTGTAGCGTTCGCGCACGCCACGAAAACCGTTCGCGCCCAGTTCCGTCGCCAGCTCTTTGTCTCTCGCGATCTTTAGAATGCCTTCCGCCAGACTTTCCGGATCGTCAGGTCGAACCAGGACGCCGCCGCCGGTGCTCTCTACGATCTCCGTGAACGCGCCGCGCCGCGGTTGGACCAGCGGGACGCCGCACGCCATCGCTTCGAGCAGTGAAACGCCTTTCGGCTCATCGTAAGTCGCAGGCAGCGACATGACGTCGAGCTTTCGCAGGAACGCGATCTTGTCCGCGCGATCGATGACGCCGTGATAGCGGAATTCGTTCGCCAGCCCCGCGTCTTTCAGATGTCTTTCCACATCGCCGAGATATGGTTTGCAATCGGCGGCCATGTAACCCGCGACTTCGAGCCGCGCTTCCGGCAACTCTTTTCTCACGAGCCGGTACGCTTCGGCGAGGACGTGCAGTCCTTTCTCCGGCGCGACGCGGCCGAGAAAGCCGACGGTGAACGGGTCTTTGCGATCCTGTTCCTTCAGCTCGAAACCGTGCGGATTGATCCCCAATGGCACGACGTGGATCCTGTCTTTCGGAATGCCGAGGTAGTGCGGCATGAAGTCCGCGTAGTACTCGCTGACCGAAAGAAAACCATCGACGTTGTCTAACTGTCTGCGGATGAGCTGAAGCGCGTCGGCGCGATACGGTTCCTGCAAACCGTCGAGAAAGAGGTCTTCGCCCTGCAGCGTACAGACGATCGGAACGTTGAGCGCGTCTTTGAGTGGCTTGGCGAGGGAGATCAGCAACGTGTACGGCAGGTTGATGATGTCGAGTGGCGGTTCATTCTTGAGCCAGTCGATCAGTTTCTCGATCTCTTTGCGCTGGAAACCGTGTTCGCCTTTCAGGACGGAGACCGTCATCTCGCCGAGCATCTTGGGATCCGTCGAGATCGAACGGCGCGAGGCGAGACTCAGGATGAACTTCGAGTCCCAAATACGATCGAGCCACTTCGGTGTTTTGCGAAAGAGTGGAACGTACTGTTCGAGATAGGCGCTGATGCCGCCTAGCACGACGTGATCGCGGCTGACGTTTGGTTCATCGGTGAACGTCGGCGTGTAGACCGGCAGCAGCAGGACGTCGTGCTTGCGTGCGATCAGCTCGGTGGCCATCGCGTTGTCGCGCAGACAACTGCCGCAATACATTCTGCCCGCGCCGCCAGTGAGATACAGAATTCTCAAGCTACCACCGTTTGAAATGCTCGACGCCCATACAGGTGATCGAAGAGATTGCCTTCGTGCGGCTGGTCCCAGCTGATTTGCATCGTGGACATGGCGCCGATGTTTAGACGATCGATCTGCGCGGAGCCGACAAGTTTCTCAATGAAAGCAGGATCTTTCGTGATCGCGGTGACGACGAGACTTGGCTCGAAGGTCATCTCCTCTACTTTCACGACAGCGGCAAACGGAAACAGGAATTCTTTTCTAGCCAACGGATGATCGAAATCGCATTGAATGATCGTCGGCAGCAGGTAAGAACAACCGTTCCAATTGACGAGCCGATCGCCGTCGCGATACGCCGCGGTCACGTCACGCGCGCCGGGTTCATTCAGGCCGGCGTTGATAATCTGATTTATCCGGGCGGCAACCTGTGGATCGACGAAAGGTGCGATTTGCGCGCTTTCGTCGTCAGCAGCGCGTGGCACGATCTGTACTAAGCGCTTCGCCAGTGCTTCCGCAATTTCATCAGCGTATTTAGGCGTCCAGATCGCCGACGCGTTGACGCACGATCGCCCGCCGTTGTCGGCGATCGACGCGGCCATCACGTCCACATATTGCTCCCAATCTTCGACGCAGTCCTCGCCGATGATGACCTTGCTGTATCCCGGTCCATGAATCTCGACGCGCGGATCGTTGGCCCACGCTCCCGTCGTCGACGAATCGCCGAAGAGCAGGGAACGGCCGCAGTTTCGCAGAATCTCGCCCGCTCCCGCGTGGTCCGACGGGTAGAAGCTGAACGCCTCACGCGGCGCGCCCGCTTTGATCAACGCCTGAATGATCCGGTACGGCGTCCACGGTTCCGCGCTGCCGGGTTTCAGTACCAACGGAATACGCAGCGCGAACGCTGGAATCCAAAGCGAGTGTACTCCTGGCGAGTTGTTCGGCAGGACGGCGCCAAGCGACTGAGTGCGCGGAAAAAAGCTCAACGACTGCCCGTTGCGCGATCCGAACCCGCAGTCGAGTATCTCCCAGTCGATGTTGCGCGTGAGACCGTTGAGCACGCTTTCCATGTTGGCGAACATGCTCTTGATCTTCATCATGTTGCGCCGCGCGAGCACGTACGGCATTCCCGTCGTCGCCGAAACCTGGGCCACGTAGTCTTCAGGTGTTTGACTGACGTCGCCCAGCGGCAGCGAATCGTTCGTGAAATGTTCCGCGCCGCGAACACAGATATCGACGAGATCGCGAGTTGAGAACCTGTCGAGACTCGCCCGCGCGATCTCCTGGTGTGAAAGATCGCGACGGATCAGTCCGGCGTTTGCCTGGCTCACCTCTACAAACGTCTCGCGCGTTTGATGATGCGGCACGCGAACAACGTCGAGACTTTTATACGGGCTCCCCTGTCGCAAAATCGGTATGTGCAGCATGTGTTTGAGATCTCAGATCTCAGATCTGAGATTTAATAAACTCCCTCCACAACATTCGCCTGCAACTTCGAGAACGGGCGCACGTTGCGCACGCCGTCCCACGGATACTGCTCGCACGGCGGCTCGCGTTCGGCTTCGTCGCGCTCCAGAAAACGCGGCATGAAAAACTCCTTCGTCAACGTCGTCAGACGGACGCGCCCCGTCGCGCCGTATTCGACTACGCGATCCGGTTCATCAGGATCGACAACCTCCACCATCGCGCGCGGCAGCGGCGGATAATAGATGATGGCATAGTTGTCTTTCGGATCGCGTGTCTTATGTACGGCCAAACCCATCAAAGTGTTGCCGTATGTCGGGGCGAAATACGCGCCTTCGAGCAATTCCTCGACAGCGAAGCGATGAAACTGCGGCGTCATCTCCGTCCCGCCGCAAAATACGCCCGTGATGCCGATTTTTTTGAGCGACACTTTTTCGCATAACGCCTCCAGAAGTTTCGGCGTCGTGAACAGGCAGCGAATGTTGTCGTGCGCGCGGAGCAGCGTCAGTCCTTGTTCGACGACGTGCTGTTTGTACTGTTCGGCCATCTTCGGCTGGCCCATCTTGAGCAGCTTGATGACCCAGCGCGGATCGAGGTCGACCATGAAACAGATGCCGCCGCGATGCTGCGCCAGGTGCTCGACGGCGAGACGCAAACGTCGCGGGCCGGTCGGCCCTAACGAAAGCCAATCGGAGTCGCGCGGAAAGAACTCGTCCGGCAGTGTGTCGCTGAACGCTTCGTAATCGAGACGGAAGTCTTCGATGTTGATGCGCGACTTGGGAACGCCGGTGCTGCCGCCGGTCTCGAACGTGTAAACAGGCCTGCCGGCGTAGCCTTTCGGCACCCAGCGCCGCACTGGACCACCGCGCAGCCACTCGTCCTGAAAGAAACCGAAGCGGGAAAGGTCGTCGTAAGTTTTGATCTCTTTGCGTGGGTCCCACGAAAGATTTTTGGCGTAGTCCAGCCAGAAAGGACAGCCGGTTTCGGGGTTGAAGTGCCAGTCGACAACTTCACGAACCCACGCGTCCAGAGAATTTCGAATTTCGGATTGCGAATTTCGAATTTCGGTTTTCATAGGTCACCTACCATAACAAAAATTCCGCAATTCGAAATTCGCAATTCGAAATTTTTTAGGGGATTGTTTTTTCAGTCTCGCGCATTAGATCCATGAATCGTGGATCGGCGCGCAGCCGGGCCAGGTGCGGATCGACGCGCACGAAAGTGAAACCAACGGCGTGTTCGCGTTCGGCTTGTTTGAGCCAGCGGAACGCGTTGTCGAAGTCGCCGAGCAGCGTGTAGATGATGGCGATCTCATAAGCGGTGACCCAGTTTTGATTACGCTGTTTGATGATCTCGTCGAGAATGGCCTTCGCTTCTTCATGTTTTCCGATCGCGGCGAGCACGTGCGCGCGCTTCGCGTGGGTGGTCGGCGTGTCGCCCGCGAAGCTGCGTTCCTGTTCGAAGGCCGCGAGGGCTTCATTCTGCATGCCCTTCAACTCGTACGCCCAACGCAGCACGGTATGGGCTGCGACCGCGCCCGCATCGAGATCGAGCGACTTGCGACACTGTGTGATGCACTCGTCAAACTTGCCCGCCAGAAACAGTACGTTCGCCACGGCGGTTGCGATCACTGCCGATTGCGGCGAGATCTGACGCGCGCGTTCGATCTCGGCGTACGCTTCGTCGTGACGGCCCATGGCGGAGAGACTGTACGCGTACCAGCGATGGGCCACCTGGTTTCCGGGCTTTAGTTGGATCGCACGGCGCAACTCGCGTTCGGCTGAGATCCAGTCGCGATCGTAGTGAAGTCTGACGAATCCGAGTGACGCGTGCGCTTCGGCCAGTTGCGGATCAGCCTCGACGGCGGCCAGCGCGGATTCTTTCGCGCGTTCCCACGCTTCAGCCGGCGGCGGTTCGACGTACCAGTTAAGAAGCGCGTAACAATCGGCAAGCTCCGCATGAGCGATGGCGAAGTCCGGATCGATTTCGACGGCGCGTTCGAGTCGTTCGATGGCCTGTCGCAAACCTTCGGCGGTTCGCCGCGTCGCGTAGTAACGGCCGGCCGTGTAAAGCTGGCGCGCCTCTTCGTTCTCGCCCGTCTTCGTTTCGGGCGCTGGGAAGGCGATCTGCGTCGTGATCGGCGCGATGTGTTTTCCGCGTTTACGCCGGCGTTCAGGCGTAGGAGTCGCCGACGGTCGCGGCTTGCGATTCAACGCCGGGTGGCGGAGATCGCGAAGGATGCGTTCAAACGCCGGCTCGCCGCGCAGCGGATCGAACTGCGGCTCGACACCCAGCCAAACGACCCAACCGTCTTTGACCGCGTATGCTTCCTGCAACAGCTCGAGCGAACGCTCACGGTTGCCGAGATGCAGGTGAATCATCGCGCGGTGAAATGGAGAGATGTAGCCGTGCTCGGCGGTCTGGTCCAACTGGTCGAGCACCGCCTGCGCTTCGGTCCGTCTTCCGGCTGCCGCATAAGCTGCGCCCAATGCGGAGACGTAGAGCTGGCTGCCGCTCGAAAGTTGCAACGCTTTCTCCGCAGTGCGCACGGCTTCGTCGATCGCCCCTGTGTGCCGGAGCGCCCAGGAATATGTGACAAGGCCGTACGCGAAATCGGGAATCGCTTCGAGCATCGAGCGGAATGTGGCGAGCGACTCGTCAAAGCGCCGTCCCTGGTAGTAACACCAGCCGAGAGCTTGCAGCACCGCCGGGGACAACGGATCGAGCTCGCGCGTGCGCATCATCTGTTGAATGGCTTCGTCGGAGCGGCCTTCCATTGCGAGATGAAATGCGTACCAGTTGTGGCCGGTGGCGTAGTTGGGATTGATCTCGATCGACCGGCGATGTTGTCCTTCGGCGACGGCCCAGTCGAAGTCATGACAGGCGGTCGCGAAGCCGAGCGCGCTGTACGCTTCGGCGGAGGACGGATCGAGCTCGACGGCCTTCGTCGCCGCCTGCTTCGCCGCCGCCGAACATTCGGCAAACGGTTTCAAGCCGAAGACGCCGAGCCAGTTGTAGTAATCGGCGATGCCGGTGTAGGCGAGCGCGTAATCGGGATCGAGGTTGATCGCTTTTTGATAACTCTGGAGGGACTTGGCGAGTCCGACTTCGGTGTAGAAGTTCCAGTGATAGCGGCCGCGCAGGTAGGCCTCGAACGCTTCGGAGCTATCGGTGCCGCGCTTGTGCAACTGTCGCTGTTCGTCGCCCGTTAACTGCGGCAGCAGGGCCGTCGCGACTTTTTCGGAGATCGAGTCTTCGATTTGCAGGACGTCGGTCGAGTCTTCGTCGAAGTGTTCGGCCCAACGAGTCACGCCTTCGTTGATGTTCAGCAATTGGGCGGTGACGCGGATGCGGTTGCCGATGCGGCGGATACTGCCATCGACGATGTAATCAATTCCGAGATCGCGTCCGGCGATCAGCGGATCGATCGCAGCGCCCTGGTAACGCAGAACGCTGCTCGTTGGGCGCACGACGAGTCGCTGAACATTGCTGAGTCGAGTGATGAGCGCGTCAGTCAGGCCGACGCCGAGATATTCGTCGCCGGTGTTTTCGCCCGGCGGCGTCAATACCCTGAACGGCAACACTGCGATCGATTCATGATCGCCGTCCAATTGCGCTGCGATCGCGGGTAACGCGACGAGCCGGTGGTCCAGCTTGCGCAGGAGATCGTTGAAACGGGGATGGCCGTGAATTGGTTCGAGCTCGGGGTCGACGCCCATCCAAAGCACTTTTGCGTCGCCGGACTCGTACGCTTTGTCGAGCAGATCGAGTGAAGCTTCGATGCGTCCGAGCGCGGAGTTCACGAGCGCGAGGTGATACGGCGAGACGTAACGCCGGCTCGACAACTGTTCCATCTCGTCGAGCGCCTTCTGCGCGTCTTCGAGCCTGCCCGCGTTAGCGTACGCGCATCCGAGCCGGCCCAGCGTGTGTGACACCGTGCCCAGCAGTTCGACGCACTTTTCCGCTGCCTGAATCGCTTGCGTGTGGCGTCCGAGACGGCTCAAAACGAAACTCGACGCGTAGAGCATCATCAGGTTGCGCGGCTCATTTTCGAGCGTGGCACTGGCGAACCGGTACGCTTCGTCGTAGCGGCGCGCGTGATACGAACACCACACGACGGCGAAACGAGAGATCACAGCCAGCGGATCGAGATCGCGGCCGGTCTGCGCCTCGCGCAGCGCTTCGCTGAAGCGTCCCTCCATTCCGAGTTGCAGTGCGTACCAGATGCGCGCGGGCGGATAGTTCGGGTCGAGTTCGATGGCGCGCACGAGGTGATGCTCGGCGCTGGCCCATGCGTAGTCGCGGCAGAGTATCGCCTGGCCCAGCGCGGTGTGCGCTTCGGCGAGGTTCGGATCGATCTCGACGGCGCGTGATGCAGCTTCGTAAGCCGCCGCCGCACATTCCGCGAACGGCATCACGCTGAAGATGCCGAGCCAGTTGTGATAGTTGGCGACGCCCGCGTACGCCAGTGCGTAATCAGGATCGAGCGCGATCGCCTGTTGGAAGCAGACGATGGCTCGTGCGAAACCTTCTTCGGTGAACGTGTTCCAGTAATAACGTCCGCGCAGATAAGCTTCGTGCGCCTGCGGATTGTCAGTACCGCGTTTGGCGAGTCGCAGTCGTTGATCGACGGTGAGATGCGGAACGATTGCCTCCGCGACGTGCGACGAGATCACGTCTTCGAGACTCAGAACGTCCGTAAACTGTTCGTCGAATTGTCCGGCCCACGCTGTCGTCTCGTCTCGCACGTCGAGTAACTGAATCGTGACTCGGATGCGTTCGCCGGCTCGTCTGATTCTGCCGTCGAGGACGAACGCGACGCCGAGCTCGCGTCCGGCGCGAAGTGGATCCGCGTCGCCGCCGTAACGAAGTACGCTGCTCGTCGGGCGCACGGCGAAACTGCGGATCGCGCTGAGTCGTGTGATCAAGGCGTCGGCGAGTCCGGTCCCGAGATAGTCGGGAGCAGTTTCGGGACCGTTGATGTCGAGCAGCTTCATCGGCAGCACGGCGAGCGAATTTTCCTCGAACAGGTCGGGCCGGAGCACGGCGGTGGCGTGCGGCGAATCCGGCAGATCGGAAACCGGCCGGCCTTCGAGAAACCGCGTGATGTCGTCACGCAGATCGGCGGCGGTTTGGTATCTCCACTCGGGTTCCTTACGCAGCGCCTGCATCACGATGTTGTCGAGATCCCCGGTGAGCGCGCGGCGCAGCATTTCGAGCGTCATGCTGCGGGTGGTGAACAGTTGCTTCAGCGTCGTCGCGTCGTCGGTGCCGTAAAGGCTAGGCAGCAGATCTTCAGTGCGCGTGATAATGATGCTTGGCGGCGCCGGAGATTCTTCGCAGATGACGCGCGCGATCTCGTGCGGCGCGCGGTTCACCAGGCGATACGGGCGATGGCCGGTCAGCAGTTCATAAAGAAGGACGCCGAGAGAATAGACGTCGGTCGTCGGCGTTGTCGGCGCGCCCTGGACTTGTTCCGGCGAAGCGTATTCCGGAGTCATCAGACGCATGGCCGTCGCTGTCGGATCGTGTGTGATGTCGCCGGCGAGCGCCGGGTTGAGCAGCTTCGCGATACCGAAGTCGAGCAGTTTCGGCACTCCGGCGGAAGTGACGAGGACGTTCGAGGGCTTGATATCGCGGTGGACGACCTGTTTCTGGTGCGCGTAGTGAACGGCGTCGCAGATCGAGCGAAACAGTTTGAGCCGTTCGTTGATGTTTAGCTGGTTGTTGTCGCAATAACTGTACAGCGGCTGGCCTTCGATGAACTCCATCACAAAGTAGGGCAGGCCGTCGTCGGTGGTGCCGCCGTCGAGCAGTCCGGCGATGTGCGGGTGGTCGAGTGCCGCGAGTATCTGACGTTCTTTGCGGAAGCGGCGCAGGATGAAGTCGGTGTCCATCCCGCGTTTGACCAGTTTGATGGCGGCGCGTTTGTTGAACTCGTTGTCAGCGCGAGAGGCTTCGTAGACCGCACCCATGCCGCCGCGTCCGATCTCGCGCTCGATGCGGTAGGAGCCGAGACGCCGGCCGATCATCGGATCTTTGTCTTCTATAAATGACTCGAGGACGCTCTGGTCAGGGTCGCCGTAGATGGAATGGTCTAGCAGATCGCCAGCGCTGTCGTGCTGAGAGAGCAGCACCTCGACGTCTCGTTTCAGATCGCTGTCGCTGGCGCAGGCTTGTGACAGGTATCGTCCTCGTTCGTCTGGGTGGAGGTCGAGGGCGGCCTGAAAAATCTCTTCAACTTGTCGCCAGCGTTCGGGGGTCATGTTTTAGAAGTGACGTTAGAATCTTTGTATCCTGACACACTGGTAACACGGATGTTTGGAGATAAATTCCCGCCGCGAATGAAATGGCGCATCCGTGAAATGCTAAACGAGTTGTTGAAGTTGCCTTGCTGCGTGCATTAACTACTTTTTTGCATTTCTCCGTGGAGCCATGCCTTGGCAAACCGCCAGTGACGTTTGATGGTTGTAGGAGTTACGCCCAGAACGTCTGCTGTTTCTTCAATGGATAGGCCGCCGAAGTAGCGTAACTCGACCATGCGGGCCTTTTGTTCGTCGAAAGCTGCCAGGGCTTTAAGGGCGTCGTCGAGGGCGATGAGTTCCGCGCTTCTTTCGACGGCGCGATCTACGTTTTCATCCAGGGAGAGTTTTTGAAAATCCTGGCCACGCTTTTCCGCGTTGTGCTTGCGCGCGTGGTCGACGAGCAAGCGACGCATAATCTGGGCGGCAACTCCAAAAAAATGGGCCCGGTTCTGCCAGTTAACTCGCGTTTGATCTACGAGACGTAAATAGGCCTCGTGCACCAGAGCGGTAGGTTGCAAGGTGTGATCGGGCCGTTCACGCCTGAGATAGTTCGCGGCGAGTTTTCGCAGTTCATCGTAGATTACGGGTAGCAAAAGATCAACCGCGGCTCGATCGCCGTTGGATAGTTCGATCAGCAACCTGGTTACGTTGTCTTGCGGGTGTGCAGTCAAAGGTCGTCTCCGTCCGCTGAATCCGTGTTTCGAGGACAGGCGTAAGTATAAAGCAGGAAAAGTTTCCTGCCCATGACCCTGCTGGGCCGATCTTTTGCGCGTTAGGTTAGTGACGGGCAGTTCAACGCCATTTTAAGAGGAAAAAGTCATGCAAGCAGCCGCCGAATTAACTATCGCCAGTCCAACTGTTCCGCAAATGGACTCATCATCGGTGACCGGAAGATTGAATACTTTAATGGCGCGCGTCTTTGGTTGCCGGCATGCGGACATGAGCCGTCCCTTCTCGCGCGACGGCCGCACCTATCGCTCGTGCCTTAACTGCGGCGCTCAGCGTCACTTCAACCTGGGGAACTGGGAGATGCAAGGCAGCTTCTACTACGGCCAACCACAGCTGCACCAGATGCCGACCGCGTAACCACTCTCCTCACTCGCGCCCGCGGCGCATCGGTGGTTCTGATTTTCTAGTCGAGTCTTACCCAAAAACTCATTCCAGTTTCAATCAGCATACTCCAGAACTCCGCCCATCCGTGTTGAAACTCGCGCCCGGACTCAACTATAGTGCGCGGACCATGAGCCAAGCTGAAGCCACATTAGCTGCCGTACCGAGCGAGGAGACGAGGGAGTCGATTTTTGCCGGACATCCCAAGGGACTTGGACCGCTCTTCTTCACCGAACTGTGGGAGAGGTTCAGTTACTACGGAATGCGCGCGATCCTCATCCTCTATATGACATCAACCGCCGCCCAGGGCGGACTCGGATTCGACGTCAAACACGCCTCGTCGATCTACGGCACCTACACTATGGCTGTTTATCTCACCGCCCTGCCCGGTGGACTGATCGCGGACTACGTGACGGGCGCGCGGCTCGCAGTGCTACTCGGCGGAATCATCATCGCCTGCGGCCACTTCGCGATGGTGTTTCATTCGCTGACCTTCTTCTATCTCGGCATGGCCCTGATCGCCATCGGGACCGGCTTGCTCAAACCAAACATCAGCGCCATGGTCGGCGGTCTATACAAGCCCGACGACCCGCGTCGCGACAGCGGTTTCTCGATCTTCTACATGGGCATCAACGTCGGCGCACTACTCGCGCCGCTCGCGATCGGCTATCTCGCGAAGGGCGAGAGTTTTAAAGGTTTTCTGACGCGGCTCGGCATGGATCCGATGAAGAGTTGGCACTGGGGCTTCGGCGCGGCAGGCGTCGGCATGATCCTCGGCCTGATCGTCTACCTCTTGAACCGCGACAAGCTCGCCAGGGTCGGCAACAAGGTGAAGACGCGTTCCAAAGCAACAGCGACAGCTACCGACGACAACGCAGCCGACGAAGACGTCCACCCGCTGACAAAAAGCGACTGGAAACGCATCGGCGCGATCTTCATCTTCTTCGTCTTCACGATCCTCTTCTGGGCCGCCTACGAACAAAAAGGCGCGAGCCTGAATCTCTTCGCCGACAGACTCACGCGCACCGAGATATTCGGCATGCGATTCCCCGCGCCGTATCTCCAATCGCTGACGCCGTTGTTCGTCATCATGTTGACGCCGGTGTTTTCGATCCTCTGGGTGCGAATGAGAGAACGACAGCCATCGAGCCCGGTGAAGTTCACGCTCGGCATGCTCTTCATCGGCGTGGCGTATGCGTTGATGGTTCCGGCGGCGATGTTGACGGCGAGCGGAAGAGTGAGTTTTTGGTGGCTCGTCGGTCTTTATTTCCTCGAAGTGTGCGGCGAAATGTGTTTGAGCCCGGTCGGCTTGAGCACGGTGACGAAACTCTCGCCACCGAAACTGGTCGGCATCATGATGGGCGTCTGGTTCCTCGCATCGTCATTCGGCAGCAAACTCGCGGGTTACCTGTCAGGTTTCTTCGTGTCAGACAACTCGTGGCAACTCGTGAAACTGTACGGCGGCATCTCCGCCGGGCTTCTGATCGCGATGCTGATCCTCGCGTTGCTGACGCCGACGATCAAGAAGTTAATGGGCCGCGTCAGCTAGTGTAGGCCGTCTGAAATAGTAGAACAGTCGCGTGGCCCTATTTTGATTTTTAGTTTGCGCTCTCTGCGTATCTCCGCGGCCTCTGCGGTTGAAATAGCCGGTTAACGCTGAGAACGCCGAGTCCGCGGTGGGCCGCGAAGTATTAAAGTCGCCATTAAGTCATCTACAGTCGCCTGGTGAAAAGGTAAGACAAAGACTGCATTGACTTACATTTTAGTCTCTGGCACACTGATCTTACCTTTTCAGAAGGAGGCTTAAGTGGAGACTACCGCAACATCAAAAGGGCAGATCGTAATACCTTCGTCCGTGCGGCGAAAATTCGGAATTAAGGAGGGTACACGCATTCAGATCGTCGTGGATGATGAGGCGCGGGAAATCATCCTGAAGCCCATCACGCGCGAATACGTCCACAGTTTGCGCGGTAAGTTCAAAGGTAAAGGTCTTCTCAAAGCGCTTATGACAGACAGGCGGAAGGAACGAGAACTCTAATGGTGCGCAAGCCGAAAGTGATTGTTTTGGACGCGTGGGCGATCATGGCTTACCTCGAAGGCGAACAGGCAGCCGAAGAGGTCGCAAACACGATTGCGGACGCCCATGAAGATGATATTCCGCTGGTTATGAGCGTCGTTAATGCTGGCGAGGTTTGGTATATCATCGCCCGCGAGGCTTCTGTTGCTGATGCTGAGCGGAGCATTGCGCAATTGATGCAACTCGGAATCGAGTTCGTGGAGGCTGACTGGTCGCTGGCCCGCGACGCCGGCGGTTACAAATCCAAACACAAGATGTCTTTTGCTGATTGCTTCGCCGCGGCGCTCGCGAAACAAAAGAAGGCCCTCCTGTTAACCGGCGATCCTGAATTCAAGCAAGTCGAGCAAGAGATAGCAATCAAGTGGCTTTAGGTTGGCAGCAAAGATTGAATATAAAAGCCGCCTGCTGCATTCACCCATCCCAAAAGGTTCAAAACTTCAAGGACTTCACAGAACGCTCTTGACCGCCGCGACGACTCGATCGACGTCCTCGTCCGAAGTCTGCCAGTTGCAAACACTGACGCGCATCGCGCGTTTGCCGCGCCAAGTCGTGCCGCCAAAGAATGCTTCGCCGGTTTTCAGGATCTCCTCGATGACGGCGTCCGTGTGGCGATCGTGATCGGCGTCGGTAGCTGACAAAAAAGGAGCAGGGAAGCGCACGAGTCCCTGATTTATCGTCGGTTCCCACAAGACTTCAGCGCCGTCGAGTTCACCGATCCGCACGACGATCGATCGCGCGTGGTCACAGCAACGATCGACCAACTCTTCAATCCCTTTGCGTCCCAACTGTCGTAGCGCCGCATACGCCGCAAACATTCGCGACCTACGCGACCACTCGGGATTCCAGTCCATCTGATCGCGAGCGGTACTCGCGTGAGTCAGATACGAAGCACGCACTGACAGCGAAGCGCGATGCGCCTCCGGGTCAGTTACAAACGCGAAACCGCAGTCAAACGGAACGTTGAGCCACTTGTGTCCGTCAGTCGCCCACGAGTCGCACAACTCCAGCCCGCGAACAAGATGTTTGCGCCGCTCACTCGCAGTCACCCACAACCCGATCGCGCCATCGACGTGAACCCACGCGCCATACTGATGCGCAATCGGAACTAACGTTTCAAAATCGTCATACGCGCCGGTGTTGATGTCGCCGGCTTGCAGCAGCACGATCGCCGGCGCGTCCGGCGCCTTCGCCAACTCGTCCGCGAGCGCGCCAGGAATCAGCCGGCCGTGATCGTCGACGGGAAGATCGACGACATTGGAACTACCGAGACCAAGCAAGCGCACCGCGCGTTCAAACGAAGCGTGCCGCAGACTGCTCGAAACGATCCGAATCGGCGGCGCACCGAAGAGTCCTTTTCCTTCGACGTCCCAATCACGTTTCGCCAGCAAAGCATGACGCGCGGCAGCGAGACACGTGACGTGCGCCATCTGGCATCCAGTCACGAGCGCGAAACTGGAGTGCGCCGGCAGACGAAAGATGTCGATCAGCCACTGTCCGACCGTCTCCTCGACGATCGCCGCCGCGGGACTGGTCGCGTACAGCGCCGCGTTCTGTTGCCATGCGGAAGTGAGCCAGTCGGCGGCGAGTGCGGCTGGCACGACGCCTCCGATCACCCAACCGAAGAAGCGTCCACCGGCGGTGCCGAGCAGTCCGCCTTCAACGTCACGCACCAGGTCTTCGATGACTTTGTCCGCGGCCATTCCCTCGACAGGAAGCGGCCGCGCGATGCGAGCGCGCAACGACTCGACGTCGCTGGTCGCGGCGACCGATGTTTCATCAAGATTCTCGAGATGCGAAATGGAGTGCGCGTAAGCGCTATCGAGCGCGCTACGAAAAACGGGATCAAGCTTTTTCATAATTTACTCAGTGTACGACACGGAACTATCCGAATGTTGCGACCAAATCAAACGCGCAAACAAGGTAGGCCTTGCACAAAAAGTAACCGAAACGAGATCGAGACGTAGAAGTAAGAAAGTAAGTCTCCCGCAAAGGCGCTAAGGCGCAAAGCAGTGCCCACGTTTATCAGGTCTTTTTCTTTGCGCCTTAGCGCCTTTGCGGGAGACTGCTTCCTATAAGGAGGGTTGTGCAAAGCCAACAAGGTATACTGACGCTCACCGTGTTCACAAAAGCGATTGTCCGACCACCGGCTGCGACTTTCTCCAGCGGTCTGACGAGTGTCGATCTCGGAGAGCCGGATCACCATCTCGCGCTACAGCAGCACGACGCGTACTGCCGTGCGCTGGAGTCGTGCGGGCTTGATCTCATCCAGCTACCCGCGGACGAACGATTCCCGGATTCGACGTTCGTCGAAGACACTG
Organism: Pyrinomonadaceae bacterium; assembly: GCA_036279935.1. GTDB lineage: Bacteria > Acidobacteriota > Blastocatellia > Pyrinomonadales > Pyrinomonadaceae > PSRF01. Next base: position 20,971 of record DASURS010000004.1, read on the forward strand.
CGATCGTGACGCCGCGCGGCGCCGTCATAACGCGACCCGGCGCCGAAAGCCGCGCTGGCGAGATCCACGAGATCGAAACTGCGTTGCGCGAACACTTCTCAACCATCAGCGCGATCGTCGCGCCCGGAACGGTCGACGGCGGCGACATCTGCGAAGCCGGCGAACACTTCTTCATCGGTCTCTCCGCACGGACCAACGAAGCGGGCGCCGCCCAGCTCGGCCGCATACTCGACTCCTTCGGCTACACTTCGAGTTTGATAGACATCCGCGGTCTGAGTAATATCCTTCATCTGAAGAGCGGCATGGCCTGTCTTGGGTCGAAGCGCCTCGTGGTCATCGAGGCGTTGAGCGACCGAAAGGAGTTTTCGGGTTACGACCTGATTCGCGTAGACTCGTCCGAGGAATACGCGGCAAACTGTCTATTTATTAATGGTCAGACGCTCGTGCCGGCCGGTTTTCCCGGCTTGAAGCGGCAATTAGATGACCTGGGTCATCGAACGATCCCACTGGAAATGTCCGAGTTTCAGAAGATGGATGGCGGGCTAAGCTGTTTGTCACTGAGGTTTTGAAAGGCGCGCCAACTCACGGAGGAGACTATGCCTGAGGATAACTTTGACAAGGCGGTAGCGGTAAAGCTTTTGAATCAAATAATGGAGGCAGAACTGGCCGGCGTCGTGCGGTACACGCACTATGCGCTGATGGTTTTCGGCCACAACCGGATTCCCATCGTTAGCTGGTTGCGCAACGAAGCGACGACATGTCTTTCGCACGCTAACGAAGCCGGCGAGCTTGTGACGCATTTTGGTGAGCATCCGTCCCTGAAGATCGGAAGCCTGCTCGAAACGGAAAAGCACGGCATCCACGACATCCTGGCGGAATCACTCGAAGCCGAAAAGGCGGGGCTGGCGCTCTACAAACAACTGCTGGAAGTGGTTGTCGACCGCTCCGTTTTACTCGAAGATTACGCCCGCCGCATGATTTCCGAAGAAGAGTTGCACATCGGCGAAGTGAATAAGATGTTGCGCAAGCCGGGCGAAATCACGCAGTTCGAGGCTTAGTTTGAGCTATGTTCCTATGAAGAAAGACCCTCCCCGACAGGAACATGAGATAACGCAACTACTCGCAGCGTGGACGGAAGGAAACCAATCCGCGCTCGATGAGTTGTATCCCCTCGTCTACGATGAACTTCATCGCCTGGCGCGCCGCTACATGAGCCGCGAGCGCAAAGGTCACACACTGCAAACGACCGCGTTGATCAACGAAGCCTACGTCCGGCTCGTCGATCAAAAGAACGTCCAGTGGGCCAACCGGTCTCACTTCTTCGCCATCTCCGCCCAAATCATGCGACGAATCCTGATCGACCACGCCCGCCGGCACTCTTATGCGAAACGCGGCGGCGGCGCGCGCCAGGTCTCGCTCGACGAAACCGCCACGATGGCCCAGGGCGATTTCTCCGAGGTCCTCCGGCTTGACGAAGCGCTGAAGAGCCTGGCCCAGTTGGATCCGCGCCGCAGTCAGGTGGTCGAGCTCAGATACTTCGGCGGGTTGAACAACGAAGAGATCGCCGGAGTGTTGAATATTTCCGAGAACACCGTGATTCGCGATTGGAACATGGCACGCGCGTGGCTCCATCGCCAACTCTCCGAGGGCGCGCCGAATTGAAGCCGGAACGCTGGCAACAAATCAGTCGCATATTCAAATCAGCAATCTCCCTCGACGGCGCAGATCGTTCGGCGTACGTGAGGGAGAAGTGTGGGACTGACAGCGATCTTCGCGAAGAAGTGGAGCGGCTGATCGAGTCGCACCAGCAGGCCGAAGCCCACGACTTCATCGGCGGGCTCGCGGTGGAAAGCGCCGCCGAGCTGTTCGTCGGCGAAGAGAAGCTCAGCCTCGAGAAAGGCCAGCATTTCGGATCCTATGTAATCCTCGATCACCTCGGCACCGGCGGAATGGGTGAGGTTTATAAGGCGCAAGATTCCCGGCTCGATCGCACGGTTGCACTGAAGATCCTTTCCGCCGAAGTCGCCGCAGACAAGCGGCGCATGCAGCGATTTCGCCAGGAAGCGCGAGTCTCGTCGTCACTGAACCATCCGAACATCGTCACGATTTTCGAGTTCGGCGAAGTCGACAACCTGACGTTTCTGGCAACAGAGTTTGTCGACGGCGAAACGCTGCGCGACGTGCTGCGCGGGAAACGTCTCAGGCTCGACGAAGTCATCGACATCGGTCTTCAAATGCTCGCCGCCCTCGACGCCGCGCACGAGGCGAACATCGTTCACCGCGACATGAAGCCCGAGAACGTGATGATTCGCCGGCGCGATCACGTTGTTAAGGTGCTCGATTTCGGTCTCGCCAAACTGATGGAAAACAGACCTGCCGCTCCGGCGTCCGATTCGGAAGCTGTAACCGAGCTCAGGACTGCTCCCGGCCTGATCATGGGCACCGTGAACTACATGTCGCCCGAACAGGCGAGAGCGCGCGCCGTCGATGGCCGCAGCGACATCTGGAGCGTGGGCATCATGATTTACGAGATGGTCGCCGGCGAGAAACCGTTTGGCGGAGCGACTAGCGCGCACACGATCGTGGAGATTCTCGAAAAAGATCCGCCGCCGCTGACGGACGCTGGTCCACCGGGAATGCCGCAGGAGTTGCAACGGATCGTCGCCAAGTCGATCGCCAAAGATCCCGCTGAACGTTATCAAACGGCGAAAGAGATGGCGGCCGACCTGCGGAATTTGGAGAAGCGCCTCGATGTGAATGAAAAAACACAGGAGATAACAAGTGAGCCGCCGAAGGGTAAACGGTGGTTAGCAATTGCGCTTGTTGCTGCGGCAGCGCTAGTCGCCGCTGTATTTGTCATCAACATGTGGCGCGGCAGACGGCCCACATCCGTTGTCGAAACTCCGAAGCCAATCGCACCCGCGCCCGTTGAACGCACGCTCGCGTATTGGATCACGGTGCAGAAGTTCAAGGACAACAAGCCCTTCCAACGACCTTTCGATATCTCAGGCGAGATCAACTTCGAAGCCGGCTATCGCATTCGCTTGAATGTCAGCAGCGCGCAAACAGGTCACCTGTACGTGCTGAACGAAGGTCCGGCGACGACGGGAGCGCAACCCGAGTACAACGCCGTGTTCCCAACGTCGACGGCAAACAACGGCTCGGAAGTGTTGACCGCCAATCAGTCGATAAAGATTCCGTACCCGTCGTGGTTGAAGTTCGATGAGGAACAAGGCGTCGAAAAGCTGTGGCTCGTGTTTTCCGAACAGCCGCTGCCGGAGATGGATCGCGTCAAGTCATTCGCGAGTCGTGAAACGATAGGTCTCATCACTGACGCCGAAGTAAACAAAGCGCTCCACACCTTCCTGAACTCCCATTCGACTAACAAAGTCACAGCCGAAAAAGGGGAAACGGTCACGACCGTGAAGAGTCCTGAAAAAGTTCTTGTATACGCGGTCAGGCTTGAACATCACTAATCTCTGGACGCGGTCGCCGACTCCGCATATCATTGCGCCCACCCAATACGTCAAAAGTTCTCCCGACCACAAAAGAACTCTCCCTTTCTTGATACAGCCTGGCCGGGTCGACTTCCTGCTTATTCACCTTGACGTGGTGGTTTGCCAAAAAAGTTCTCGCGTTAGGAGATAGGAAGCCTTCCTGGAGGGCCGACTTGTTTTTGGCATTATCGAAACGTAGCCCAGTGAACAATCCGCCCAGAACTGGATTGTGAAAACATCAGACCTTAAGGAGGATCAACACATGCCAAACCTATGGAAAATCAAGAAAGGCGACGTAGACGGCGGACAGAGTGGACAACTGATCGAAGGCGTCGAGGTGCGACAGAAAGCGGACGGCACCGGCTACGAATTGATCGCGATCCTGGCCGAAACGAACGATCCCAACCTGCCGGTACGTTTCCCGGCGTTCGCCTACCGCGGGTTGATCTGGAGTATGGAACTCCAGAACTTCGATGGCGGCACCAGCGGCGATCAGCCCCAGGGACCGTGGGGGAACAACGCGAAGAAGGGAATGCCCGGGCTGCCCGAGGACGAGAGCGGAACCTGGACCGCCCAAGCCGGCTCAGGTCTGCCTGAGGATGGTAAGGAGGACGCGGCATCCGCTTACGCTTGATCGACCCCCCTAGTCAGCGAAAGTGGGGACTCCAAACCAGAAGAGGCGGGAGCGGCTTTGCGGCCCTCCCGCGCTCTTCTTTGTCGTCTATGCGAAGACCGACGCAGTTAAGACTGATTTTGTTGCTGGCCACCGTACTGTGGTGCAGCGCGCTCGCGTGGCAAGCAGCGGCCCAGCAAGCGCCCACGCAGTTGCCGGTTTTGGCGGATGGCCGTTATCCGATCAAAGGCGGTGAGGCGCAGTCGTATCGGATCGGTCTTTCCGCGGGACAGTTTCTTTACGCGCTGATCGAGCAGCAGGGAATCGATCTGAGTATCTCGTTGTTCAAGCCTGACGGTACTCAGATCGCAGTCAGCGATAGTCCAAACGATCGTTTTGGAACCGAGCCGGCGCTGCTCGTTGCGGACGTGACGGGCGAGTATCGCGTCGAGGTGCGTGCGCCGAACACGCGCGCCAGTGCCGCGTTCTATCAGATCAAGATCGTCGCGTTGCGCGAAGCGACTGCCGTCGACAAACAGCACGTCGCCGCTCAACGATCCTTCGACGAAGCTCAAAAAATGCGCGCGCGGCCTGCCGCGGACGACAAGCGCGCCGCCATTGCCAAATACCTGGAAGCGACTCCGCTTTTTCAAACAGCAGGTGATACGTATCGTCAAACTCTGGCGGTCCAGGCGACAGGCATTGCTCATGCGCAACTGAACGAGTTTCGCACCGCGCTGCGGTACTTCGAAGAGGCGCTTTTGCTCGCTCGCACCACCGGAGACCAGCGACTCGAAGCTCCGATCGAGACGCTGCTCGGCGGCGCTTACGACGTGCTCGGCGACATCGCAAAATCGTATCAGCACTACGAACGCGCCCGCGTCCTCGCCGGTCGTCTCGGCGACAACCCGACTCAGGGATCAGCCTTCAACAACATTGGCAAGCTTCACCACGATGCAGGCGACTTTCAACGCGCTCTCGACTTTTACTTACAAGCCCTCCCGCTCTTCGCGGAGTCGCCGCCGAGACGCGCCATCACTCTCAATAACATCGGCGTTGCGTACAGCAGTCTCGGCGAGCCCGAACGAGCGCTCGATTACCTGCAACAGTCACTCGAGATATTTAAAACCGGCCCGGATCGCGCCGGCGAAGCACTCACGCTCAACAACATCGGATACGCGTACAACTATCTGACGAAATATCGCGAGGCATTGGACTACTACAACCAGGCGCGAGCGATGCTGCAAAAGATCGGCAATCGCTCCGTCGAAGCCCAGACGCTCGACCTACTCGGCGCCACCTACTCCGACATGGGCCAGCCCGACAAGGCCCTGGAGCTTCATCAGCAGGCACTGGAGATCCAGCGTACAGCCAGAAACAT
>DASURS010000005.1:0-22099 GCA_036279935.1 Pyrinomonadaceae bacterium
AGTAGACGGCGTTGCGAGAGAAGTTGAAATCGTCGATCGTGCGCGTGTGGCCATGAAAGGCCATCTCCTGCGCCAGCTCGTCGCGCGACTCGCGCACGCCCGCGATGATTATGCTCGGCGCGATCTTGCCGAAGCGTTGAATGAGGCCTTCTTGAAACTCGTCGAACTCAGTCCGCGACAACGCCGCTTCGGGCAGGATAATCATGTCGATGTCAAACTCATCCGCCAGCTCGTAGTTCGCGTCGTTTACGAGGTCGAGCATTTTGTCGATGGTCGTCTGTTTGGTTATTGGCTTCGCGGGGTTCGCGTGGCGGTCGTTCATCGCTAGCTGCGGGTCGTAAGTGAAGAACTTGTATTCCTCGGGCGGCATGTTCACAACTTTGCCGGACTGTTGCGTATGGTCCTCCGCGAAATGCTTGGCGTTGATCGAGAGCGGGAAGGGAAGCAGCAGGATCGACAGTCGCGCATCTTTTTGCTGTCGCGCGAGCTTTTCGCCGAGCGTGTTGTTTTGTGTCTTGCGCCACACGACGTCGACGGGCGACTGATGAAACGCGATGTTGCTGGAGATCGAGCGCAGCGTGATTCCGATGTCGGGATTGTGCCGCTTCGGCAGTACGCGACAACGTTCAGTATTGAACGTGGAAAGACTGCCTCCGGCGCGATGTAGTTTTCCGAACAGGAGCTTTTCGGCGAAAGCGAGTGCGCGATTGTCTCCGGGATTGGCTTCGATGCCGAACTTGAGGCTGGCGAGATCCGAGATAGCGTGGAGCGTCAGCAGCGACTGCGCTACTTTCCAAAGCTGGCTGCAATAGCCGTTTTGGGCCTGCAAATCGTCCTGGTTGCACAACAGGTCACTCAGCCGCAGCACTCCGTCCTTTTCATAGAAGCGCTCCTTCGTCGACTGAACATGAAAGAACGCCCAGCACGCCAGCAATAGTGGAGGTGTGTTCTCGAGGATCGTTTCCAGCAGCTTGCGCTGTTCCTGTTTGGGTGGTCCATCGTCACCGGGATGGCTCTTCCTGAACAACAGGCACGTCATCACCGAGTCATCCAACTGCCTGAGGTTATTGCGCCACTGCACGCCCGAGAGCCTGGCGAGATGTTCCCAATCGTCGAGCGTGCGCGATGCTTCGCGCGCGTCTCTGGGCTTTTCTTCGGCAAACATCTCTCCAAAATGTTGCTTGTTGTAAAGGCCTGTACCCGCCATCCATTGATCCAGCGCCTCCAGGTGTGGGCCAAAGTCGAAAGTCATGTCGTGGACTTCCCACTCTTTTTTGGCGTCAGCGAACCAGGAGTTGAGATTGGCTTCGGCGTTTTCGTAGAGCCACGAGGCCAGCTCGTCTTTCGGCGGTTGCCAGCGCTTTCCGGAAGGCGGTGAGACGACTAACTGATACGCGGCGGTGAACGTGAGCGCGTAGCTGGTGTAGGCGAATAGATCGGGCGGCCATAGGAGGGCCTCATTCAAACTCAGGTCCGGGATCAATCGTTCGGCGAGGTCCAGCGCTCGAACATGTCTGCCATGAAGTTCTGCCATGCGATGCTCTCCGTGACAAATGGTGAAGAAAGAGCTAAGAGATTTCGGTTAAGAAGGCTGGTCCGGATGAAGCGAGGGGCCACCCTGCGTGAGATGCGTGTTTGAAAAACGCGCGTAGGTTAGTAGAGCGGGCTTTTGTTAGTCAAGATCAAAAGGTCAGAAGTAGTGCCTCAGTTTGAACTCTGCGGCCTCTGCGGTGTCTGCGGTCTCTGCGTACGCAGCATTTTGAGAGCATATTCGAACGCAGAGAAGAGAGAGAGAACGCAGGGATCGCAGAGAAACTTTCAAACTGCGTCACCACCAGGTCACTGGAGAGACTTATATGGCAGTGAAAGGAAATCGGGTTTTGTTGATCAGCAACTCAACGCTTTATGGCGGCGGGTATCTCGACCATGCCGAGAGCGAGATTCGTGATTTTCTCGGCGACGCCAGGCGGGTGCTGTTTGTTCCGTTCGCGCTTTACGACCGCGACGCTTACGCTGCGACCGCCCGCGAACGGTTCGGAAAGATGGGATACGAGCTCAGTTCCGTGCATGACGCCGCCGATCCGATTCACGCAGTCGCCGATACGGACGCGATCTTCGTGGGTGGGGGGAACACGTTTCGCCTGTTGAAGACGCTGTACGATCGCCAGCTTCTCGACCCGATTCGAAAACGCGCCGCCGGAGGAATGCCCTACATCGGCTCGAGTGCGGGATCGAACATCGCCGCTCCGACGATCAAGACGACGAACGACATGCCGATCGTTCAGCCGCCGTCGTTCGACGCGCTCGGGCTCGTGTCGTTTCAGATCAACCCGCACTATCTCGATCCCGATCCCAATTCAAAACACATGGGCGAGACACGCGAGAAGCGGATACAGGAGTTTCTTGAAGAGAACGACACGCCGGTCCTCGGCCTGCGCGAAGGCGCGATCGCGCGCTGCGAAAACGGCCGCATCATCCTGAAAGGCTCCACCGGCGCGCGCATCTTTCGCCGCGGTCACGACGCGCTCGAAACACTGCCGGGCGATCAATTAGACGACCTCTTGCGTTATCATCTGGACGCTTAACGTCTTTGCGAGTCAATTCCGAAACAAGGATCGATCCAACAGAATGCCAAATACTCCCCCGGGCATTGACGCCCAGCGGTTAATTTCACTCGACGTTTTTCGCGGCATCACCATCGCCGGAATGATTCTCGTCAACAATCCGGGCACGTGGGAGCACATCTACTGGCCCCTCGAGCACGCGCAGTGGCACGGCTGGACGCCCACCGATCTGGTGTTTCCGTTCTTTCTCTTCATCGTGGGCGTTGCGATCACGCTGGCGTTTAGTTCGCGCGTCGAGAGGGGCGGGAGCAAGCGCGACCTCTATTTGAAAGTCATCAAGCGGAGCTTGATCATCTTCGCGATCGGCCTGTTTCTGAACGCGTTTCCGCGTTTCAACTTTTCCGTGTTGCGCATTCCCGGCGTGTTGCAGCGTATCGCCGTCTGCTACCTGTTCGCGTCGATCATCTTTCTCAACACGCGAATCGCGGTTCAGATCGGAATCACGATCGCCTTGCTGATCATCTACTGCCTTCTCGTCAACTACGTTCCCGCGCCCGGTTACCTCGCGGGCGATCTGACGAAGGAAGGGAGTCTGCCTTCGTTTGTCGATCGCGTCGTGTTCGGGAAGCATGTCTGGTCGCAGGCGAAGGTTTACGATCCGGAGGGACTACTGAGCACCATTCCAGCGTTGGCGACGACGTTGATCGGAGTGCTGACGGGCCACTGGCTGCGAACGGAGAAGACGCGCTACGAAAAAGTGGCGGGCATGTTTGTCGTCGGTGCGGTTTGTATCGCGTTGGGTTGGGCGTGGAACGCGTTCTTCCCGATCAACAAGGCGCTTTGGACCAGTTCGTACGTGCTCTTCACCGGCGGGTTGGCGCTTCAGTTTCTCGCGCTCTGCTACTGGCTGATCGACATCAAGGGCTATCGCAGGTGGGCGAAGCCGTTCGAGATCTTCGGCGTCAACGCGATCGCACTTTACGTCGGCGCGGGGATCATGGCGGATCTGTTTGGCGTGATCCGAATCGGTGACACGCCGCTCGGCGCATGGATCTACGACAAAGGTTTCGCGTCGTGGCTGTCGGAGATTAATGCGTCGCTGGCGTTTGCGATCGCGTTTGTGCTGGTTTGGTTATTCCTTATGTGGCTCCTGTGGCGGCGCAGGATCTTTATCAAGGTTTGATTTGGCTTCGTCGATGAGATCGTTGTTCTTTTCGTAACTCACAGGCTCGGCGCTGGTTTGCGGCGGATACTGATGTCGTTGGTAGACGGGATACGCTTCGGTCCGCAAGTGGGCCAGCATGTGATGTCCGCGACGCGACTCGCGTTCGTGACGCAACGCGGAGATATCAATCGGCGCGACGACAATCCGCTCGCCTGGCCCAGGTGAAGCGTCAGCCAGCAAGCGTCCATCAAAATCGACGACCTGACTACCGCCCGGCCAGGAGTACGGCGGATAGTGTTTCAAACTCGCGCCCTGGTTTGCCGCGACGACGTAAGCCATGTTTTCAAGGGCGCGGCAACGATTGACGATGGTCCACCAGGCCATCGGCTCAGTCGCACCCCACGGATCCATGTAAGCTGAAACTCGAATCAGGACCTCAGCTCCGTTCGCAGCCAACTGCCTCATCGCTTCGGGAAACAGCCAGTCGTAACAGATCGCGCAGCCGAGTTTGCCGATTGGTGTGTCGGCTACGGGGAACAGCGGCTCGTCGTAGTCCGGGAGATCATGCGGGCTCGTGTGAACCTCGTAAGGGATCCACGTGTTTACCTTGCGGTACTTTTGGATCAGTCCCTGTGGGCCAACGAGACAGGTGGTGTTGAAAACGTGACCCGGCCACTTCGGATCGCTTTCGAGCATCGAGCCGCTTTGAATGTAGATGTCGTACTCTTTGGCTTTCTGTTGCAGGCGCTCGGTGTGCTCGTTCGGGATCGGGATGGCGAGTTTGTCGAGCAGTTCGGCGGCGGTTGGAAACACCGGCGCCGCGTGAGCGAACTCCGGAAAGACGACGAGACGCACCGGCAGAAACGGCGCCGCGCCCGCGACCGCCGAATCGATCATCGATAACATGCGATCGGTATTCGCCCGCATCGAGCGGCGATCGAGCGGGTTCGCAAAGTCAGTTTGGCACGCGGCCGCTGAGTATCTGATGTGTTCCATACTGCGTATAACTAAAGAGGGATTGCACAGGCGACGTCACGAGCCGCGTGTTGTAAGTTTCCAAATACTTCTGTCTCTCGGGCGTGAGCGGGTATCGTTCGGGCCAACTGTACGGATACTTGCTCATGCCGTGGAAAGGCAGTGGTCCAACCTGGTCAGGGCTGGCCGAGTTGATGTCCATCTCTTTGCTGAAGCCGTCTGCGTAGAGCAGGAACGTGCGCGTCCAGCCGTCAGGGAGCGGCGGGAGCTTGTCTGCCGCAAATGAGAGGCTGATTTCGTCGCCGGGACGCGAGATGACGAACATGTCGTCGACAGACCGGAGCAACTCACGCACGTCGCCCTCGCGCGTGTAACGTCCGGTCATGACTTTCCACGGCGACGTGAACGAGATCTTCCGGTAGTCGTAAGTCATCGGCTCGCTGCCGTCGGGCGAGTATTCACGCGAAAAGCCGCGCCAGCGGAGGTCGGCGACTGAAGGCGCAAGCCGCGTCAGGCGCGTCGGGAAGTTGGCGGCGGAAGTGTCGACAACAATCTGGTCCCAGTAGATGCGCATGTTCGTGACGATGCGCACTTCACGACTGTCACTCAAAAACTTCCCGGCGAGATCGACGACGATGGTTTGCGGGCGTCCGACCGGAATGCCGACGTTCTCGATCACTGTCTGCCACTGCCCGCGCTTGTCTTTCACTTGCAGGGCAGGTAGTTGAAGGCTTTTGCCGCTTTGAAACGCGGCGAGGTTATCGCTGGACCACGCGTAGTCGGTCCAGCCGGTCAGCAGCAAGCGCGCTTGCTGCTTCGCTTCGCCGAGGTTCAGCGTCAACGTGTGTTCGTCGGCGTAGCCGCGGATCTGATGGCGTTTAAAGTCATCCGGGTATTGGCGATCGATATGCGCGATGCGGGCAAGCACGTCGTGCCCATGTTCATCAACAGCCGACAACGGCGGCCGCGCTTTGCGTGTCGTGAAGAGCTTGAAACGCGGCGGCGGAGCAGTCAGGCCTTCGTTTGGATAGACGTCGACGTCGCGCGGATGAGCGACCGCGATCAGTTCGACACGATCGACAAAGAGCGCTTCTTCAAGTTCGTTTGTGACGCGCAACTCGTAACGCCCGTCGCGTGGTTTCAGCAGATCGCCGTCGATGCGGACGTATTCATCCGAATCGGGCGCGTTGTAACTACCGGGCGCGTCGAGGTGGCCCATCTCGCCGCCGCCGAGAAAATCCGTGACAAACACAAAGCGCTCGCCGTTCCACACGTAAAGATAAGGACACGACGACGGCTTGCGGTCCAACTCCGTGAGCGAGATCGCGAGCGCCGACCTGGCGCTGGTTCCGATCTCCGTCTCAGCCTGCACGATGCCCGCCGGCCATAGCACGCGCACCGCGTCGACCGTTGTCCGTTTGCCGATGCCGAACACGATGTCCGCGGGCGCAGGGGCGGGAAACGCCGAATAGGTTTCAAGCTTTTGCGCGAGACTTCCGGACCGGATCTCGATCTTCGCGCCGACGCCGGTGCGATTGCTGACCTTGCCGGCAAGACCGACGCGAAGCGAATGATTCGCGTTGCCGCTGTCGTTGCGCGCGATGTGCAGCCCGCCGCCCGGAACGCCGAACACGAGATCGGTGTCGCCGTCGCCGTCGAGATCGCCCGAGGCAAGGACCGGCGAACGAGCGTTCTGGAGCGACGTTTTCACGTCCGCAAATGCATTTCCGGTGTTGCGCAGGACACGGATGCCGCCGCCAACACACATGACGAGATCGAGCAACCCATCGTTGTCGTAGTCGATGAACTGCGCAGCATCCGCGGGCGCGACGTCGCCCGGCAGCGGCGTGATTTGAAACCGTTCCTTGCCATTGCTAAGCGCCAGACTGGAGCCGCCGAAATAAAAATCTGTGAACCCGTCCTTGTTCACATCGCCGGCGGCGACGCTGGTGACGGCTTTGACTGAGCCGAGCCCAACCTCCGTGGCGACGTCGCGAAACGTACCGTCCCGCATGTTGCGCCATAGCGAGACTTTCTCAGCGGATGCGATCAGCAGATCGACGTCGCGACGGTTGTCGAAATCCGTAGGCACGACAGCACGCACTTGAACTTTGTCGGCGATCTTTGATTCGGCGGTCTGATCGGTGAACGTGCGATCGCCGTTGTTGCGTAGAAGCTGGCCCGCGATGAAGAGGTCGAGATCTCCGTCGTGATCGTAGTCGACGAACGCGACAACTCTCGCCGGTTGCGCTGAGCTCGGAATCTTCGCGGCCGCGGTTACGTCGGAAAAACTGCCGTTGCCGTCGTTGTGATAAAGCGTCGCCGTGCCGGGACGGAGAATAAACAGGTCCGGCTTCTCGTCGTTGTCGTAATCACCGGCGACCGCCGCGATGCCTGGAGCGGCGCCCGCTTTCGCCAGCGCGCCTGACTGGCCCGTCACGTCGACAAACTTTTCGCCGTCGTTGCGCGCGAGACGCTGCCGCGCGCCGGCGACTTCGAGAAGATCGAGATCGCCGTCGTTGTCGTAGTCGAACAACAGCACCGCGCCGTTGTTCTGCACGCCGTCGGGCCAATCGCCTCCAGCCGGCAGCACGTTCGACGTCACATCGGTAAACGTAACTGAAGGAGTGTTCTTGTCGACGAGTTCGGGTTCGGCGCCGGTCGACGCGATGGCTTCAGCATAACGGCCTTGTTCGAGATAGTTCGTTCCGAGCGTCGTGCCGCTGCCGCGTTCGCGCAACGCCTGGAATTGCAGGATTATTTTTTGCCCTTCCTCGCGTTGACCGGAGCGCATGAGCGCCGTTCCGAGGTTGTAAAGCGCGGTCGCGTTGTAGGGTTCGGCGGCGATTCCGGTGCGCAGGACGGCGATCGCCTCCGGGTACTTTCGCTGTTGTGCGTAGAGTTGACCGAGATTGACGTTCGCACCGACGTCGTTCGGATCGATCGCGAGCACTTTCTGAAACGCGGCGATCGCTGCGGCGGGATTGTTCTGTAGTTTCGCCAGCAAACCCAGCACGTAGTGCGGCTGCGGAGCGTTCGGCGCTGCCGTTGCTGCCGCTTGTAGCTCGCGTTGCGCGGCCGGGAGATCCGGCATATTGAACAGCGCGATCCCCAGATTGATGCGCGCCAATGTCAGTCCCGGTTCGAGTTGCAGCGCGCGTTTGAAAGCGTCGGCTGCTTCCTTGTGTTTGAACTGTTCCAGCAGCGCGACGCCGATATTATTCGCGCGATACGCGTCCTCGCGGGCCGGCGCTTTGGGCGGGGTGTTTTGACGTGTGGCCGCGCTCTGGCTTATTAATGAGGCCGCTACACATAAGGCTATCCACGATCCAAGCAGCAGAAAACGAGTTTTTGAGTGCTTCATAGATGATTCCTGCCGAATATACCAAACACAATCACAGAGTACACGGCCTCTTGCTCGTCGCGCTGTTGCTCATCACCGGATGCCGTCAAACCCCCACGCTGCCGTCGCGGTCGACGAGCGATTACAACGAGCTGGTCAGAACGTTCTACATCGGCCTGGCCGCGCTTCAGGTCGGGCACGACGTTCAGGCCGATGCGAAGTTGGCGCAGTTCACGCAACTCGCGCCGAGCGAGCCCGCCGGTTGGGCCAACTGGGGACTGCTCGCGCTGCGGCAGCGAAACTACGACATGGCAGCCCAACGTCTCGAACGCGCGCGCAGTCTCGCGCCTGAAAACAGCGACATTCAATACCTGATCGGCCTACTCGAGAGCAGCCGCGGTAAAACTCCCGAAGCCATCGCCGCGCTGCGCAAAGCAGTCGAGTTGGACCAGACCAACCTGTTCGCTATTTACAAACTCGCCGAAGAGCTGGAACGTCAGGTCGACGAACAGAGCCTGACTGAAGCCCAGAACCTGTTGCAGAAAATATTGGCGGCGCAGCCTGACAATCTCGCTGCGACTGTCGAACTGGCCCGCCTGGCGGCTAAACGTGGCGACGCGGAAACGCTCAAGTCAGCAGTCGCAAAGATCAGCGAGCGCTCGTCGGCGTGGCCCGACGACGTGAAACAACAACTAGTTCCGGTCGAGCAAGCAGCGCTCAGCGGTGATGTCACGGACTCCGCCAGGCGAACGACGATTCTGCGTAACGTGTTGCAACCGGTTCCTGAATTCCGCCGCAGTTTGGCTGAGTTCAAGCCGGCGCCGGGCGAAGAAGCCGTGCCGTTCACGCACTTTTTAAAACTGGAGTCACCCGTTTTCGAAACAGCGCCGGCGGACATCGCGATCAATTTCAAATCGGAGCCGGTGCCGAAAGCGAGTGCTCCGCAGAACGACTGGATCGGCGCGATCGCCTTGAGCGGCGAAGGCGCGCCCGTAGTCGCGACAGCGAATGCGCGTGAGGTACGTTTCACCAGCGGCGCTAACTTTCCGTTTCCCGGTGGAACGTCCAACGTTCCTCCGTCGCCCGAAGGCATCCTGCCGATCGATTTCAGTTACGACTTCAAAACCGATCTCGTGCTGGCGGGCGCGGGCGGCGTTCGTCTGATGCGGCAGGACAGTCCAACTGCTTTCAGGGACGTGACCGCCGAAGCGAAACTGCCCGCGGCTGTGACTGGCGGCAGTTACCTCGGCGCGTGGAGCGCGGACATCGAAGCGGACGGCGATCTCGACGTGGTGCTCGGATCCGCGCAGGGCAATCCGACCGTGTTGAGAAACAACGGCGACGGCACGTTTCTCGACATTCATCCTTTCGAAGTTACGTCAGGCCTCGCGGGTTTCGCCTGGGCCGATCTCGATCAGGATGGTGATCCTGACGCCGCCGTGCTCGACGCGACGGGCGCGCTGCACGTCTTCAGCAACGAACGGCAGGGACAGTTCAGCAAGCGTGCACTGCCCGCAAACATTCCGTCCGCACGCGCGATCAACGTCGCCGACATCAACTGGGACGGCGGTTTCGACGTCGTCATCGTGCAAGTCGACGGATCGATCACGAGGCTGTCCGACAAGGATCACGGCGCGGGTTGGGA
The DNA here is from genome assembly GCA_036279935.1 of Pyrinomonadaceae bacterium. Lineage (GTDB taxonomy): Bacteria > Acidobacteriota > Blastocatellia > Pyrinomonadales > Pyrinomonadaceae > PSRF01. The sequence continues at coordinate 9,693 of DASURS010000005.1, forward strand.
GCAGGGCGAAGTTGCAAAAATCGGAAACGCGCCGCCCCAGGGAACGCTGCGTTTGCGCATCGCCGATCTCGACAACAACGGCGGGCTCGATCTCCTGCTCGCTTCGATGGGCTCCGAGAACTCGATCGTCTGGTTGAGCAACGAACATAACCAGTTCGCAATTCCGAGAAGAGATCTCCAGTTTCGCGATCGCGTCTTCGACGCTGTCGACGTCAATGCCGACGGGCGTCTCGATCTACTCGCGCTCTCGAGCGAAGGCCAGGCGATGCAGGCCATCAACAGCGGCTCGAAGAATTATCACTGGCAACTCGTGCGTCCGCGCGCGACCAGCGCCGTCGGCGATCAGCGCATCAATCCGTTCGGCGTCGGCGGCGAGATGGAGATCCGATCCGGCTTGCTCGTACAGAAACAGTCGATCACTGGTCCACTGATTCACTTTGGCCTGGGTGAACAAACGACGGCGGACGTGCTTCGGGTCGTGTGGCCGAACGGCACCGTGCGCGCCGACTTTGAACTGAAGGCGGATCAGGAAGTCGTCGCCGAGCAACGTTTGAAAGGTTCATGTCCGTTTCTGTTCGCTTTCAACGGTAAGCAAATGGAGTTCGTCAAGGATTCCGTGCCCTGGAGCTCGGCGATTGGGTTGCGTATCAACACTCTCGGCACGGCCCGCGTGGAGGCAACCGAAGAGTGGTACAAGATCCGCCGTGACCAGCTTGTGCCGCGCGACGGTTATTACGATCTCCGAATCACCGCCGAGCTGTGGGAGACTTACTACTACGACCACCTCTCATTGATGGTGGTCGATCATCCGGAAGGAACAGATGTGTTCGTCGACGAGCGATTTGTCATTCCGCCGGCGAAACTGGCCGTCACCACTGTACAAACGCCGCGCAAGATCGTTCGAGCAGTCGACGACAACGGTCAGGACGTCACCAGCATTGTCAACACCCTCGATGGAAACTACCTCGATACTTTCGGACGCGGTAAGTACCAGGGAGTGACGCGAGATCATTACGTCGAGGTTGATCTCGGCGATGACGCGCCGCGCAGCGGGCCACTCTGGTTGATCGCCAACGGCTGGATGCATCCAACGGATTCGTCGATCAACGTGAGTATCAGCCAGGGGCAACAGGAGCAGGCAAAGCCGTTGAGCCTCGAAGTGGTGGACGCAAACGGTAACTGGCGCACCGTTCGACCCAATCTGGGTTTTCCAGCCGGAAGAAAAAAGATTTGTCTGTTTGATTTATCTAACGTGTTTACCGAAGGGTCGCCGCGCCGGCTGCGCTTGCGAACAAACCTCGAAATATACTGGGACTCGTTCGAGTGGGCAGCAGGTCTTCCGGAGGCAACGCTGAAAACGACCCGGCTCGATCCCGAAACGGCAGACCTTCACTACCGTGGTTATTCAGTGATCACTCAGGCAAATGCCTCATCCCCGGAAGTGCCGGACTATAATCGTCTCTCTGCTTCCACGCAGATCTGGCGGGATCTAGTCGGCTACTACACCAGGTTCGGAGACGTGCGAGAACTGCTGAAGGGCATCGACGATCGTTACGTGATAATGAATGCCGGCGACGAGATGACGTTCCGGTTCCCCGAACAGCCCGCGCCGCCCGCCGGCTGGGTGCGGGATTTCATACTTATGGGTGATGGCTGGATTAAGGACGGCGACTATAATTCGACATTCTCGCGCACGGTTCAGCCGCTGCCGCATCACGGACAACAGGAGTACGTCACGCCGCCGGGCAAGCTGGAAGATGAGTTTGTCTATCGCCGCTTTCCGCAGGATTGGCAGACGTATCACACTCGTTACGTCGATCCCGACCTTTTCCGAAACGTTTTGAGGACTAAACCCAGAAAATGAAGCGCGGCATGATGGATAACAAGCCGGCCCGGATCGCGCTGGCCGCGTTGTTCGTCGCCTTGCTCGCTACGCCGCTCGTGATCAAGCGAATCGAGGCGCGGCGCGCGGCTGCCACGGCGGTGCGCGACGCCACCGGCGCGCTCAGTCGTTACGGTTTCTATCTCGAGGAGGTCGGGCAGGCGTCGAAAGTCAACTTCACGCATCAGGCGCCGGTACTCGATCGACGTCTCGATCACATCATGCCGCAGGTAGCGTCGATGGGCGCGGCCGTGTCGATCGTCGACTTCGATCGCGACGGCTGGTCCGACATCTACGTCACCAACAGCGGCGAGGCAAGCAAAAACGCGCTGTTCAAGAACATGACCGACGGCTCGTTCAAGGACGTCGCTGCGGACATGGGAATCGCCGACGTCAACCAGACCGGCACTGGCGTCTCGATGGGCGCGGTCTGGGGCGACTACGACAACGACGGTTACGAAGATCTTTTTCTGTACAAGTGGGGCAAGCCCGAGCTCTTCCACAACGATGCGGGAAAGAAGTTTACGCGCGCGACCGACAAGGCGAAGCTGCCGGAGTGGGTCAACGCCAACACCGCGATCTGGTTTGACTACGATCGCGACGGGCGATTGGATCTTTTTCTGGGCGGCTACTATGCGGAAGACGTCGATCTCTGGCACCTGAAGACGACGAAGATGATGCCCGAGAGCTTTGAGTACGCGAAGAACGGCGGGCGCAAGTATCTGTTCCACAATCTCGGCGACGGTTCGTTTGAAGAAGTCAGCCAGAAGCTCGGCATCGATACGCGACGTTGGGCGCTCGCTGCGGCGGCGGCCGATTTGCGCGGCAGCGGCAACACGGATCTCTTCATCGCCAACGACTACGGCATCTCTGAACTTTATTTCTACGACGGCACGCAGTTTCGGGAAGTCGGAAAAGAAACTGGCGTCGGCTTCTCGCCGAAGAGCGGGATGAACGCGTCGCTCGGCGACGTTCTCAACACCGGCCGTTATTCAATCTACGTCTCGAACATCTCCGAAGAAGGCGTGTTGATTCAGGGCAACAATCTCTGGATGCCGCGCGATGGAACCGCCGGCAACGGGCTGCGCTACGACAATCTCGCACGCGCGATGGACATCGAGATCGGCGGCTGGAGCTTCGGCGCGCAGTTTGGCGATCTCAACAACGACGGCATGCTCGATCTTTATCTCGTCAACGGTTACGTCTCCGCCGATCGCCGGCAGAACTACTGGTACGACTTCTCGAAGATCGCCGGCGGCAACTCGACCATCATCTCCGACGCCGCGCACTGGCCCGCGATGGACGGACGCAGTTTGTCGGGTTATCAGCAGAAGAAAGTCTGGCTCAACGACGGCGCGGGCAAATTTGTAGACGTCGCGCAAGCGGTCGGCGCGAGTGACGTCTACGACGGTCGTTCCGTCGCGCTGGTGGATCTATGGAACCGCGGCGTGCTCGACGTCGTCGTCGCGAACCAGAAAGGCCCGTTACTGATCTACAAGAACAACGTCACGCCGGAGAACAAGTGGGTGGATTTCGAGCTTGAAGGTTCGGCGAGCAATCGCAGCGCCATTGGCGCGGAGGTCCGTTTGTTCTGGGACGGGCGCCAACAGGTGCAGCAGGTCTCCGGCGGCAGTGGTTTCTGTTCGCAGAACCAGCGCCGGTTGCACTTCGGAGTCGGCAGGAACCCGCGGCTCGAAAAGGCCGAGATTCGCTGGCCGTCCGGTAAAGTCGAGACGATAGAAAAGCCCGTGGTCGGACAAACCTACAAGATCAAGGAGTCTGCATGAGCCAATCAGCCTCGCAGCCGATGGATGCGCGCGACGCCCAGATCCTCGAAGGCACGAGACAGCGAAAGATCAGTTTCGAGAACCGCTACCTGGCGCCGCTGTTCATCACGTGCATATTGTTGGTTGGGCATCTCAGTTACGGCATTCTCGAGAGTTACGAGAAGACGGGAATCGCGATCCTTTCGGCGATCGTCGCGGAGCTGGTGCTGGGCAGAATTTTTTATGGCATGTGGTTGAACCTGGCGAGCGCGTACATCAGCGGCATCAGCGTCGGCATTCTTCTTCGTTCGCCTGCGCTGTGGCCGTTCGCATTGGCGAGCGTGTTGTCGATCATGTCGAAGTACGTGCTGCGACTGAAGGGACGCCATTTGTGGAACCCGTCGAACTTCGGCATTTGCGCGCTGTTGTTTCTCGCGCCGGAGGCTGTCGCGGCGTTGAGTGTTCAGTGGGGCAACTTCAAGTGGCCGCTGATCGTGATCTGGGTGCTCGGATCGCTCATCGTCTGGCGCGCGAAACGGTTTCACATCAGCTTCACGTACGTCGTTTCGTTCTTTGCGTTCGCGCTCTTGCGCAGTTTCATAACCGGCGACTCGTGGTGGGCGGAGATCGCGCCGATCACGGGACCGATGTATCAACTCTTCGTCTTCTTCATGGTGACGGATCCCAAGACAACGGTTAAATCAAAATTCTGGCAATGCGTAGTAGTTTTCTTCGTGGCGTTTGTAGAGATGTTGCTCCGGCTCAATCACGTGGTACACGCGCCGTTGTACGCGCTGTTCCTCGTTGGACCAGCGGCGATGCTGATCGAGATCCTGCTCGAGTCGCGTCGTCAGGTCCTGCCGGCCCGAGGCGAAAGTCAGATGAGGGCCGCATGAGGCCTTCTCGTATGAAGCTACTTGCGTTGGTATGTCTGGTCCTGCTGGTTTCGGCCTGTAAGCAGTCGAACCCAGCCGCGCCGGCGGCGTCGACGTCTCAACCTGAACAGGCGCATGCGGATGCTTCGCCGTCGCCCAGTCCGACACCGCCTCGTCCTTCCGGAGAGATCGAGTTCACTGACGTCACCGCGGAGGCCGGAATACGTTTCAAACACAACAGCGGCGCTGCGGGAAAGAAGTATCTGCCGGAGACGATCGGCGCCGGCGCCGCGTTTCTCGATTACGACAACGACGGCTGGCAGGACATTTTGCTCGTCAATTCGATGGACTGGCCCGAGTCGAAAAAACGCCGCTCATTTCCCGCGCTCTATAAAAACAACAAGGACGGCACGTTTACTGACGTGACGCAGCAGGTGGGGCTCGGCGTCGAGATGTACGGCATCGGCGTCGCCGTTGCCGACTACGACAACGACGGTTGGGAAGACATTTACATCACGTGCGTCGGCAACAATCATCTGTTTCGCAATCTCGGCAACGGAAAGTTCGCGGACGTGACCACGCGCGCGGGCGTCGCCGAACCCGGGTTCTCGACGAGCGCTGCATGGTTTGATTACGACAACGACGGCAAGCTCGATCTCTTCGTCGGCAACTACGTCGAATGGTCGATTCAGACCGATCAGTACTGCTCGCTCGACGGCAAGAACAAGTCGTACTGCACGCCGCAGTCTTATAAAGGTCAGAGCGCGGCGTTGTATCACAATCGTGGCAACGGCACGTTTGAAAACGTCACTGCGCGCGCGGGTGTGAACGATCCGGCCGGGAAGACGCTCGGCATCGCGCTGCTCGATTTCGACGACGACGGCTGGATGGATCTCTTCGTCGCCAACGACACCGAGCCCAACAAGCTCTACCGCAACAACCACAACGGCACGTTCACCGACAACGCGATAATGGCCGGCGTCGCGTTCAGTGAAGCCGGCACTGCTCGCGCCGGCATGGGCGTCGACGCGGCTGATTACGACGGTTCAGGAAAACAGAGCGTCGTCATCGGCAACTTCACGAACGAAAGTATCGCGCTCTATCACAACGACGGCTCCGGACTGTTCACCGACGAAGCGTCGACGTCCGGCATCGGGAAGCTATCCGCGCAGTCGCTGACGTTCGCCGTTTTCTTTTTCGACTACAACCTCGACGGTCTGGTCGACATCTTCGCCGCGAACGGACACGTCTCCGACGACATCAGCGTCGTTCAACCGACGGTGAAGTACGCGCAGCCGCCGCACTTGTTTCACAACAAGGGCAAGAAGAAGTTTGAAGAGGTGACGGCGAAACTCGGACGCGCCCTGAACCGCGCGATCGTCGGACGCGGTGCCGCTTACGGCGACTACGACAACGACGGCGATCTCGATCTTTTGATCACGACGAACAACGGCCCGGCGCGTCTCCTTCGCAACGAGAACGCGAACCAGAACGATCTGCTGCGCGTGAAAACGATCGGCGCGAGGGCGAATCGTGACGGTATCGGCGCGAAGGTTGTCGTGAAGACTTCGAAGGGGCGCACGCTGTTTGGCATGGTGCGAACGGGATCGAGTTACTGCTCGCAGGCGGAACTGCCGTTGACGTTTGGTGTGGGTAAACCGGAAGAGGGAACGACGCTGACGATTGAGATCACCTGGCCCGGCAATCAAAAGGATCGCATCGCCGACGTAAAGCCAAATCAGATCGTGACGATTCAGGAAGGGAAGGGAGTTACTTCCTCGGAGCCGATCGTGTTTGTGCGAACGCCGGCGCCGCAACCATCGCCTTCACCGCGGTAAGACTCCCGCAAAGGCGCAAAGCTCAAACCTCAAACCTCAAAACCTGAACCATGCTGAGGATCCGTTCTTGCTTTCCTTTGCGTCTTTGCGCCTTTGCGGGAGAACTTTCGTCGCCAGTTAGTTCTGAGTTTTGACCAAACTATCAGCCTCCCGCTTCAGGTGCGCGCTGAGTTGAATGACGGTCTCCAGATCGCGCTTAGCGGTCGCGAGTTTCTCAGCGTTGATCGTATTCGGCTGTTCGATCACGGGATTTGTGACGAAGTTCCTGATCTGCCTGCAAAGCTTCACCAGCGCGTCTTTGATCTCCGGTTCAGTGCTTTCCGCCGGCAACTGAATCGGTTTCATCTCCTCCGCCGGCGGGCTCAGGACCAGGTTTGACTGGATGCTGGTGGCGCGCTTTCGAATCTCGCCGGTTGCTTCAGACACAAACTGATAATCGAGCGGCTTGTTGGCAGCGAGTGCGCGTGCGATTTCGTTGTGCAACTCGAGCATCCGATTGAAGTCCTCTTCGGTCTGGGCCATCAAGGCTTCCAGCCGTCGGCGGTCCTCCTTCGTAGCTGACGGGTTGCCGAAATTGCGTAGTTGCCACTCGCGCTGGGCCATGTCCTGCTGCCGTTCGCGCGCGCGGTTCGAGGATTTATCGATGGGAGGCGGGCCGGATGCGGGCCTTTGCGCGAAACTCGGCGCTGCCGCGGAGAGGAGGATCGCAATCCCGATTAAGCGCGCCCCAGCGCGCGACCAGTTAATCGCGGTATGCTGGATATTCATTGCAGACCTCCCGGATTTTTCGAGCCAGTATAGCGCCGATTACAGCGGGTTGGCGAAGGATTTGTTGAACAATAGCTTGACTGAAAGTGAGGTCTGTACTACTTATTTCAAGGACACTGCAAAAGTATGAGACGGATCGATCTCAAGAAAGCCAACGTAGCCCGGTCAAACACGATTCGCAACATCAATCGGCAGATCGTCCTGAACTACGTTCGGGAGCGCGGGCCTATCTCCCGGGCCGAAATCGCCCACGAAACAGCGCTGCAACGTTCGACCGTCTCGCTGATTGTCGAGGAGCTGCGCATAGACGGGTTAATCGAGGAATTGAGTGGCGAATCCACCGGCGGGCGTCCGCCAATCCTTCTCTCGCTGCGCACTGCCGATGCAGTCGCCATCGGTGTGGACGTGGGGACGACGCGAACAATTGTCGCCACCAGCGACCTCGCCGGACGCGTCCTTCAGCAGGAGCAGTTTGAAACCAGCCCCGACGCCGACAAAACCACCAAAAGCATCATCGAAATCTCGCGAAAGCTGCTCAAACAGAACAACGGAACGATCGAAGGAATCGGCATCAGCCTTCCCGGACTCGTTGGCGCCGGCGGCAGCGAACTGTTCGTCCCGACGTTCAACTGGCGCAATTTGCCGCTCGCCGAGGAGTTGAATGCCGCGACCGGCTTGCCCGTGACGATCGAAAACGACGCGAATGCCGCCGCCCACGCGGAGTTGTGGTTTGGCCGTCCCGAGATTCGGCAGGTGCGTGATTTCATTCTCGTGCTGGTCGAAGGCGGTGTCGGTACGGGAATCGTTTTCGATGGTCAGGTGTATCGCGGTGAGAACGGCGCGGCGGGTGAGTTTGGACACATGACGATCGGACAGGGAGCGCCGGTGGCTTGCGCGTCCGGCAGTCGTGAATGCTGGGAAGCGTTTGCGTCCGAACGTTCCGCGTTGGCGCGTTACGTAAACCTGGCGAACGTTACGAACGGTTCCGCCGACATTACGTTTGGCGAGTTGATTGATCTGGCGTTGCGCGAAGATGGTCCCGCGCGGACGGCGCTGAAACAGACTGCGTATTATCTCGGCATCGGCATCGCAAACCTGATACGCGGCCTCGCGCCGGAAGCCGTGATCGTCGGTGGTCCGATCGTTCGTTCGTGGCCCATCATCTCGGAAGACATCAAGACGACAGTGGAAGCAACAATCTGTCGCGGCCTGCCCTCAACGCGCATCATCGCCTCGACCCTTGGCCCCGAACCAACCCTCATGGGCGCTCTGAGCCTGGTGCTGGCGAGTAAGTTTGCCTCAGTCTTAGTGGTCTGAACTCAGTTGCACTCACGCCAACCGAAAAAGTTCTTGACAGGAACAATCTTTAGGTTTAAATACTTTTGGTAGCCTCTGCAACAAAGTACTCAGACAGACAAGTAAAGTTGAATTAGGGTTCGAAACGGTCCAGCGGCAGTCTATGAATTCTGGTTTCCATTGCATTCATTTGGAACGTCGGTCTCTTTTTGTCTAAGCATCGTTCGAAATCGTCTGAGTCGGCAACTCTGTTCTCACAGAGCCGCTTAGTAAGCGTTAGTTTCTTTCACAGCTAAACGTCGCCCGAAACACTGAGGAGGTGTTGTATGTCGAGGAAGTTTGGACTGCAGGCGCTCTTGCTTCTGCTGAGCATTGGGTTGTTTGCCGGCGTGCATGCGCAGTCGAGCACAGCCGGAAACATCACGGGCACAGTCAGGGACCAGGCGGGCGCGGCGGTCGCCAATGCCGAGATCACAATTCTCGAAGAGAAGACCGGCGCGACTCGCACCGCTCGCACCAATGATGACGGGTTCTATACCGCTCCTGGATTGCCGGCGGGCGTCTACACCATCAGCACTGCTCCAACTGGTTTCAAGAAAACCGTCGCGAACGGCGTTCAACTGCACGTCAGCGAGAACCTGACCGTCAATCTCGACTTGCAGGTGGGCCAGGTCACGGAAGTTGTGACCGTCACCAGCGAGGCGGCGCCGGTCGAACTCCGAAGCGGCGAAGTCAGCAGTCTTGTTTCCGAGAAGCAAGTCACGGAGTTGCCGCTCAACGGCCGCAACTACGCGCAGTTGGCACTGATGGTGCCCGGCGTTTCTCCGGTGACTCAGTCGGGCGCCGGCGGTGCTTTCGCCACGCGCGGAACGGGTCTCAACTCCGGCGTCGACATGTCAGTCAACGGAAACCAGTCGAACGCCAATCTATGGACCGTCGACGGCGTCAACAACATGGACGTCGGATCGAACCGCACGCTGCTGGTCTTTCCGTCAGTCGATTCGATTCAGGAGTTTCGCGTTGAGCGCAATAGCTTCAGCGCCGAGTTTGGTCAAGCGCAGGGCGCGGTCGTCAACCTGATCACCAAGGGCGGCAGCAACGAGTTTCACGGCAGCCTCTTTGAGTTCTTCCGGAACGACTCGCTCAACGCCAACAGCTTCTTCCTGAATCGCGCCGGCCAGCCCAAAGCGCAACTCGAGTACAACAACTTCGGTGGAAACTTCAGTGGCCCGATCGTCAAGAACCGCGTGTTCTTCTTCTGGTCGGAAGAGTGGCGCCGAGAAGATCGCGGACAGGTGCTCTCCGCGATGGTTCCGACGGCACTGGAGAAGCAGGGAATTTTCACCGGCCCGCTGACCGGACCCTTGCCGCACATTCCCGGTAGTTGCCGCGAGGAGCCAAACCCGAATGCGCCGCCGCCGACCATTACAGTTTGCGACCCGTTCCCGGGCAATCGTATTCCGGTGAATCAACTTAGTCCCGCGGGACTCGCGTTCATGAAACTGTTCCCGGATCCGAACACAACGGGTTCGCCTAACTGGACCATTTCACAACTTCAACCGATCCGCACTCGTCAGGATCTGGTTCGCGGTGACGTTACGCTCACCGACAAGATGAACCTGATGGTCCGCTACATCAACGAAACATGGACCCACGACGGCGCCAGCGGAAACTTCTGGGGCGACTCTCCGTATCCGACGCTTTCGTCTGACTGGAGCCAGCCGAGCCACAGCTTCGCCGTCAAGCTGACGAACACCTTGTCGTCGCGAGCCGTCAACGAGTTCCAATTCTCGATCGCCGGCAACGACATTATCATCACGACGAATCCCGAAACCCAGGCGTTGCAGGATGAGATCGCTTCCAAGATTCCGTCAGTCTTCCCGCACGGCGGCGACGGTCTGGTCGGCGGAACGGTCCCGTCGCTCTTCTGGGGCGCCGGCGGCTACGCCAATATCTGGCATCAGGCGCCCTGGGCCAACCGTGAGGATCTCTATATCTGGAAAGACGATTTCTCGCTGGTGTTCGGATCGCACGATTTCAAAGTCGGCGGTCTCTTTAGCCACAACTTCAAAGACGAGCCCGGCTCGGGCGCGGGCGGCGGTAACCAACAGCTCAGCATTCAGGGCTGCGATCAACATACCGGCAACTGCATTGCAGACCTGCTGCTCAAAGACACAGTGCTGGTCAATTACACCGAGATCGCCAACACGGAAATCGCCGAAGGCCGCTGGCGCGATTTCGAGTTCTACGTTAACGACACGTGGAAGGTCCATCCGCGCGTGACGTTGACGTTGGGTCTGCGTTACTCGGTCTTCCCGCCGGCGTGGGAAAAAGACAATCGCATTTCGAACTTCATCCCGAGTCTCTATAACGGTACCGACTTCAACAGCGCGCTTGTCACGTCGGAGGAAGCGGAGGCCATCGGTCTTGGCCGCGCGACTGTTCATAGTTACAAGCAAGGTTGGCAGCCGCGCGTCGGCGTCGCCTGGGACATCTTCGGCACCGGAACTACGGCACTCCGCGCGGGCTTTGGCCGTTACATGAGCCGTTCAAACGTTATCGAAGACTTGCTCCGTTTGACCGGCAATCCACCATGGACCACGACCGTCAGCGCCGGCTCAGGTTGGAACGGCTCCGGCGTAACGCTGGCGAATTGTCCGACCTGCCGCAGTCTCGACACGATCAATCCGGGACTCGCCGGTAACGTCGCGGGCGTATCCGCAAACGCAAACTTCAATGCGATCGATCCGAACTTCAGACCGCCCGAGAGCTACCAGTGGAACCTGACCATCTCGCACCAACTCTTCAAAGACACGGTGCTGGAAGCGTCATACATCGGGAACCACGGACTGCACATCTGGCGTCGTAACGTAAACCGCAACGACATTCCGCCGAACCAGCCGTGTCGTGGATCGGCGTGCATCGCCGGTGCTGGAGACGCGCGAACCCAGATCGCGAGGGCAAATCTCAACCCGATACCGAACGACCCAGTGCCGGATCGCGCCGGACAGCTGATCCTCGACAACCGCCCGCTGCGAGGCATCGGCAATGTAACTACTGCCGAATCGAACGGTAACTCGACCTATAACGCGATGCAGTTGTGGCTCAACCGCCGCTTCAGCGATCGTTTGGCATTCCAGGCCTCGTACACGTGGGGCCACTCAATTTCCGATGTCGCGCTCACGTCGTTCACTAACACGACCAGCGATCCGTACAACTTCCGCGCCGATAAAGGCGACGCGGACCTCGATCGCCGGCACACGTTCGTCGGCAACATCGTTTACGTGCTGCCGAGGTTCGAGCAGTGGGGTAAAGCCGCGGAGTACATTCTCGGAGACTGGCAGTTGAACGGCATCGCCTCGTACTTCGGAGCGACGCCGATTGAGTTGGTTACCGGGGCAAATAATCTCGGCGTTGCATCGGGAGTCGGCCAACGTCCTGATTACACCGGCGCGCCTCTCTATCTCAACACGAACGATGCGAGGCAGCACCTTAACCCGGCCGCGTTCGCGATACCGGCGGCGGGTCGCATAGGAACACTCGGGAAGGGCTCCGTGCGCGGTACGCCGATCACGACCATCGACTTCTCGCTGGCGAAGAACTGGCGGTTCAAGGAGCGTTACGGAATTCAGTTCCGAACCGAGTTCTTCAATCTCCTCAACCATACGAACTTCAATGGTTATGACGTCGATACTCGGAACCAGAGTTTTGGACTCTTGAATTCGGCCCTCGCGCCGCGCGAGATCCAACTCGGACTGAAGTTTACCTTCTGATATACTCCCCGCAGGCTACCACGGACGAAGAGCTGAACGATTTTCTCAGCTCTTCGTCCAAGGTTTTTGTTGACTCCTAATTTTCCGGAATCAGTGAACGATGTACCTTCGCTCGGCCTGCCTGCCTGTTCTGTTATTGTCTGTCTTCTTTCAGGTTCAGGCCGATCTGTTCCGGCAACACTACGAAGCAGCGAATGCTTATCATCGCG
>DASURS010000006.1:0-24672 GCA_036279935.1 Pyrinomonadaceae bacterium
GCAAAGGCGCAAAGACGCCAAGAGAACACAACAAAATCGCTGGTTCCTTTGCGCCTTTGCGCCTTTGCGGGAGGTTTTCAATTCAAACTGACCCAGTGACTCAGCGCGACTTACTTGAGTTTTGCGGCAGCGCTTTGGACCGCGCCTTTTTGAGCGCCGCTGATCAGGCCATCCGAGTTCCATCCGTTCGTCATGTGAGCGATCGCGGAAACGAAATCGCCGTGATTCGACGGGCCCGCCGCCAGTTCCGAGATCAGATCGGACATCGTGCAACCGTCCGGGAACAGATGATTCGGCACGCCGGTGTCTGTGCCGCCGATGATGATCGTCGCCTGTGTGTCCGAGTGCGGATTGCAGTCTTCATCGTCGGCGACGCCGTCGTTGTCGGCATCCGGGAACGTCCATCCGATATCGCGGAGCAACTCGAACGTCAGGTCGTCGGGCGCTTTGACCTTGTGAGTCAGGTCGCCGTTGATGGCCGGTTCCATCAGCAAGTTGCGTCGCGCGACCGTGTCGAAGTGCGAGATCGAAGAACCGCCCTGGATCGGAAACGGAGCGAACAACCGAGCGCGATTCGCCTGATCCGCACCGGCGCGCACGGTCAGGTTGCTGCCCATGAAGCCGCTGACAGTGCCGCCGAGTTGCGCGACGATGGCGAGTCCATCGGCGCGTCGCAAACTCACGGCCGGAATCATCACGAATGCTCCGTTGACGCCGTCGTCGGCCATTCCGGGAGGCGCACCGTTCGCATTGGCGGCGTTGTTATAAATCAGCACGCCCACGGCGCCGGCATCACCTGCGTTTCTCGCCTTCTGCGCGAACCCGCATAGCCCGCGCTCGATCAGCGCGATCTTTCCGGAGACTGCGCCGGCATTTGAAAACGGAGAACAGCCGTCTGTGCTTGTGCCTCCTACTTCAACTGCGTCCACGGCAGCGACGACGTCTGCCGAGACGTTTGGATTCCCGAGCGCCGGACCAAACGCGGCCGTTCCAAACTGAAAGACGCCCGCGATCGGCGCTGGAGAGTTAACTCGCACCTCCGGACTGCCGAGCGATAACACGTTCGGAACACCAGCCGTGACGAAGCTGCCGTTCCAAACGACGCGCCCGAAACTCGTTGCCGACGCAGCGCGCTGAGCGTTGGTCATTTGCGGCCACGAGAGACCAAGCGTCAGATCGAAGAGATGCGTATTGAAGTGATCGGGTGAGCCGTTGAACAACGCGCCTGTGTTCAGGTTGGCGAGCTGGCTGAAGCCGAGTCCGTGCGCGAACTCGTGGAGCAGCACGGCGACGAGATCCGGTCGTGTGCCGTGATTGTTGTCGAGACCGAGATAGAAATTGAAGTTGGTGCTGAAGTTGGCGGTGATGTCGTCGTTGGTCGGGACGAGGTCGACCCCGGCGAACTTATTCGCGAGAGCGACGTGATGCCAGGTGTTCGCCAGCGGGGCGCCAGGGAAGTTTCGCAAGACGGTGATCGGCGCGGCGCTGCCGAGCACGCCTGCGCCGAGCGCCGTAAACTGCGCGCGGATGCGAATCGGCACGTTGCTGTCGAGCCGTGCGGCCCAGATTTCAGCGGCTTTCTGGAACGCGAACAAACGTTGCTGCCCGAGGGTCGTTCCGGGATTGCCGCCGACGGGCGCCGCCGGTGTCGGATCGTTGAAACCGACGTTCGGAGCGTTGACGTTGACGATGATGATTTGGGCCGGTCCGGCGAAGGTAGCCGGTGCGGAGAAGCCGAGGAGCGCGAAAGCAAAGACGATCAGCGATAGTTTTGTGAATGCTGTTCTCATGTTTTCGACCTCCTATTCCGCAGAAATGTCTTCAACGAGGCCGAGAAAATCCGCGCCTTCTTCGAAAGTGAAGACGCAGCGCGTTTCCCAGTTGCCGTCTTCGGTGGGCCGGGCCAGCATGACGCCGCCGTAGCCGCCGCCGAGGTCAGCGATGATCGCATCTCCGGCGCCCTGCGTTTCCGGAACGTCTTCAGGACGAGCGGCCAACTCGTTCAGGTTCGCGACTGTTTCGTCGACTTCCTCCTGAGTGGGCAGGCGGCGCTGGCCCGACTGCTTGTCGACGACGATTTCACGCGTTGCCTTGTAGCGCTTTTGGGCCGCGTTCGACGACTTCGCGCCGCTGGCGAGAAACACGGCGAACGAAACGGCCGCGATCAGTCCAAGGACGATCGCAATCTTGAGTGTGGGAAAACCGGCGTGACCCTGTTTTCGAGATCTTCTGCCTGGGTTCGGTTTCGTCATATCGGGATACCTCCGTTTGATCGGTTAATAGGTACAGCAGTACTGGGGACACTGCCGATTGCACACGATGAAGCCTTTAACTGGGCAGAACTAAGTATGAGGACCTTAAAAGTTGGTGCGACACCTTAAGCGCTCGGCAACATGCGTGTCAAGCAATCGATTCAGTTACAGTAGTGTGGGTCAGTTTGAAGAGAGGTTTCCCGCAAAGGCGCAAAGGCGCAAAGGAAAGACCAATCCATCCTCGTCTCTCTGCGCCTTTGCGCCTTTGCGGGAAACTTCTTTCTAACAGCCATACTTTGCCGTGGAGTTGAGTTGATCGACGCGCATGGTAATATGACCCATCGCATGAAGGTCGAGTTACAGCTACCGTCATTTGAAGGCGCCACCGACTGGCTCAATCGCGAGAACCCCAACGCGCCGAACACTGCCGAGGCCATTAAGCGGGAGATCAAGGGCCGGCCGGCGCTGGTTCACTTCTGGTCGCTCAGCTCCGAGCCGTCTATCACGAACCTCGCCCAGATTTCGGACCTGCGCGATCAACGCAAGCGCGAAGGCCTGCGCGTGGTCGCCGTTCACTCGCCGCAGTCCGAAGCCGAGAAAGATCCGCAGGCAGTGCGCGACGCGATCAAGCGTCTCAACGTGACTGAGCCGTGCGCCCTC
This sequence comes from Pyrinomonadaceae bacterium, assembly GCA_036279935.1. Lineage (GTDB taxonomy): Bacteria > Acidobacteriota > Blastocatellia > Pyrinomonadales > Pyrinomonadaceae > PSRF01. The sequence continues at coordinate 2,913 of DASURS010000006.1, forward strand.
GACAACGATCACCAACTGCAACGCGCTTTCGGAGACGACGTTCTGCCGAAGTATTACCTGTTTGACATCGACGGGACCATGCGCGGTTCGTTCACCGGCGCGATCGGGCTGGACCAGGCGGACGACGAGCTCGATCGGATGCTCGCGGAGTTGCGCACGAAACTTCCGTTCTGTCCGCAGTGCGAGTTGTTCCTGAACAAGGAAGCGATGTTTTGCGCGGACTGTGGCCTGCCGTTGACGTTGCCCGGTCCCGCAGGGCCGCATCCGTATTACGAGAGTCACTACCAGGGCTCGCTGCCGACCGTTCGTCTCGTCAATCCCGATCCGCTCATCGGCCGCGTTATTGAAGGCAAGTACGAACTCACGGCCCAACTCGGGAAGGGCGGCATGAGCCTGGTCTATCGCGCGCGCCGCGTGCGGATCGGTGACGACGTCGCGGTAAAGATCCTGATGGGCAAGTTCGTTAAAGACGACGCGGCGCTTGCGCGATTTCGTCGCGAAGCGCGCGTCGCGGCGATGCTGCACCATCCGAACGTGATCACGATTCACGACTTCGGCGAGACTGAAGACGAGCACGCGCCGGCATTTCTCGTGATGGAGTTTGTGAGAGGAACGCCGTTGCGCGATCTGCTGGCGAGCGAGGGCAAGTTTCCAGTCGAACGCGCGCTGCGAATGATGCGCGGTATCTGCGCGGGCGTCGGCGCGGCGCACCGGCAGGGTGTGGTCCATCGCGATCTAAAACCGGAGAACATCCTGGTAGTCGCGCCTGATGACGATTACGAATTTGAAAGCGTGAGAGTAGTCGATTTTGGTCTCGCGAAGTTGTTGGCCGATGCTGAGTCGGCACACAAGGGCGCGGTCGTGGGGACGCCGTTCTACATGTCGCCCGAACAGTGCATGGGCGAACCGCTCGACACGCGTTCTGACGTTTACAGCCTCGGCGCGATGTTCTACGAAATGGTTTCCGGCAAGCGGCCGTTCGGCGCCGAAACTGTTTCGGGAGTCATAAGCAAACACTTATACGATGCGCCTCCGTCATTGTCGCCTTCGTTAGGCCTACCGAGACGAGTCGCGGCCGCGATCATGCAAGCCCTCGCGAAAGATCCGGATGAGCGGCCGCAATCGGCGACGGATCTTGCGCGACTGTTGCAGTACGCCGGAGGCAACGCTGCGTTCTGATGTGCGCCGGTTCGATATGGTCCTCGCCGCCGGTCTCGCTCTCGCTGGAAGCCGGTGAGGTACACGTTTGGCGTCTCGCCCTGGAACAACCGCTCGGACGATTTATCGGTATGCTCGATCCGGACGAGCTTACGCGCGCAAATCGCTTTCATTTCGAGAAAGATCGCAGACATTTCATCGTGGCCCGCGGGTTCCTGCGCGCTCTGCTTGGCCGCTATTTGACTAGCGAGCCGAAAGAGTTGAAGTTTGTGTATGGCGCTTATGGGAAACCGGCGCTGGAGCAGGAGGGCTCGTTGCGGTTCAATATGTCGCACTCGCACGGCATGGCGTTGTATGCGTTGACTGAAGGACGCGATGTCGGCGTCGATGTCGAATACATGCGCGCGGATTTCACGGGTGACGATATCGCGCGACGATTCTTCTCGCCGTTCGAGGTTCAGTCGCTGTGCGGGCTTCCTGATCAGCACCGCGTCGAGAGCTTCTTCCGTTGCTGGACGCGCAAGGAGGCGTACATCAAAGCAACCGGGCGCGGGTTGTCGCAACCGCTCGATGGTTTTGACGTGACGTTGGCGCCGGGTGAGACCGCCGCGCTGCTTCGTACCGATGATGGTTCGCACGAGCGCTGGTCGATGGCGAACGTCGAGGTTGGGCCAGGTTACGCCGGGGCCGTTGCGGTTGAGGGCCCAATTACGACCATAAGATACTGGAACGCAGATGACACAGATTGAAACGCACATTGATCCGATTTGCGGGATGACGGTCGATCCCGCAAAAGCTGCCGGTTCGTTCGAGTATGAGGGAAAGACTTATTACTTTTGCAGCACGCATTGCCTGCACCGTTTCCGCGAAGAGAAATCCGCGACACCACCTGTCAAGATCGAAGTAACCAAGCCCGGCCAGAAATACACCTGCCCGATGCATCCGGAGATCGTTCGCGATCGGCCGGGAAGTTGTCCGATCTGCGGCATGGCGCTCGAGCCGCTCACGATCTCGCTCGAAGACGAAGAAAACCCCGAACTGGTCGACATGACGCGACGGTTTTGGGTTTCGCTGGTGCTGACGATTCCGGTGTTCGCGATCGGAATGAGCGACCTGATCCCGGGCCAACCATTGCAGCATCGCGTCTCGCCGGCTGTGTTGGGTTGGGTCCAACTAGTGCTCGCGACGCCGGTCGTGTTGTGGGGCGGCTGGCCGTTCTTTGTCCGCGCGTGGCAGTCGATCGTAAATCGCAGCCTGAACATGTTTACGCTGATCGGTCTCGGTGTCGCGGTTGCATATCTGTTCAGCCTCGTGGCAGTGCTTGCGCCCCAACTGTTTCCGGCGTCGTTCCGCGGACACGGCGGCGCTGTGCCCGTCTACTTCGAAGCGGCAGCGGTGATCACGACCCTCGTGTTGTTGGGCCAGGTGCTGGAACTGCGAGCGCGCAGTCAGACAGGAAACGCGATCAAAGCGCTGCTCGGTTTGGCGCCGCGCACTGCGCGACGGATTGAGCGCGATGGGCGCGAAGAGGATGTGCCGCTGGACCACGTACACGTTGGCGATCGTCTGCGCGTGCGTCCCGGCGAGAAGGTGCCGGTCGATGGCGTGATACTCGACGGCTCGAGCGCCGTTGACGAGTCGATGGTTACAGGCGAACCGATCCCAGTCGAGAAACAGTCTGGCGATCGAGTTATCGGCGCGACCGTGAATGGCCGTGGATCGTTCGTGATGCAAGCGGAGCGCGTCGGGTCTGAGACGTTGCTGGCGCAGATCGTGCAGATGGTTGGCGAGGCGCAACGCAGCCGCGCGCCGATTCAGAAGCTGGCCGACGTCGTGTCGAGTTATTTCGTGCCGCTGGTGGTGGCCATAGCAGTCATTACGTTCATCGTTTGGAGTATCTGGGGGCCTGAGCCGCAGATGGCGCACGGTCTCGTCAACGCGGTGGCGGTGCTGATCATCGCGTGTCCGTGCGCGCTGGGGCTCGCGACGCCGATGTCGATCATGGTCGCGACGGGAAAGGGCGCGCAGAGCGGCGTGCTGTTCAGGAATGCGGAAGCGATCGAGGTGTTGCGCAAGGTGGATACGCTTGTAGTCGATAAGACGGGGACGCTGACGGAAGGGAAGCCGAAACTGGTCAGCGTTGTCACCGCGGCGGGTTTCGATGAGGCGAGGCTTCTGCGGTTAGCCGCGAGTCTGGAGCGAAGCAGCGAGCATCCCTTGGCGGCCGCGATCGTTGCCGGCGCAAATGAGCGTGGTGTTGCGCTGGTCGAACCGGTTGGGTTCGACTCGATCACCGGCAAGGGTGTTCGCGGGGACGTTGACGGCGCGCAGGTTTTGTTGGGTAATCGCGCGCTGCTCGATGAGTTCCGGATCGATCCGGGTGACCTGGGGTCGAAAGCTGAACAGTTGCGAGGCGAAGGACAGACCGTGATGTTCGCTGCGATTGATGGGCGTGCGGCCGGGCTGCTCGGCGTCGCGGATCCGATCAAGGCGACCACGCCCGAAGCCGTCAAACAACTTCATGCCGAAGGCATCCGCATTACGATGCTCACCGGCGACAGCCGCACGACGGCCGAAGCAGTGGCGCGGAAGCTGGCCATCGACGAGGTCGTCGCCGAAGTGTTGCCCGATCAAAAGGTGGATGCCGTCAAACGGCTTCAGAACTCCGGCCGCGTCGTCGCGATGGCGGGCGATGGAATCAACGACGCTCCAGCGCTCGCGCAAGCTCATGTAGGAATTGCGATGGGCACCGGCACAGACGTCGCGATGAAGAGCGCCGGCGTCACACTCGTCAAAGGCGACTTGCGCGGCATCGCCCGCGCGCGAGTTCTGAGTCGCGCGACAATGAGTAACATCAAACAGAACCTCTTCTTCGCGTTCGTATACAACTCGCTCGGCGTCCCTATCGCGGCCGGCGTGCTGTATCCGTTCTTTGGTCTTCTGCTGAGCCCGATGATCGCCGCCGCAGCGATGAGCTTCAGCTCCGTATCCGTCATCGCCAACGCGCTGCGTCTCCGCAGCGCGAAGATCTAGCTGGTGAAAAAGTAAAATTTGGTCTTTTAGAACTACAACTCTCTCTGCGCTACCTCGGCGGCCTTTGCGCCTCTCCGGTGAGCCTTTTTGTAACGATTTTCCACCGCAAAGACGCAAAGGCCGCCGAGGTAGCGCAGAGCAGGTTACCAAGCCGTTTTTCAGCGCCTGCTAATTTAATCTGTGTCCAAACAACCTGCTGCCGTCGGCGACGTACATCACGTTGAACGCCTCGTCGGCGACGAAGCGGTCATCGAGTTCTGAGAGGCGGATTTCGCGTTCGGTGCGGCCGTTGTTGACGTTCACGCCGGCAAGGCCGTTGCCGTCGCGGTTTTTGAGATCAGTGTAGAAGTACATCCATTGGCCGCGTAGACTTGCCAGCCGATCGCGGTGCCACAGGAAACGTGAGAGGCGATCGAGTTGGTGCGCGGGATCGATGCGATCGACGACGCTCGATTGCAGACGCGAGCCGCGGCTACGTCGCGACGAGGATGTAGCGAGAGATTGCAGATTTGAAATCGACGAGCGCGACCAGCTTAGGCCACTGACCGTCCGCGCTACCTGAACGCCGCGAAACGCTGTCGTCGCCGTGCCGCCATAACGAAAGTACAAAGACGCCGCGCGCGCCGCGATCGCGCCGATTGTTCGCAGCACTCCACGACCCGGGGGCGTGTGCCGTGCGCGCCAGAGTTCCTGACCGGTCGATCGATCAAACGCCGCTATCTCCGACTGTCCTCCGATCACGATCGCTCCACTCTCGTTGATAAGCCCAAACGAAGCACGCTCGATCTTGTGCGACTTATGAAAGGTACGCTTACCGATAGCAGTATCGATCAGCATGAGATCGTCGCGATCGGCAAATGCGATCGTTGTTGCATCCGGCAGCAGCAGGTTCGTGATGCCTTTGTCCGCGCCTTTGTAACGCCACAAGACCTTCCCCGAAGCAGCGTCGATCGCACTGACGCCGTATGGACCACGCTCCACAGTCTCGCCATCCTTCAGTCTCGTAAACTGCCCGCCGGTGCGAACGAATAGCACGTCGCCAACGAGCAGCATCTCCGGCGTGAGACCGAGATCCTTCGCTTCCCACTCCGTATCACCGCTCTGACGCGAGATCGCGCGCACGCGGCCGCGACCTGAGACGTAGATAGTTTGATCGCTGAAGATCGGTTCCGCTTCAGTCAACGCAAGCCCTTCTTCGTTGACGCGATACTTCTCGCGCAGCCGTTCCTTCCCACTGCGCGCGTCAAACGACGTCACTCCTTCGTAGAAGACGTAAAGACGCCCGCCGATGAAAGCCGGCGGATAGTAGTTGTCGAGCGTGTAATCGACATCCTTGTCCGCGTCGTCGAACCAGCGCGACGGCATCATCTCGACCTCGCTGCCTTCGTACTTCCACAACTCATCGCCCGATTTCAGATCGAGCACGTGCACTAGCGGGCGTCGCTTGAAACCGTCACGAGCGCGGTTCTTCGCGTCTTTCACCAGAACGACGGCGAGTAAGTTCACCTCAGAGTCGACGGCGATCTGCATCACTGAGCCTTTGATTTTGTCACTGCGCCAGATCGACTTGCCGGTGACAAGATCGATTGCCTCGACGCGCGACTTGTCACTCTTCTCGAGGTTGAGCAGCAGTAACTGCGTGCCGGGAACGGGCGCGACGTCAGTCTCGTCGAGCGACGTGTCTTTGCGTCGCCAGAGCGTGTCGCCCGTCGAGCCGTCGATCGCGTAAAGCGACTTCTCGGTGCCCACCACGACGACGCCTAGATCAGTCGCCTGGTAGAAGCGAATGTCCTTATCGAGTTTGGCCGTCCACGATTGCGCAAAAGCAGGAAGGGAAGACAACAGAAGGAACAACAACGAAACCACACGACTTAACTTCATGCGACTAGGATAACCCAGATCTGATATGCTTTGCGGCGCAATATGGCACGTAAGTTCGTTCTGTTCCTCGTTCTTCTCCTGACCACTGCAAGCGTGTCGCTCGCGCAGTCGCTCGACGTCGGCGCTCCCACACCAGTGCGTGCAAACAGCGTCTCCGGACGCATCGAGGCGCGCGATCTTGGCGATTCGCGTCTGACGGATCACTACTTTCGCTTCACAGGAACGCCCGGCGACCTACTGATCACCGTCCAGAGCACGAACCTCAACGGCGATCTCGACGTGTTCACCGCCGTGACGTTGCGACCGTTGTTGAAGTTGTCGCTGTACGCGGAGAGCACCGCACCAGTCACGAAGGGCATCTATCTTCGCAAACGCGAAGACCTGATCCTGCGCATCGAAGCGCGCAGCCCGAACGACGAGCAGGGAAGTTACAAACTCTTCTTTGGCGGCTCGTTCGAACCGATCCCCGGCGGACCCGACATCGCGGAGGACGAATCAGCCGGCGCCGAAAAAACTGAAACAACAGCAGTCGCAGGCAGAAAGACTAAGCGCGTCTCATCCGTAGGCGCGAGGATCGAGGAGCCTGAACCGCCGGCAACGGAAGTGGCCGCCGCTCCGACACCGCAACCGACACCTGAGCCTACTCCGGAAGCAAAACCGGTAGAGACACCGAAACGAACCACGGCCGAAAAACGGACCGAGACAGAAACCACACGCACTACGACGCCGCGAAACACGCGCGGCCGTAACCGGCCCGCGGCCACTCCTCCAACGACTTCACGCCGTCAACCAACACCGCGAACGAAGGAACCGCCTCCAGTCGAGCAGCCGGCAACCGAAGAAGAGGCACGCAAAGCAACTGAAACACCACCGCCGAAGCCTGCGAAGCCGGCGGCTCCCGAACCCGAGCCCGAAATCGGACCTCGACTCATCATCGAGACAAACGACGGCACGCTGATCAACCGCTCAATGAGCGGCATCAGACGAGTGACGATCGAAAATGGTCAGGTTGTGGTGACAGGCAAGGACGGGAAGATCAATCGCATACTGCTGGCGAACGTGGTGAGGATGCAGATCGCGCCTTAGCTACTTCCCCCCGCTCTTCAAGCTGGTCAGCTTCTCTTTGAATCGAGTCAGATCCTGGTTGTTGGGATCGATCTTCTCAACCTTCGCGATCGCTTCTTCCAAACCTTTCGCGTCGCCTTTTTGCAGCGTCGCTTCCGCCAAACCCGCGGCGACCATGATGTCGTCGTCCTTCATCTTCAGCGCTGCGCGATACCACTTCTCAGCCGTATCGTAGTGGCCGGCGTCGAGGTTGACCATCCCAAGAATCACGACGGTGCGATAGTCCGTGGGATTTAGCTGGTTTGCTTTGAGCAGAAACTCAATCGCCTGATCATAGCGCTGGATCTGGTAGTAGAGTTCGGCCGCTTTGAGCTGCGCTTCGAAGTTCTTCGGCTCGCTCCGCGCTTTCTCGATCGACGACGTGACTTGCGCGCGCACGTCGTCCGGATTTGAGGACCCGGGATTTTGCCCGGCAATCGGCGGGTGATCCGCGGGCATCGCCTGCGTGCCAGCCGCGACCTGCGCCTGCTGCGTCTTCTGGCTCATCGAACTGGCAAACATGAACCCGACGATGAATCCGAGTAGTATTCCAATAATTCCAAACAGGAGGTTTTCTCTCGACATAGTTTTTACTTATCGGTCAGCCAGCTTTTTACTTACCCGCCAGCGACTGCGCTTCGTTGATTCGTGCCGTAATAGTTTGCGCCACTTCCGAATCCGGCGGAACTTTCTTCAACACACGTTGCCAGTAATCAATGGCTTTTCTGTAATCCTTCGCCTGAAACGCGGCACTGCCGGCGAGTTGCAACGCTTTAGCATTCTCAGGATCGACCTTCAACGCCTGATTCACAAGCTCCAGCGGCTTGCCGTCCAGACGCTGTCCGGCGGCCATCGCACTCGCAAACGCATACTCGGCCCACAGGTCGGCGTCGTTCGGCTGCAGCTCGGTTGCCTTCGCGTAAGCGCCGGTCGCTTCGCCGTAGCGTTCCATCGAGTTGTAGGAGCGCGCCAGCATGGTCCAACCCTGGGCGTCGTTAGGGTTGGTCTTTAAACGGTCCGCGAGCTTTGTAACGTTTGCTTCAATCTGCTCCTGCGAGCGTTCGCCGCCGCCCTCCATCGGCCCCGCAGCGGAGAACGGACCGCCACCGCCGGCAACACCGCCACCGGTTGGATCCGTAATGCCCTTCGGACTTCCGATCTGAAGATAGAAGATCACGGCAATCAGCGGCAGCCCGATCGCGAGCGCGTAAGCCGTGCTGCGACTCTGCGGTTGAGCCGTAGCCGTTTTCGGCGTCTTCGGTGCAGCCGCGGCTGCAGTGTCTTCGAGCAGGCGGCGTTCGATCTCGTCGCGGTCCTGCGCGTACTGTTCCTGGCTGACGATGCCGTTTTGCAAGTCAGACTGGAGCTCCGCGAGTTGATCGCGATAGATGGCGATGTTCGCCTGTTTTCTCTCGTCGGCGACTGCGCGGCGAGACTTCTCGTTGCGTTCCAACGCAGTCGGCAGGATGAAGGCCAGCGCTATCACAATGAACGCGGCGCAGATCAGCCAGAACAGAATCATGATCGAAGTAATTCCTCGGCGCGCCGGCGTTCCTCGACAGTCAACGGATCCTCGGGAATCGCATCACGACGGGTTTTGATGTAACGGAAGAGCACGGCCAATCCCGCAAGCAACAGCACGAACGGGCCGAACCAGAGCAGGTAAGTTACGGGCGTCACGCGCGGCCGGTACAGAATGAACTGTCCGTAACGATCGGTTAGAAACGCGACGATCTCTTTGTCGCTTTTTCCCGCCTTCATCTGCTCGCGAATCTCGCGGCGAAGATCTTCGGCAAGTCCGGCGCGCGAATCGGCGAGCGTTTCGTTTTGACAGACGAGGCAGCGAAGCTCTTTCGAGAGGTTCGCCAGACGGGCTTCGATTACCGGGTCTTCGCCCATCGGTTGCGCTTCCTGCGCCAACGCAACCGGAGCGACGAAGCAGAGCAACAAGAGCGATAAAAGCGCACGCCTCATTTCGCTGCTCCAGTTCCCGCACCGGCGCGATTCAATTCCTGCACCAGCGGCAGGATCTTTCCGGACCAGACGTCGGGCGTGATGGCGCCGATCTGTTTGTAACGGATCATTCCGTTCTGATCGATAACGAAAGTCTCAGGCGCGCCGTAGACGCCGAAATCGATCGCGACACGACCGTCAACATCGGCGGCGCTCAACACATACGGATCGCCCAGTTCGCCCAGCCAGTTCAGCGCTTCGTTGCGATCGTCTTTGTAATTGAGACCGTAGATCGGCACCGCGCCCGACTTCGCGTATTCGAGCAGCAACGGATGCTCGTCGCGACAACTCACGCACCACGACGCCCAAACGTTCAGCAGCCAGACTTTGCCGCGCATGTCGGCGCCGGCAAAAGTCTGCGCCGGTTGCTTAAGCTGCGGCAGGCGAAACTCCGGCGCCGCCTTGTTGATCAACGGCGACGGCACTTCATGCGGATCGCGTCCTAACCCGATCGCCAGAAAGACGACGAGCACGACAAACAGACCAAGTGGAATTAAGTAACGAAGCATTGCTAAACCACGGATGGAACGGATGAAACAGCCGGGTCAGTTTCGGCGCCGGCAACTGGTTTCTTTTCCATTGCTTTTTTCCTCGCCAAAGCATAACGCCGATCGCTGAGTGCGAGACCTCCGCCAAGCGCCATTAACACAGCGCCGTACCAGATCCAACCGACAAACGGTTTGTAGTAAACACGCACGCTCCAGGCGCCGGCGTTGACCGGTTCGCCAAGCGAGACGTAGAGATCGCGAAACAGTCCGTTGTCAATCGCGGTTTCAGTCATCACGTTCCCGCTCGCAGTGTAGTTGCGCTTTTCGGGATACATGCGCTCGATCTCTTTGCCGTTGCGACTGACGATGATCTCCGCGCGCGCAGCGACATAGTTCGGGCCCTGAACGTTCTGCGCGCCGATGAAGCGAAACTCATAACCGCCGGCGTTGACAGTGCTGCCCGGTTCCATTCGCACGTCCTGCTCCATCTGGTAACCGGTCACCAGCGTCACGCCGACGATGAAAACCGCGACGCCGAGGTGCGCGACCTGCATGCCGTAATAACTGCGGCTCTGGTTCTTCAGTTTCTGGAACGTGGTCAACTTGCCGGACGTCACGCGCACGCGCTCCCAAAGGTTCAGGAAGATCGTCGCGACGATCCAGATCGCCAGCAACAGTCCGAGGCTGACGAGTATTTTCCATTGACCAGCAACGAACGGCAGCACGATAGCCGTGACCAGACTGACTACGAACGCCCAGCGCAGCCTGACTGCCAGTTCAGGCAAACTCGCTTTCTTCCAACGCGCAATCGGCCCGACGCCCATCAGGAACATCGCCGGCGCCATCAATGGCACAAACACGAGATTGAAATACGGTGGGCCAACGGAGAGTTTCGCTCCGCCGAGCGCGTCAACAATCAACGGGTAAAGCGTTCCCAGCAGCACCGATCCAGCGGCGACCGTCAACAGAACGTTGTTGGCCAGTAGCAGCGACTCGCGCGAGATCACCTCGAACTTGCCGCCCAACCCGACCTGCTTCGCGCGCCACGCGTAAAGAAAAAGCGAGCCGCCGATCACGACCACGAGAAACGCGAGAATGAAGATGCCGCGCTTCGGATCGGTCGCGAACGCGTGTACGGACGTCAGCACGCCAGAGCGAACCAGGAACGTTCCCAGCAAGCTCAACGAAAACGCCGCAATCGCAAGCAGCACCGTCCAGCTCTTGAAACCGCCGCGCTTCTCAGTCACCGCCAGCGAATGAATCAGCGCGGTGCCGACAAGCCACGGCATGAACGACGCGTTTTCAACCGGATCCCAGAACCACCAACCGCCCCAACCGAGTTCGTAGTAGGCCCAAAAACTTCCGAGTGCGATGCCGCACGTCAAAAACATCCACGCGACCGTGGTCCATGGCCGCGACCAGCGCGCCCAGGTCGCATCGAGCCGCCCGCCGATCAGCGCCGCGATCGCAAAAGCAAACGCGACGGAAAAACCGACGTACCCCATGTACAGCATCGGCGGATGGGCCACCATCGCCGGATCCTGGAGCAGGGGATTCAAGTCCCGGCCATCCGGCGGCACCGGAAACAGACGCGCAAACGGGTTCGACGTCAGCAACATGAACAGCAGAAAACCGACGCTGACGATCCCCATCACGCTCAACACGCGCGCGGTCATCTCCTCCGGCAAGTGCCGGCTGAAGAGACTGACGGCGACTGTCCACAGTCCCAGCATCAACGTCCACAACAACAACGATCCTTCGTGCGAGCCCCACGTCGCTGCCAGCCTATAGTGCAACGGCAGTTGCGAGTTGGAGTTCGTCGCGACGTTCAGGACTGAGAAGTCGTTGGTGATGAATGAATACGCCAGACACGAGAACGCGATCGCCACAAAGATGAACTGCGCCTGTCCGGCTGGGATCGCGAGCGCGGTCCAGGTGCGATTGCCGTTCGAGGCGCCGATTAGCGGCAGCGTCGCCTGCGTCAGCGCGAGCAACAGCGCGATGATGAGTGCAAACTGACCTATCTCGGGAATCATTCGATTTTTCTAGTTTGGAACTACGGATTTCGCGGCTTCGCGTTCGTGCTTCGCAGCGTCGATCGCAGCGCCGGCTTCAGGTGGCATGTAGTTCTCGTCGTGCTTGGCGAGAACTTCATCGGCCTGAAACACGCCGTCGGCGCCGATGCGACCCTGGGCCACACAGCCGCGTCCTTCTTTAAAGAGGTCGGGGAGAATTCCTTTGTAGACGACGGGAATGCTTGCCGCCGTGTCAGTCACGGTGAAGCGTACGGTCAAACCGTCGCCGTCGCGCTTGAGCGTGCCGTTCTCGACGAGTCCGCCGATGCGAAACGTCCGATTGACCGGCGCTTCCTTCGCGACTACTTGCGTAGGACTGAAGAAGAAGACGAGATTGTTTTGAAAAGCGTTCAGCGCCAGAAAAGAGGCGAAGCCGAGGCCCGCCAGACCAATGACTATAATTCCGATTCGTTTATGACGTCGTTTCATTTGCACTCCCTCTCAAAACCGGAGGAGACACTGAAGAGGATTCTTGTTGTTGCCTGAGCGCTCGCTTGCGTTGGTGCAAGCTGACGAGCTCCCAGACGAAAGCTATCAAAGAGAAGAGGTACGAACCCCAAACATAAAAGCCGTAGCGTCCCATCGATAGATCTGGCCATTCCATGATTAGGCATTCACCTCCACAAATCGAGACGCGTTCTGTTCTCGCTCAAGAATAATGCAACGCAGGCGAATGAGCACGACGGCCACTGAGTAAAGCCAACATGCCGCCAGCATGATCAGCATCGCAGCCAGCATCGGCGGAGCGATGGTCGGCTTTGCGAGCATGCGAATTGTCGCGCCCTGGTGAAGTGTATTCCACCACTGGACGGAAAAGTAAATGATGGGGACGTTGATGAGACCGACAAGTGCGAGAATCGCGCCTGCGCGATCCGCGCGACGCGTATCGTCAATTGCAGCCTGGAGCGAAATGAAGCCGATGTAGAGAAACATCAGGATCAACGACGACGTCATGCGCGCGTCCCAGACCCAGTATGCGCCCCACGTCGGTTTCCCCCACAAAGCGCCGGTGACCAGCGAGATCGCGGTGAACATCGCGCCCGTGATCGCAATCGACGAAGCCATCATCGAGGCCAGCCGGGCGTTGAATGCCCAACCGACTCCCGCGTAAACGGCCATCAGCACGTAGAGAAACATTCCCATCCATGCGGCCGGAACGTGAATAAAGATGATCCGGTACGCGTCGCCTTGTTGAAAGTCAGTTGGCGCGATGAAGAAACCCACGTACATACCGACGGCAAACAGGATCGCCGCGGGTATGGCAAACCACGGGATCATCTTGCCCGCCAGTGGATAGAACATTGCTGGTGAAGCGTATTTGTACAGGTTCATTGTTTATAGTCCGCGATTACTCAACAGAAATGCGTAACGCTGCCGCCGTTGCCCATGGGGAGAAGATCAACGATACGATCGCAAAAGCTCCAAGCAGGGAAAGATGTGGCGAAGGGCTCGTCCCCATGATCGTCGCTTCCACCGCGCCGGCGCCGAAGATCAGCGCAGGAATGTACAGCGGCAAAACCAGCAGCGAGATCAGCACGCCACCGCCACGCAATCCCAATGTCAACGCCGCTCCCACGGATCCGATCAAGCTCAAAATCGGCGTGCCGATCAGCAAGCTGATCAAAAGCACCGCGAGCGTCTCTTTTTCAAGATCAAACTGAAGCCCAACCAGCGGCGCAACCAGCACGAGCGGCACTTCCGCGACGATCCAGTGCGCCAAAACCTTCCCGAGCACCACCAGAAACAACGGTTGTGGCGTCAATAATAACTGTTCCAGCGTGCCGTCCTGAAAATCATTCGCAAACAATCTTCCCAGCGACAGCATCGACGCCAGTAACGCCGCCACCCAAACAACGCCCGGTGCGATCGACCTCAGCAACTGCGTCTCCGGACCGATGCCGAGCGGAAAAAGACTCACGACGATGACAAAGAAAAAGACGGTCGAGAGCATGTCTGAGCGGCGACGCCACGCCAGCGTCAGATCGCGCCAAACGATCCAGCGCAACATCGATAAGCTCGAAGGGGAGTTCACGTCGCGAGTTCGAGTCGCATGGTCGAGCCTGTCGCCAACTGTAATTCCTGGTGCGTAGCGACAATCGCGATACCTCCGCCCGCCAGATGCTCTTCAATCAAAGATCTAATCAAGGCCATGGCGCCTTTGTCTAACGAGGTCATGACCTCGTCGAGCAGCCAGAGCCTGGTTTCACAAATAAGAAGACGCGCCAGGGCCACTCGTCGTCTCTGCCCCTCTGACAAGAGCCGTGCCGGAAGTGACTCACGTCCGCCGAGACCCATTCGTTCCAGCACGCTGCGCGCGCGTTCTTTGCTAGTTTCAATGCCATTTAAGGCATTGGAGATACGTAGGTTTTCGATGCCGCTGAGCTCGTCTTTGATGCCGTGCCGGTGGCCGAGATAGGTGACCGAAGTGAAATACTCCTCACCCAATGAGCGAATATTCTCACCTTGCCACTTGATCTCGCCTTCGGCAGGCGCCAGCAGTCCGCACAAAATGCGGAGCAAGCTGGTCTTGCCGCTGCCGTTCGGCCCGGTGACCTGTACAAACGTGCCCGCCGGCACTGATAGATCGAGGCCGCTGAAGAGCCGCCGATCTCCGCGCACACATCCGAGCTTGCTGACCTCTAGTAGAGTGGGTGCAACCACAGACGCACAGATATAACTGATTAGCCGCCCAAAGGTCTACTTCGGTTGCACCGGGCCGTTATTTTTCACCCACTCCGTCCAGCCGCCCTGCAATACCTTCACGCGTGTGAAGCCGGCCTCCTGAAAGATCTGCGCCGCTGTAATAGCCGACTCGTCGTTCGGGCAGGCGCAGTAAGTTACGACTTCGCGATCCCGGGGAACTTTATTCAATGGAGCAAACTTGAAACGGCTCTTGAGCCGCCGCACCTTGAAGTGCCACGCGCCCTTGATGGTCGTCTTGCTCGCTGCGTAGCCCTCGGAGCTTCGCACGTCGATGATGGCGACGGGCTCGTTGGCGTTGATTTTTGTTTTTAATTCCTCGGTCGTTATCTTTGCGATCGGCGGCGCTTTTTGTGCGTGGGAACGCTGTGGTTTTTCAGCGTTCGCGCGCATCGGTCGCGACTTGTGGAAGGGACCGGCCTCGGGCTGCGCCTTGAACGTCTTCGGGTCGTACCACGAATAAGTTGAGACTGCGAAGTAGAGGTAACCCGGAGTGCCGCCGAGCGTTTCGCCAATCAAGTCGCCCTGTGGCCGCGGCAGCTTTCGTCCGGTGTTCGCTTCGACGAACTCTTTTCCGGTGTGCACGCGGAGGTCACTGCCGACAACGTTCTTGAGAACGAAAGTTTGCGTCGCCTGCGGATCGCGCCAGTCGTTGTCACCATAGCCATGAATGACGGCCAGCAGCACTTCGTCTTTCGCTATGCGAAGAGCTTGTCGCGGGCTGGCTTCCGATTTCGGATCGCGCACCAGCCAGGGCGGGTACTCCTGGTTCATCTCGGAAACGTCGATGGGCTTGAGCACGACGGCGATGTCTTCTGAACGATCGCCGTTGAAATCGCCGGCGAGAAAGTTCGGGTTGTACGACGGATCAAGCATGGCCGCATTCTTGAAGACTCGCTTGACCGCGTCCTGCACTTCGGGAAGCTTCGCCGCGACTGCGACATCAATTTTCTGCGCCGGCGTGTCAACAGGAGATGGTTTCGGGACTGGCGGCGCCTCGACGACAGTCTGTCTGCCGCGGGAACAAGCCGCAATGAATACACACACTAAGACTATTGAGAGTGTTCTGAGCATCGATTGACCCTCGCAGGAAACCGAAGCTCGCCGGATCGTGACTGCTCCGGCGAGCTTCGGGATAGTGCTTCGTCAGGACCGTCTGCCGCTGAGAATCATAGCGACAGGACGAAGGCGATGAGATCGTTCCGCTGCGCTGCCGTCAACGAGTTGAAAGCATTTCGCGAAGCAGTGGCCTGTCCGGCGTGCAGCTGAATCGAATCGAAGATAGTGACGTTCAGGCCTTCGTGCATCAGCCTGTTGCGAGCGCGGATGCCCCAGAGCGGCGGCGTCCGCAACATGTTGGCCGAACCCTGACCGGCGTTCTGCACAATGCCATCACCCGTGCCGACGTTGTGAAGGGCGAAATCGCTGAACGGGTGAATGATCTTGTTGCCGAGCGCTGTCGGCACTGCGAATGCTCCGCCATTGATCAACGTGCCCGGAGCGGCGGTGACGAACGTGCGCGTATGGCACACGTTGCAGCCGACGGCGTTGAACAATGAGTCGCCGCGTACTGCTGCCGCGGGAAGCGGGTTTTGACGGCCAGGAGCGCGCGTTGCGGCCATGAAGTCCGCGAAAGCAAGCACGTCGTCTCCGTCATCTTCCGGATCCGGGACCGGATCGAATGGCGACGGGAACGTGACGTTGATGATGCCTTCTGCGGTGCTGGCCGGGTTCTCGTGAGTTCCGGCATCCGCCGCGCTGGAACTGCGGCCGCCGAAACCGTCGAACGGATTGGTGATGCCCATCTCGTTCAGGTAAGCATCTCCCGAGAACGAAACCAGGCTGGCTTGCTGAGCTTTCCAGCCGAAACGGCCGATGCGCAGCGTGTTGTTGGCTTCCGTCACCGGAACTGCGGTCAGGACGCCGCGCTGACCGGAGGGTTGCGCCGCAACGTTATTTTGCAGCGACGTGTTCGACAAGCATTCGATAAAACCGTCGCCCAGCGTGCTCAATGTCACGCGGAATGCTTTCACGGTTTCCGCGGTTGAGATGTGCTCGACGATGTCCGAATCGGTGGCGCGCGCATGGATCAACTGTCCACCCGGTGCATCGACGAACTGTCCGAATATATCGAGATGGCCCGCCCTGAACTCCATTGCCTGGCTGAATGCGCCGACGTCAACTGACTGGTGGCACTCGACGCAGCCAACGTCGTTATAGGTTGGTCCAAGGCCGTCTTCGATCGTCTCGCGTTCGGAGAAGATGAACTTGTTGTCTTCGAACCTGCCGTTGCCGCGTGCCGTCGGCGCCACAGGCTCATTAACGCATTCCTCGATGGGTGTGCCCCGGGCGCCAAAGCCATTGAACAAGTCGTCGGTCTTGGCATCCATGTCGGTCGTCAGGGCTTCAGTCGCGCTCTGACCTTCGACGGACTGCGGTTCACTCAGAGGCAAAACGAGCGCAACCGCAAACAATAGAAGGGTTAAGATAGGTAGAACTTTCCTCATGTGACTATGTCCTCCTAGGAGCTGCAAACACGGTGTTTGTGATACAGAACGGACAGTTCGCCCGCCGGCGAACCACACGGTTCTGCACGCAGATGGAAACCTGCTTTACCTGGCTTGAAGAGGCAGCTCCAGTCGCTGGGGGGTGACCAGAGTGATGAGTCCCCTCACAAATAAGCAAACTAAGGACGGGTCCTCAGTTGTGAAGGAGAAAGTAAGGCGCGCGACAGCCCCACACGCAAAAGAAAATCTAAATTAGCTGGGCTTACCTGTATCAGTCGGGAGGTGCGGGGCACTCTAGTCCCGTTCTATTTGCTTGTCAAGAGAATTATCAGAATTGTCGAATTCGGTGTAATCTGTGGTTCTGTCTATGGGTAAAGCGTTTCCGTTTACGGCCATTGTCGGCCAGCAAGAAATGAAGTTGGCGTTGATCCTCAACGTCGTCGATCCATTGATCGGCGGCGTTTTGATCATGGGCCATCGTGGCACCGGAAAGTCGACGGCGGTGCGCGCGCTTGCCGATCTCCTGCCACGGATTTCAGTAGTGGACCACTGCGTCTACAAATGCGATCCCGAGGATCGCCGCAATCTCTGCACTGACTGCGCCGCGAAAACGTCTCTCGATTCGAAGCTCGCGCCTGTCTCCGTCGTCGAACTACCGCTCGGCGCGACTGAAGATCGCGTTTGCGGAACGATAGACATCGAGCGCGCCCTGACTGAAGGCAGAAAAACATTCGATCCCGGCCTGCTCGCGCGCGCAAATCGCGGTTTCCTCTACATCGACGAGGTAAACCTGCTCGAAGACCACCTAGTCGATCTCCTGCTCGACGTCGCGACCACCGGAAGAAACAAAGTCGAACGCGAAGGCGTGTCGGTCGAGCATCCGTCGCAGTTCGTGCTCGTCGGTTCCGGCAATCCGGAAGAAGGCGAGCTGCGGCCGCAGTTGTTGGATCGCTTCGGGCTGCACGCCGAGGTCAGAACCGAAAACTATCTCGACAACCGAGTCGACATTCTCGAACGGCGCGAAGCATACGATCGCGATCCGGAAGAGTTTTACGAGCGGTACGAAGAAGAGCAGGACCAACTGCGCAAACGAATTCAACGCGCGCGGGCCAACCTGCGGAAGGTCACGATCGACCGTTCAATCCTTTCGCAGATCGCCCAGCTCTGCGCCGACCTCAAAGTCGACGGCCATCGCGGCGAGCTCACGATAATGCGAGCGGCGCGCGCGCTGGCGGCGTTCGATGGGCGACGAAACGTGACTCAGCATCACGTCCGCGACGTCTCGGCAATGTCGTTGCGTCACCGTTTGCGCCGCGACGCGTTAGACGAAATCGTAAAGACGGAACAGATCGAAGAGGCAGTCGACGCCATCTTTCCGCAAACCGGCCAACCGCCGCAGAATGGCGACGGCAAAAGCGATAACTCGCCGTCGACGGACAGTCCCCGCAAGAACAAGAAACCGAATGGTCCAAGACAGCGGGCCTCGGCGCCGAGTGGCGGAAAAACAAACGTGGCGGACGTGCCCTCGCCGCCGGCTGTCGAGAACAAATCGCCCGAGTCGCGACTCGAAGAGAAACTGCGCACGACTGCGGCAGGCCGCGCCCGCGCCGCGTCGCACAGCCGCCGCTCATCAGGAGCGAAACACGCAACCTCGCACGTGCGCGGTCGCTACACGCGCGCCGTCAGTTTCAAGAAAGCGGGCGCGCGAATCGCGATCGACGCCACGTTGCGCGCGCTGGTAGCTTCGACGAGTGGTCCACAAGTCACGCCTGCCTCGCCGAGCGCGCTTCGTTACAAGCTGCTGAAACACAAGCGCGGCACGCTTTACATCTTCGCCATCGACGCGTCCGGCAGCATGGCGGCGAACCGAATTGCGCGCGCGAAGAGCACCATTTTAAAGCTGCTCCGGAAGTCGTACCTGAATCGCGACAGCGTAGCAATCGTTTCCTTTCACGGCGAAACAGCAAACGTCGATCTGACGCCGTCGCGAAGCATACTGCGCGCGCGTCGAGTGCTGGATTCATTGCGCATGGGCGGCAGTACGCCGCTTGGCGCCGGCCTTGTCACCACGCTTGAATTGTTGAGCCTGGTCGGCGATCGTTTCGGCGAGAACGTGGTGCTATTGTTCACCGATGGACGTTCGAACGTGCCGCTGCGCCGCAGCGGGATGAATGTGCGCGTGCTGCGGCAGTTGAAGATCGAGTCCGAACTGCGTGAGCTGGCGGTCGCGTTCCAAAAGACGGGCGCGCACGTCGTCGTCGTTGACACGCAGAAGGAATTTGAGTCGAGTAAAGAAACGAGACGGCTCGCGCAGGTCCTGCAGGCGAAGTTCGTAAAACTTACCCCGGCTGTTCCGTAAAATCCGCTTGGCGAAATCTAGAGACGAACAGGTTCTTGAGCTCCACGAGCAGTTGCTCGAGATCGAGCAACGGTTGATCCCTACTGGTCTGCACGTCTTCGGGCGGACGTCGTCCGCGACCGAACGCGGCGACGTGCTGAAGATGATCGCGTCGTTCGATCGGCCGGAAAGCGGGATTCGCGCGTTGCCGGAAGAGTTCATCGATGAAGCCGTCCGCGTGTTTCTCGAATACGGACCCGATGCAGCAGTTGCCTATTCAGAAGAACGCGGATTTGATGCGCGGCCGTTATTCACGCTGCTCGAAGCCGTTTCCACAAAGCTCGAAACGAACAACGAGATGGACTCGCTCGTGCGTGCCTTGCGCGGCGAATTTATCGAGCCGGGTCCGGGCGCCGACATTGTTCAGAACCCCGACATCCTGCCGACGGGCAGAAACACGCACGCGATCAATCCGTACGGTGTCCCGTCCGCGGTCGCGTTCGCGCGCGGCAAGATCGTCGCCGCTAGCCTGCTCGATCGTTACAAGAACGAGAATGGCCGCTATCCGGAAGCGATGGCCCTCGTGCTCTGGGGCCTCGACAACATCAAAACGCACGGCGAAGGCGTCGCCCAGGCACTGTGGCTGCTCGGCGTTCGTCCGGTGCGCGACGGTTTAAATCGCGCCACCAACGTCGAAGCGATATCGCTGGAAGATCTCGGCCGGCCGCGAATCGACGTCGTGATGACAGTGTCGGGCATCTTTCGCGATCTGTTCAGTCCGACTGTTCATCTTTTAGACAAAGCGGTGCGCCTGGTGGCCCAGCTCGACGAGCCGCCGGAATTAAACTACGTCCGCAAGCACACGATTGAACAGATGGCCCACGATGGTTGCGACGCCGACGAAGCGGCGACTCGCGTCTTCTCGAATGCGCCCGGCAACTACGGCACGAACGTGAATTTCATGGTGATGGACTCGCAGTGGGAACGCGAAGAGACGCTCGGCGATCTTTTCGTCACGCGCAAATGTTTCGCCTACGGCCGCGACTCCAAAGGACGAGCGATAGAGGGCAGGGAAGCGCGCATCGCCATGGATCGCGCGCTGTCACGCGTCGAGGCGACTTACCAAAACATTGACACGTTCGAGATCGGGCTCACGGACGTCGATCATTATTTCGAGTATCTCGGCGGTATTTCGAAGGCAGTCGAGAAGCGTGCGCAGGCGCGACCGTCGATCTATTTGTCCGACAGTCTGTCACGCGACGTGAAGATCCGATCGCTGGAAGAGACGGTGCGTTTGGAGACGCGCGCGAAGACGCTGAATCCGAAGTGGTACGAAGGAATGCTGAAACACGGGTTCCGCGGCGTCGCCGAGATCGAGAACCACGTGTCGAACACGTTCGGCTGGAGCGCGACGGCGGACGCAGTTGACGATTGGATTTACTCCGAAGTCGCAAACACGTTTGTGTTTGACGAGTCGATGCTGGAGCGTCTGAAGGAGTTGAATCCGCACTCCGCGCAGTCGCTGGTGCGGCGGTTGTTGGAAGCGAACGGCCGCGGTTACTGGGAGACGGACCAGGACGTGCTCGATAAGTTGCACGAGATCAATCGCGACCTCGAAGATCTGCTGGAGGGCGTTGCTTAGTCAATGAACGTCACGGTTCTCTACGTCGGTTCGAGCCTGCTGGCGCCGCTGAAAAACGCGGAGCGCGAGATAAATCGGCAGTACAAGCTCGATCTGCGAGTCGCGGCGTACAACTTCGGCTCGCCGCTGAGCGATCGCGAATGGCAGGACGTCGATGGCGATCTCTCGGAAGCGAACGTCGTGTTCGTCATTCACGTGATGGACGGCGAGAATGCGTCGCGCCTTATCGCCGCGCTGGATCGTTATCGAGAGCGTCATGACGCTGTCGTCGTCATCAACTGCATGCCCGAGTTGATGCGGCACACGCGCATGGGGAAGCTGGACGTCGGCAAGTTTGCCGGCTGGATGGGCCGTTACGCAAGACACGACAAAGGCAACCGAGCTAAACATCGACACCACTATCTGAAGCTGATCGATCGCTTGCCCGGCATTCTCAAATTTGTGCCGACTGCCGGCGCGCTCACCGACGCCAAACACTATCTCTACCTCTTCTGCTACTTCCTGCAACCAACGCCGGCGAACATTCAGTCGATGTTGCTCTACGCGCTGAAGTATTACGTTCATGACAAGCGGCTCCGATCCGTGAAAACAACTGCGCCGCAGCAGGTAGCATCCGTGGCGATCTATCACCCCGCTGCGCCAAAGTTATTCGAAAGCTTCGAAGCTTATAAAAAGTGGTACGGACGGCCGCTCAATCCTGAAATGACGATTGGGTTGTTATTGATGCGTCCTCAAGTCGTCAGCAAAACGACGAAACATTACGATGCGCTGATCGAAGCGATCGAGAACGAAGGCCTCAGCGTGATCCCCGCTATCGCGAC
>DASURS010000007.1:0-3486 GCA_036279935.1 Pyrinomonadaceae bacterium
GATGTGGATGGCGATAAGACGATGGACGTCGTTGCTACAAACGGCAACAGCATACGCGTTCTGTCAGGCGACGGACGCGGTGGGTTCAGGCAGTCTGCGTCGATACCGGTTGGATCAGGCGCATGGCGAATCACCGCGGCTGACGTCAACGCCGATGGCGCCATCGACTTGGTGACGGGTAATTCCGAAAGCAACAGCCTCAGTGTGTTACTGGCGAAAAGTCCGCGATAAGTCGATCAAAGCTTAACTTCGGGTAGCTTTTTAAACCCTTTCTCCAGGGCCTTGCGCAGCCGATCGATCGCCGTCGTCGGATCCCCGGCCAAATCCGGATCCGTATACAACAGCACTTCACCAGTTCGCGCATCCACTATCCCGATCTGTAATTGGAGGTAAGCCGGAGCTCCGCCAACCAGCAATGTAAACGCAGTCTTGCCGCCCGTCAGTTTTTTCCCCGAGCCGCGAATGAAAACGACGGCGTCTGCACTCTTGTCCAGATTCAGGTTCAGCACCTCGTCGCCCATCGAGAAGCGACCCTTCTTTACGTCGCTGCGCTTCTTCATGATCTTAGGCAACAGATCGTCAAACTTAGCTTGAAAGTCCGCGACGTTGTACTTCTGATCAGCGTCGCCCTCGGCGGGCGCCGCCGTACTCGCCAGCGTCGTGATGTGTTTCTGTTTCGAGAGAACTTCAGCAACCATCGCTGCCACGCGCGTGCTCAACTCGTCAGACTCAGCGGCCATGCCTTCCGGACCCTTCATGCTATCGCGCACGACATTCACTTTCGCAGGCAACACCACGATGCGAACAATCTTGGTTTCGTTCGACTTGATCTTCGGATGAATAAACTGCGCGCGGACCTGATGCGAGCCTAACACGATGAGCAGCGCCACCAGCGTAAACATCGTCGCTCGCATTCTCAACGCGATAAGTCGAACACTCATTTCAGCTTCTCCTTTAACGCATCAATGCGTCGTTGAATTCGTTCACGATCGGTCGCTGAGGGCGACAGCTCGAGGTACTTCTCATACTCGGCAACGGCATCGGTCCCTCGTTCGAGCTTCTCGTAAAGCATGCCGAGCCCGCGATGGGCCACCGGCGCCGGTTTCTCAGCATTCAATGCGCGGCGATACAACTCTTCCGCCATTTGTTGGTGTTTTTGCCAGTTGTCCTTACCGGCCGGGGTCGCAAGCAGTTCGCGCTCCTCTTCTTCGTTTGTGCGCTTCTCGCGGTTTTTCGAGGCAGTCTTCTTCCCGCTGTTCGTCAACTCCTTTGCGGTTAGCTGCGGCGCGCGAGGTCCGAGCGTGCGGTAACTTTCCGCCAACCAAAACAGATTTTCCGAGTCGCCGTGAAAGTCCACGAGGCGCTGCGCAAGGTAAACGGCGGAGCGAACGCGCCCGGCATTGATCGCCAACTGAAGGTTGTGCCGCATCACGGGTTCCATGTTCCGAAAGTACGACGCCCGCTCGCGATTCAGCTCCATCTGATGCGTCACCTTGTCAGCGCGCGCGCCGAGATAACTACTCAGATACTTGATGCGTTCGTCGAGTGCGGGATGGTCGTTATAGAAGAGCCTGACATTCTCGCCTTCGATGTCCTGGTCCAGCAGCTTCATCACGCTGACCATTTCTTCCGGCGGGTATTCAGCGGTGATCATCATGTCGATGCCTTTGAGATCCGCTTCGCGTTCGAGGTCGCGACTGTAGCCATAGATCGTCGCGATCATGATGAACGGAGCTACGGTCGTGACGATGGTTATGACAGCTCCGACAATGCCGCCGGGTGCATACGCGCCGACTGCTGCCATGACGTTCATCGTCAGAAATTTTTTGCGGTTGCTGCGATTGTGTACATACGTATGCCGCCGCATCACGTGCGTCATCTCATGCGCGAGGATCGACGCCAATTGTGATTCGTTATCGATGAGAGACAGCAGTCCGGTGGTGACGTAGATCGAACCGTTCGGAAGCGCGAAGGCATTCGGCTGCGGGTCGCGGAGCGCGCGAAACTTCCACGACACTCGTTCGAGTTCGAGATCACGTGGGATGAGCGATTTCCCGATGCGACGCAAATAGGCGTTGGCCGACTCGTCGGCGAGCACGAGTCCGTCGCGCTCAAACCGCTGGTCGAGCAGGTCCGCCTGTTCGAGCACCTCCAAGTCAACGTCGCCGAATTTGAACTCTTCCCTGACAGGTGGAGGCGTGGCTTCGACAGGCGCAGTCTTCTTCTGCGCGACCGCGACGGGACCCGGTGACGTGAATACGATGCAGACGCAAAGCGCTGCGACGATCAGATTTGCGGGCTTGCGAGGGACCATAGCAGGCGAATTTCGAGAGCCGGCGTAACGGACGGCAATTTACATCTAAACGCAATCGGTAAGCAATCAGATCGTGAGCACGACCTTGCCGAAAGTCTCGTTGGACTCGAGCCGTCGATGAGCGTCCTGGATCTCTTCGAGCGGCAAGACAGAGTCGATCACTGGCTTGACACTTTCATCGGCCAGTAGCGGCACGACTTCTTCCGCGAATGCGGTGGTAACTGCGATCTTCTCCTCCAGAGGCCGCGCGCGGAGCACCGTCCCGATGACGTGCAGACGTTTGCCGAGGATTTGATAAAGATCCACTTCAGTCTTACCGCCGGCGACGCCGCCGATGAGAATGATGCGTCCTTTCAGCGCCATCGTTTTCAGGCTCGCTGAGAAATATGGACCTCCAGCGAGATCGAGAACGACGTCAAAGCCACGGCCGCCGGTCACTTTCTGAGCAAACGCAGGAAGCCCGCTCAAAGCGCCTGGCTCCGGAACCGCATATCCCGACTCGAGGCCGAAAGTTTTCGCGCGCTCGATCTTGTCAGGCGTACGGGAAGTGCCGAAAGCACGTCCGCCCAGGGCTTTGACGAGTTGTGTTGCAGCCAGACCGACTCCGCTGCCGACCGCGTGGACCAGAACGTTCTCTCCAGCTTTGAATCCCGCTTGCAGAAGGGCGTCATGCGCCGTGATGAATACTTCAGGAATAGCGCCGGCGTTGGGCCAGTCGAGTTTCGCCGGCACGGCACTCACGGCATCCTCGTGCGTCGTCAGAAATTCCGCATGAGCGCCGCCACCGACGATTCCGAAAACGCGATCGCCTTTACGCCAGCGGTGAGCGTTCGTACCCGACTCCAGTACTTCGCCTGCGAATTCCAATCCCGGAATGTTTTTAGGAGCACCGGGCGGCGCCGCGTATCCACCTGACCTCTGCAACAAGTCTGCGCGGTTGAGGGCGCTACTTCGAACCTGAACGAGGACTTCCTCCGGCCCAGGCTGTGGCGCGGGGACGTCCTGTATCTCCAACACCTCAGGACCACCGAAACGCGTAATAACAGCAGCCTTCATCAGCTCACCACACCTTCCACCATGGCTTCTTTGGTTTTGACTGTTCGACGTCCTTGAAGAGCAGTGGCATGACATTGAAGAAACTCGCGATTCCATCCTCCAGCCCGTTATCCATT
>DASURS010000008.1:0-4032 GCA_036279935.1 Pyrinomonadaceae bacterium
ACAGTGAGTCGATCAGTCGTTCGCGCGCAAAACGGAATGGTCGCGTCGAGCCAGCCGCTCGCTTCGCTGACGGGACTGGAAGTCCTGAAGCGCGGCGGTAACGCTGTCGACGCGGCTGTCGCCATGGCTGCCGTCCTCAACGTCACCGAACCCATGATGACGGGCCTCGGCGGCGACATGTTCGCCCTCGTCTACTGGCCCAAAACAAAAGAGTTAAAGGGACTGAACGCGAGTGGCCGCGCGCCGCGCGCGTTGAGTCTCGACTACTTCGCGAAGAAGAACATCAAGCAGATGCCGCAGTTCGGCATGGAGAGCGTCACCGTGCCGGGCGCGTTCGATGGCTGGGTGGCGTTGAACGAGAAGTACGGCACGATGAAGCTGGCCGACTTGCTAGCGCCCGCGATTGCGTACGCCGAAAACGGTTTTCCCGTCATGGAAAAGACGGCGGAAGACTGGGAAGCTGAAGTCGGCAAGCTCAAGCAGAACGCCGCGGCTTCAGCCAACTACCTCGTCAACGGACGCGCACCACGCGCCGGCGAGATCTTTCGTCAACCCAATCTGGCCCGCACCTTCCGGACACTCGCCACGGGCGGACGCGACGCGTTCTACAAAGGCGAGATCGCGCAAGCCATCGTCGATTACTGTCGGCGGCACGGCGGCTTCATCACGATGGAGGATCTCACCGCCACGAAGTATGAATGGGTCGAGCCGATCTCGACGAACTATCGCGGCTACGACGTCTACGAGATCCCGCCGAACGGGCAGGGAATCACCGCACTGATCGCGCTCAACATCCTCGAAGGGTTCGATCTCAAGAAGTTGAGCGCGCAGCCCGAGCGCTACTATCACACGCTGATCGAAGCGACTAAGCTCGCCTTCGCCGATCGCAACCGGTACATCGCCGATCCATCGTTTGCGAAAGTGCCGGTGAGCCAGTTGCTTTCGAAAGAGTACGCCGCGCGGCGTCGCGCGCTGATCGATCCGAACAAAGCCCTCGACTCGCCGCCGCCGGGCGACATCAATGTCGGCAGCGACACGACGTACCTTACAGTCGTCGACAAAGACGGCAACGCAGTTTCGTTCATCAACAGTCTGTTCGACGCGTTCGGATCGGGCATCGTCGCGGGCGACACGGGAATCGTGTTGCAAAACCGCGGCAGTGGTTTTTCGCTGAGTCCCGACCATCCGAATCGTCTCGAGCCCGGCAAGCGCCCGTTTCATACGATCATCCCGGCGATGGTCATGAAAGACGGGAAGCTGTTCATGTCGTTTGGCGTGATGGGCGGAGCGATTCAACCGCAGGGCCACGTCCAGGTGCTCGTGAATTTGATCGACCGCGGCATGGGACTGCAACAGGCGATCGACGCCGCTCGTTATCGCTTCATGAGCGGCAAGGGCGTGCTGATGGAGGATGAGTTGGGCGCGACGGTGATTCAGCGATTGCTTGCGATGGGCCATGTGCGCGCGAAACCGCCGGGCGTGTTGCGGTCGTCGATGGGCGGCGGGCAGGCGATCATGATCGATCCCGTTAGTAAGACTTTGGTGGGCGCGTCGGACCCGCGCAAAGATGGAATGGCATTGGGGTATTGAGGTTTATGAGTGACGATCTGGGGAGTGTTATCCAGCAGCTTGAGACAATCGCGAATGATGCAGAGCGACGGTTCGGTGGTCTTTCGCCGGTTCAACTCAACTGGAAGCCGAATCCCGAGCGCTGGAGCGTAGGGCAGTGTTTCGATCACCTGATCGCGAGCAACAGTGGCTATTTGCCGGTGATCGACAGCGTCCTCGCCGGTAAGAAGCAGTCGAGCGTCTGGCAGAAACTGCCGGTGCTTCCGGGTTTGTGGGGAAAGTTACTGATCAAGTCTCTCGACCCGTCGTCGGCGCGGAAGATCAAAGCGCCGAAAAAGTTTCAGCCGGCGCAGAGTGACATAAATGGTTCGATAATTCACGACTTCGTCGCGCAACAAGCCACCGTTGCCGAAAAGATGCGCGCCACTCAGAACCTGGATCTGGAGAGAATCGTAATTACATCTCCGGTCGCGAGTGTGGTTGCTTACAGCCTGATCGATGCGTACCGGATCATCGCCGTACATGAACGGCGACACTTTCAACAGGCACAACGAGTGACTGAAGAAAGCGGTTTTCCGACATAGACCGGCCTTGCACAAAAAGTAATCAAACTAGATTGAGACCTGTGAGCAAGAAAGTAAGTCCCCCGCAAAGGCGCTAAGGCGCAAAGAAAAGGCTCTGATAAACTTGGTACGGCTTTGCGTCTTTGCGCCTTTGCGGGAGACAGCTTTGGATAAAGCGACTTTTTGTGCGAAGCCGCATAGACCCAACCGCCAAATCATGAACGCCGAATCCACCGCAGCGTTACCCCCGAACGTTACGTCGGTGTTAACGGATTTCGTCAACTCCGCAAAAGAAGCATTCGGCAATGACCTCCGCTCCGTGGTCCTGTACGGCAGCGGCGCCGAAGGCAAACTCCGTCCGACGTCTGACGTCAATCTGATTCTCGTCTTAACATCATTTAGCCGGGAGCAGGCGGATCAACTTCGCGAACCGCTGCGGTTGGCCCAGGCGGCGATCAATCTCCGTGTCATGTTTCTGCTCGAAAGTGAATTGCGTCCGGCGACTGAGGCGTTCGCAGTCAAGTTCGCCGACATCGCACGGCGGCGGCGCGTGCTCCACGGCGATGATCCGTTTGCGTCGGTGTCCGTTTCACGTGACGCCGCAGTCTTTCGTCTCAAACAGACGTTGCTGAACCTGACGTTGCGCATGCGCGAAGCTTACGTGTTGCGCAGCCTGCGCGAAGAGCAACTCAGCGACGTGATAGCGGACGTTGCCGGACCGTTGCGCTCCTGCGCTTCAACGCTTCTCGAGCTGGAGGGCAGCCCGGCGGCGTCTCCCAAAGACGCTCTCGAAACACTTTCCGCCAACGTTCAGCTGATTTCGGAAGCAAGAAAAAGACACGCGCTTCCAAAGGACATGGCGGCGCCACTCCTTTTTCATCTGATCGACCTGGCCCGCGCCATGTCGGCGCGCGCCGCCGCCCTCAAATGAGGTGACCCACCATGAATCCGTTCTACCTCCCTGGGCCACAGTTCCTGTTGTTCTATCTGATTTTCGCCGGCGTCGTGATTGGCGGTCTCGTTGTTTGGCGCCGGCGTGTTGAATCTTCGCAAGCGCCGAAGATCGACCTGTCCGATCCCTACTTGATCGCGTACCTGCGCGGAGGCGAGACGGAGGTGTTGCGACTCGCGACTGTTTCGCTGGTCGATCGCGGTCTGCTCGTCGCAGAAGGCACGACGCTGAAACGCGCGGACCATGCGTCGCCTGACTCGGTGCGCCGTCCTGTCGAACAGGCGTTGTTGAAGAAGTACGCGCGCGGCGGAGAAGCGGCGTGGATGTTTGAAGACGACGGGTTGTCGAAGGCGTGCGAACCGTATGGCGTGACGTTGAAACGAGCGCAACTGCTGCCGGACGAAAACGTGACGCAGGCGCGATTGTTACGTCTGGTTATCGCGTCGTTTCTGCTGAGCGGAGTCGGTTTCACGAAGGTTTTGATCGCGCTCGATGCGGGTCGCACGAACGTCGGATTTCTGATCGTCCTGACGATCGTGGCGATCGTCGTCGCTGCCGTTGTCTCGTTTCCGCGGCTGACTGAAAGCGGAAAGAGAACGATCGAGGACGTGCAGAGTCTGTATCGTGGATTGCGCGATCGGGCTACGCTGCTCGCGCCGGGCGGCGCCACTGTCGAGGCGACGATGCTCGCGGCGACGTTTGGCGTCGGCGCGCTGGCGGGTCCGAATTTCGCTTACACTTCAACGTTGTTTCCGCGCGCGCAACAGACGTCGGGCTCATGCGCAAGCACGTGCGGTAGCTCGTGCGGCAGTTCCTGCGGGAGCTCGTGTGGTGGTGGTTGCGGCGGCGGCTGTGGCGGTTGTGGAGGAGGATGATGACCGCTCGTGATCGATTCGGACTTGGTTGGCGAGCGCAGTTGGCGCTCGGGATTCTGTCGAATCTCGATCG
>DASURS010000009.1:0-2287 GCA_036279935.1 Pyrinomonadaceae bacterium
AGGATAAGGTCTTAGGTTTTGAGTCGATAACTAAAGCGCTCAAAGCATTGGACGCAGCCTCGCCGAGCCCCTATAAAGCTGAATTGGCGCTGTTAGCTGCTGCGATGCTCGCAAAGCAGGACTCACGCAGAGCCTTTGAGACCTTGTCCATTGCAGCAAAGTACGCTAATTCGTCTGAGCCAAAAACATCATCAAAAACCAGGCCGCCTGTTGCCTTTGGGCTGGATGCCAGGATTGGAGACACACAAACGCGGCTAGGTGTTGTGCCGTCGAGTCTTAGCGAAATAAGAATCGATCCAACTCTGTCAAGCCTTGCTTCAAGTGATTGGTTCCGTGCCGATCAAATAGTGAATAGTGTTCGTGATCCGGCACTGCGACTGCGGCTGAAACTTCAATTCGCAGGCGCTGTGCTTGCACAGGAGTTGAAGTCGAAAAAGAGGCAAGCAGTTCCATCTGCAAACAACTGACGTTGAGATCGAACTCTTTTCCGAAGCACCTGCGCGTTGGGACTGGTTCACTTTGATAATCCAGCAAGTAAAGAAAAGGTCAGGAAGAGAGCAAACGAAGTGCGCCCCCGCTCTTTAGGTCTCGAATGCTGCGGGGGCGCGCTCTGCTTGCCCCCTTCCCGACCTGTTCTTGCTGAGGTTCTAATGCAAACTGAACTAGTACGTGCGCGTTGACAGTCGTCGCTGCCGCAAGCTAAGCTGTTATCCCGTGAATCAGACGGGCGACAATCCCCAAAACTCCTCCAATAAAAATACAGTCGCCATCATCCCTGCTCGTTTCGCTTCTACTCGTCTACCCGGAAAAGCCCTTATCGACATCGCCGGTAAACCCATGGTTTGCTGGGTCGCGGAACGCGCCCGCGCGGCGCGAAACGTCAATCGCGTGATCGTCGCGACCGACAGTCAGGAGATCGTCGATACGGTCGCGCAGAACGGCTTCGAGGCCATGCTGACCGACGTCAATCACACGAGCGGAACCGATCGCGTCGCCGAAGTCGCAACAAAAATTCCCGACGCCGAGATCATCGTGAACGTCCAGGGCGACGAGCCGTTGATTTCACCCGAGACGATCGAAAAAGCAGTCGCTACAATGGCGGCGGAGATGTCGAAACCCGGCGGCGCCGGGATCGTAACAACATGCGAGCCGATCGCGTCGCTCGACGAACTATTGAATTTCAACCTCGTCAAGGTCGTGACCGACGACGACGGCCACGCGCTTTATTTCTCGCGCTCGCCGATACCGTTTCCGCGTGAGGCCGCAAGCCGGTACGGCGGGCCTGAAAACGCGTTGGAAGCGGAACCCGAGCTTTTCAATATCTTTCGCAAGCACACGGGACTTTACGTGTATCGTCGAGACGTGTTGCTGGAGTTCACTCGCTGGCCACAGTCGCGGCTCGAAACGATCGAAGCGCTCGAACAGTTGCGAGCGCTGGCTCATGGAGTCAGGATCAAGGTCGTCGAAGCGTGTTCCGCTTCAATCGGCGTCGACACCGCCGAAGACCTCGAATTGTTAAAGGTCCAGATGGCGCAAACTGCATGAGCGACTGGATTGGATTAATCATCATCGGCTTGCTGGTCCTGGCGGGGCTATTCGCATTGTCCCGGCTGAGCAAGCCGTACGACGTTTCGAAAGAGGAGTTCGAACGCCGCGCGCAGGAAGGGCCGGGTTTGCTCGGCGCCGGAGTGATCGGAATACAGAAGTTTCTCGACCCGGCAATGGAGAAGGCTGTCCAGGTCCAGGAAGATTTGAAGCAGGGACGTTACGACGGTGAACAGGAATCAGGCGATCCTCCCGAAGCCGGCGACGATCGCGCGGAAGCTAATGTGGACAACACAGGCGACGAGCCTGATCGCAGTAGACAATCGTGATCCAGGGAGAGCGAATGCCTAAATACATCTTCGTCACTGGTGGCGTGGTTTCGAGTCTGGGCAAAGGGCTGGCGGCGTCATCCATCGGCTGCCTGCTCGAAAACCGCGGACTACAGGTCGCGTTAATCAAGTTGGATCCGTACATCAACGTCGATCCGGGCACGATGTCGCCGTTCCAGCACGGCGAGGTCTTTGTCACCGACGACGGCGCCGAGACGGATCTCGATCTCGGTCACTACGAACGTTTCACCGAAGCGCACCTATCGCGTGCCAACAACTGGACCACCGGGCGGATCTATCTCTCCGTCATCGAGAAAGAACGCCGCGGCGACTACCTTGGCAAGACGATCCAGGTCATTCCACACATCACCAACGAAATCAAGGAAGCAGTCCGCAGCGTCGCCGAAAAAGAC
>DASURS010000010.1:0-3684 GCA_036279935.1 Pyrinomonadaceae bacterium
ATGACTGTTTTTCCCGGGTGCATTTCCGCTAACTCGCGCCCCACGTGATACGCGATGTAGTCGTTCGGCTTGTAAAGCGCGTCGCGGATGAAGTTTTCGATGGTCATAGTTTCACGCTCTTTGCTTTTTCGCTTTCTTTAATCACACACCGGCGCGAGCGTCGTTCGTTTGAACGAGCACAATGGCGGTGCGTCTCCGGATCGATGTGGAGACTGGTTGAAGACACTCAGGGGTTGCGGCCGGAGTGGCCGCAAGGACTAAGAGAAGCTGTAATAAGCTCGAAGCATGACGTTACACCTGGTCCGTGTTTGTTTGCACAAATCACGGTTCGTTTATTGACACTCGAAATACCTTTTTGCGGTTGTGGTTTTAGCGACGGCGCATGCGCTCGCGATCGACTCGCTCACGCACGTCGCGGTCGTCGTGGACGTCCATGAACAGATACTTGCGCCACTCGGTGCGCGCCTCCGCGTAGTGGCAAAGCACGACGCGCTCCAACTTGACGCGCAGCGCCGACTGCGAAGTCAGCAACGGCATGCGCGCTTCCGACGGCGTGCGGTTGCCCTTGCGGTTGTTGCACTGAACACATGCCGTCACGACGTTCGTCGGCGAGTTATCGCCGCCGCGCGAACGCGGCAGAATGTGGTCCAGCGTCAGTTCACTCGCGGCCTTCTTCGCGCCGCAGTACTGGCAACGGAACTTGTCGCGCATGTAGATCCGCGTGCGCTTCATGCCCGAGGCTTCACGACGCTGGCGCACGTTGATGTAATCGCGTCGACGAATTACGGACGGCACGGGAAAGTGCGCTCGCGCGGAGCGCAGCACGCGTTCGCCGTCAAGCTCTTCGACCGTCACCGTCTCTTTGATTGTCATGATCACCGCTCGCGCAACACTGACAGTGCCGAGCGGTTCGTAAGTTTGGTTTAGCAAGAGTACTCGTCCATCGAGCGCCATCACCCGGCACCTCCTTTTCTGAAAATTTCTCGTGTTTTGGTGAGAAGGGCGGCGCAATCCGCCCTTCGCTGACTTCTGGTGATTAAGGTTTCTGTTCCTCAAAGGCAGGGAAAGTCCCGCCGAGTATTCGGATCACCTCCTCTCGTTTTGTCTTGGGTTTTTGCGTGGGGTGTAAGGGAAGCGTTTGTGAATCGTGAAGAGTCGAGTGGGATCAACCCTTCACACAAACGACCTGCTTGATCTCGGCGACGACTTCAACCAAATCTTCCTGGTTCTTCATCACCTTTTCGATCGACTTGTAAGCGCCTGGAATCTCGTCCAGCACGCCCATGTCTTTGCGGCATTCGACGCCCGCCGTCTGGCGCTCCAGATCTTCCTTCGTAAAACTTCGCTTGGCCGCGCCGCGCGAAAGCTTACGTCCTGCGCCGTGCGAGCAGGAGCTGAAACTCTCCGGCAACCCGCGTCCCTTCACGATGAACGATTTCGCGCCCATCGATCCGGGGATGATGCCGTAGGTTCCTGCCGCTGCGTTGATCGCTCCCTTGCGTGTGACGAACACCTGTTCGCCGTAGTGCTGCTCGAGAGCGACGTAGTTGTGATGGCAGTTGACCGCGAGCTCCGGCTTGAACGACTGGCGATGATTGAACATCTTGTTAAAGACTTTCAACAAACGCGTCATCATGATCTCGCGGTTCTTCATCGCGTAACGCTGCGCCCACTCCAAATCTTTCCAGTACGCCTCGAACTCCGGCGTGCCGTAGATGAAGTAAGCGAGGTCCGGATCGGGCAACTCGCTCAAGCGCCACAAGCTCTTCGCGGTCGAGATGTGACGCTCGGCGAGCTCCTTGCCGATGTTGCGGGAACCTGAGTGCAGCATCAGCCAGACGAAGTTTTCCGTGTCGAGACAAACTTCGATGAAGTGGTTGCCGCCACCCAGCGTTCCGAGCTGCTGCATCGCTTTCGCTTTGCGATCGCGAACGCCTGCGTGAAGATCGCGAAAGTCGTTCCAGCCTTCCCAGTATGAGGATTCGTCGACCGACTCCTGATACTGCGAGAACCCGGTTGGGATTGCTTCTTCGATCTTCGAGCGCAACTCCTTCAACTTGCCGTCGAGGATGCCGCTCTTGAACGGCGTTTTGACGGCCATCATGCCGCAGCCAATGTCGACGCCGACGCTCGCGGGAATGACAGCTTCTTTGGTCGCGATGACTGAGCCGACCATGCTGCCCTTGCCGAGGTGCGCGTCCGGCATGAGTGCGACGTGTTTGAACAGGCATGGCAGACGTGAAACGTTGCGCAGCATGGCCTGCTCTTCGATACCGAAGTCGTGGTTGGCCCAGGAGAGTATCTCCTTCTGCGCGCCGCCGATCTGTATCTTTTCGTAAGGCACTTAGTTGACCTCCTTTCTTAGTCTAATCTGTGTTACAAAACGGATGAAGGCAGAGAGAACGCTGCTGCGAATCGACGCGCTTTAGAGAGCGCGGACACACTTCGAGGCACACTTCTCCTGAGGATGGCGAACTCGCGGACTCTCGCAAAGCACCGAGTTCATCACCGTGCGCGCGCACGCGCAGAGACTCCCTGCCTTCATCCCGTAAAAAGGATTTCGCAAAAAGGTATTTCGAATGTCAAAAAACAAATAGAGCGGGTCTCGAAGCTTCCCAGGGAAGCAACCCGCTCCATGCAATTCTCGCGATTTTTATTGGAGATTTGGGAGCGGGAGTCCGCTCCCGCAGAATTATTGCCTTATGAACCGGCTATCGACGAACGACGTACGCACACCACGCGCGGCGCCTGACGGTTGCCATTTGGTGATGTGTTCTGTGTGCATCATTTTGATCATCTATTGAACTCGCTCACACCCTTTCTAAAACTGAGTTCGGGCGGAAGCTGTTTTGTATACGGGAACTGGACCAACTATGTCAAGAGTTATTTTGAACGAACTACAACTATGCGCCGGCTTTTGCGAAGTAGCCGGGGCGGTGGCGGAGCTCGAGGTTTTGTTTGCGTAGTTCGGGGTTGGTGATTTCGATCGTTACCCTGCGGTAGGCGCCGTCGCGCCGCTTGTTGGTCGATGAATAGGCGAGCAGGTACTGAGTGCGCAGCTCCTTTTCGATCTCCGCAAATGCGGCTTTCAGGTCAAACTTCTTGTCAGGAAAAAAAGCTCGGCCGCCGGTGCGTTGTGCCAGTTCGCGAAGCGCGCCGCGATCGACGCCCTCATCCTTGTTTCCGATTCCGATCACATAGACCACGGCCTCAGCCGCGAGCGTGCTGTTGATGGCGTCAGTTTTCGAAAGACGGCTCGTCGTGTCGAGCCCATCAGTCAACAGGATGATCGCACGCCGTCTCAAACCCGGCGTGTTCGCGAGCACGTTTCGCGAGGTCAGCGCCACAGCGTCCCAGATCGCCGTCGTCCCTTCTTCCGGAGGCGCCAGCAAACCGGGACCACTCGGGATACCCGTCAGCGGCCGTCCCGAACCAAGATACGCCGGCACCGCAACGTCCACGCGCTGCAACACCCTGTAAACGCTCAACACGTCGCGCGTCATCTCCTGCTCGACATAAGCGAGACCGGTGAACGGAATGATCGCAGCCAGGTCTTTGTTCGACTGAAACACGTTCTCGATAAACCCGCGCGCCGCGCCTTTTTCGTCGCCGAGCGTCAACTCCTGCGACCTGCTGACGTCGATCAAAAACGCGATCGCCAGTGGCCGATCGGTCTCCTGTTGA
>DASURS010000011.1:0-16807 GCA_036279935.1 Pyrinomonadaceae bacterium
ACGAGACGCTGGTGGAAAGATGAGT
Organism: Pyrinomonadaceae bacterium; assembly: GCA_036279935.1. GTDB lineage: Bacteria > Acidobacteriota > Blastocatellia > Pyrinomonadales > Pyrinomonadaceae > PSRF01. Next base: position 26 of record DASURS010000011.1, read on the forward strand.
TTGCGCCGCGGTTTCACCGTCACGCCGGGTGAGAAAACGCTGGTCGTCGAAGACGTGATCACGACCGGCGGATCGACGCGCGAAACGATCGACGCGCTCGTCGAAGCCGGAGCGAACGTCGTCGGTGCTGCGTCGATCATCGATCGCTCGGCGGGAGCGGCGGACGTGGGCGTGCCGCGAGTTGCGCTCGCAACGTTGAAAGTGTTGTCAGTCGAGGCGGCGGATTGCGACGCGTGCAAGATGGGTGAGCCGGTGGTGAAACCGGGAAGTCGAAAAGAGTGATCATTTTCCGTTTGTCATTTTCCGTTTGTCGTTTTTCATTTAAACGAAAAACGGCAGACGGCAAATGGAAAATGACAAACGGAAAATGAGAAATGGAAAATTACAAGCTGCTGCTTCAGTATGACGGGACAGACTTCCACGGCTGGCAAATTCAGGAAAATCTGAGAACGGTCCAGGGTGAGCTCACCGCGGCGCTGTCGCTGATCGATGGCCGCACGGTGAACGTGCACGGTTCCGGACGGACCGACGCGGGCGTTCACGCCGAAGGGCAGGTCGCGAGTGTTGAGATCGAACGCGAGATCACGCCCGAGAAGTTGCGCTCGGCGATCAATGGAAACGTTGGGAAAGACCTGCGCGTACTCGCGGCTGAAGTAGTTGATGCTGAGTTTCACGCGCGTTACTCCGCGATTGAGAAGACGTACGTTTATCGCATCGTCAACGCGCCCGTGATCTCGCCGTTCTGGTCACGCTACGCGCATCAGGAGGCACGCAAGCTCGACGTACGAAGGATGCGGTCGGCGGCTGAGTTGTTCCTGGGCCGCCACGATTGGACCGCCTTCTCCGCGACACAGTCAGACGTCGAAGATCGCGTGCGCACGATCATGCTAGTCGACATCGACGATCGATTTGACGGGCGAGCACGAGATTCGATTCTGGAAATTCGTGTTACTGCTGATGGATTTCTTCGCTACATGGTGCGAGCGATTGCCGGAACGTTGATGGCCGTGGGCCGCAACGAGCTCGATAATGAATCGATTGTGGAGGCAATCTCCACCGGGCGCCGCCCGCTGCCGGCAACCACCGCGCCTGCAAATGGATTAACATTAGTCTCAGTCCGTTATTCATAGGTTAGAATGACAACTCATGCTTGCTGATTTCGCAGCAGTTATACAAAAAGGAACGCGCGAAGAGACGCTGCTGAACGCCCTCGCGTGGGACCGTCTACCGCGGCACATCGCCATCATCATGGACGGCAACGGTCGTTGGGCCGCGCACCGCGGACAGCCCAGGATTGCCGGTCACCGGGCGGGCGTCGAAGCCGTCCGCGCCGCTGTCGACACCGGAGCGCGGCTGGGTATCGGAGCGCTCACGCTCTACGCGTTCTCGACCGAAAACTGGAAGCGCCCGCGTTTGGAAGTCGACGCGCTGATGCGCATGTTGCGCTATTACCTCCGCATCGAGCTCGACGCGATCGATCGGCAGAACATCAAGTTTCAGACTATCGGACGCACCGGCGCGCTTCCCGATAAAGTCCGCAAAGAGATCGAGCGCGCTACCGAGCAGACTGCGCGTAATAAGGGCATGGTCCTGACAGTCGCTTTGAATTACGGCGGGCGCGCCGAGATCGTCGATGCGACGCGTGCCGCAGTCAGACGTTTGCTCGACGAAGGCATCCGGCCCGACGAGATCACCGAAGAGCGCATCGCCAACGAGCTGTACACGAGAAACCTGCCGGAGCTGGACCTGCTCGTCCGGACCAGTGGCGAACTGCGTATTTCAAACTTTCTTCTGTGGCAAAGCGCGTACGCCGAGATCTATGTGACCGACACGCTTTGGCCCGACTTCCGTCGCGTCCACTTGCTCGAAGCCATTGTCGATTATCAAAGAAGAGACCGCAGGTTTGGTGGTTTGAAACTAGTGGTTAACAGGGACCACGGATGAAACGAATTTTAACGGCGGTCATCGTCCTTCCTTTTCTGATCGCGTCAATTCTTATTTCATGGCTGTGGTGGCTGTTCGTCGCGATGGCAGCCACCGCGATGGTGCTGGCGCTCTGGGAGTTTTACCTGCTCGCGAAACGGCTCCAGCTCAAACCTGATCCGGTTCCCGGCTTTGTCGCAGGCGCCGCGCTAATCACGATCTCGCTCCAGAAGGAGCCCTGGTTGAACTTCTTTCTGTTCCTCGCGGTGATCATCGTGTTCGTTATCGTCACGCTGATCAGCGCGATGCTGCGCGGCGCGCCGTTCGACAAAATGATCGGATCCACCGGCGCGACGATCCTCGGCGTCCTTTACGTCGCGCTGCTCGGGACGCATCTCGTTTTGATTCGCACGGGTTTCGAGCCGGCTTTGTCGGCCCACTTGTTGTCGTTCTTTTTCCTCGTGCTGATGGGCTCAGACGCAGGCGCGTACTACATCGGCCGCGCGTTTGGTAAACACAAACTCGCGCCGAAGATCAGTCCGGGCAAGACCTGGGAAGGCGTGTTCGGCGGCGTGGCCGCGGCACTCGCAATGGCGGCGCTGGCGCATTTCTGGTTCTTTCGCGAACTGCCGTTGAAATGGACGCTGCCGCTGGCGTTCGTGATGAGCATTGTCGGCATTCTGGGCGATCTCGTAGAGAGCGCGCTCAAGCGCAGCGCGTCGGCAAAAGACGCCGCAAATATACTGCCGGGCCACGGCGGATTACTCGATCGACTGGATAGCTTGCTCTTCAACGCGCCGCTCATCTACTATTTCGCGGTCTTTTACTTCAACATCTGAGCGGCTAAAGCTGAGCCGATGACCACGAAGAAGATACTTTTGATAGTTGGCGGAGTGGTCGTAGTTCTCGGCCTGATTGTGGCTCTGTTTGTGGGCGGGATCGTTGGTTTTGCCCTTTACCAGGTCGGCAACAGCCAGGCAGCGAACAAGGCGAAAGATTTCCTCCGCGCCAGCGAGAAGCTGAAGACGAACATCGGAGAAGTGAAAGATTTTGGCAGTATTGTTACGGGCAGCGTCAACGCCGCCGATGGCAACGGGCAGGCAACTTTGCATCTCAAGGTCATCGGCGAACGCGAAACGGTCAACGCTTCGGTGCAACTCGTCTTCGTTAACAGAGGCGACTGGCGCGTGATCTCCGCTTCGTACCAGAATGCCGAAGGACAGACGATCGATATTCTCGACCCCTACGATTCGAGTGTACCCGTCCCCCTCCTGATTGCTTAACGAATTCATGCACAGCACAGGCGTCGCCATACTTGGCTCAACCGGCTCAATCGGCTGCAACACTCTCCGCGTCGTCGAATCACTGACAACGCGACGCATGCGCGTCGTTGGCTTGGCGGCCGGCGCGAACGTCGAACGACTCGCCGATCAGATCGCGACGCACTTGCCGGAAGTAGTTTCAGTTGAAAACGAGACTGCGGCGCACAACCTGCGCGCGAAACTGTTTGAGCGCGATATCGATCTGCCGCGGATCGTCACCGGCGAAGCAGGGCTAGTCGAAGTCGCAACTCATCCGCAGGCGGATTGCGTCGTGTCGGCAACGGTCGGCGCGGTTGGTTTCGTGCCGACGCTGCGAGCGCTTGAGGCGGGGAAACGAGTAGCGCTGGCGAACAAGGAAACGCTGGTGATGGCCGGCGAGTTGATGACTCGCGCAGCGCGGAAGTCAGGCGCTGAGCTGCTTCCGATTGATTCCGAACACAACGCGCTGCACCAGTGTCTGCGTGGCGAGCGCCCGGACGAAGTGCGCCGCATTGTTTTGACAGCTTCCGGCGGACCGTTTCGTACGAAGAACAAAGATGAGATGAAGCAGGCGACGGTAGCCGAAGCGATGCGTCATCCGACGTGGAACATGGGCGCGAAGATCACGATCGACTCAGCGACGTTGATGAACAAAGGTTTGGAAGTGATCGAAGCGCACTGGCTATTTGGCTTCGGACCGGAGCAGATCGACATCCTTGTCCATCCGGAGTCGGTCGTACACTCGATGATCGAAATGATCGACGGATCGGTGATCGCGCAGATGGGCGTCACGGACATGCGTCACGCGATTCAGTACGCGCTCACGTATCCTGAACGGCACGAATGCCAGTTGCCGCCGCTGGATCTCACGGCGATCTCCGGTTTGCACTTCGAAGCTCCCGATCTCGATCGTTTCCCCTGCATCGCACTCGCGTATCGAGCACTCCGCGAAGGCGGAACGCTGCCGGCTGCGATGAACGCCGCCAACGAAGAAGCAGTGAGTGCCTTCATCGACGAGCGCATCTGTTTGACCGAAATTCCGGCCGTCATCGAATCGGTCATGAACGCCCACACGAACCAACCAGTAGCGGACATCGAAACCATTCTCGCAGCGGACCGTACAGCGCGCCTCGCCGCGCTCGCGGAAATCGAAAAACGAGCAAAAGCCACGGTTTAAATTCAGAAAACGATTTGTTTGACGGACTACTTCCGCGGCGCGTAAACTCGCTGAGTGCAACCTGACTCGGAAAGGTCGAGTCTAACAGTGGTTGTTTGGGCTAATTCTTAGGAAAAAGGTCGTTAATGGATTATTTAATCTATCCGCTCGCTTTCATTTTCATACTCGGATCGGCTGTTGTTCTTCACGAGTTTGGGCACTTCATCGTCGCCAAGCTTTTCAAGATTCGAGTCGAGACCTTTTCTGTGGGATTTGGCCCGCGTCTGTTCGGAAAGAAGTGGGGACACACTGATTATCGCGTCTCCGCCATTCCGCTCGGCGGTTATGTGAAACTCGGCGGCGACGAGTCAAACGCGCCGCTCGAAGGCGCCAGTGCTTCGGACATTCCGACCGAGGAGATGTTCAACCTCCGTCCGCGTTGGCAACGCGTGCTCGTCGCGCTTGCCGGTCCGGTGATGAACATTCTGACCGCGATGGCGATCCCGTTTACGGCCGCGATGATGTATGGCGTGCCCGCGACACCGTCGGCAGTCGTGTATTACGTTCAGGACGGCGGCGCGGCGGATAAGGCAGGGCTTCAGTCCGGTGATCGGATCATCTCGTTCAACGGCACGGAAAGCCCGTCGTGGGACATCATCAACGGCGACGCACTGCTGTCGCCCGGCCGGGCGCTGCCGATGGTCATCAATCGCAACGGCCAGGAGATCTCACTCAACATCACGCCTAGCTCGCGAACGGAGAACGGCGAGACCGCGGGTTTCCTCGACTTTACTCCTGACTACGGCGGTTTGCCGATCATTGTCGGCGACGTCTTTCCCGGCTCGCCTGCCGCCGAAACAGGTTTGCAGAGCGGCGACCGGCTCGTTTCCGTCGGCGAGGAGCAGGTGAAGAGCGCGGCGCAGGTCACCGAGTACATTCGCACGCACACCGGCAAAGTGCCGATCACCGTCGAGCGGAACGGGCAAAACGTTCAGCTCACCGCGCCCGACCGCCGTATCGAAGGCACGAAGCTGGGTTTCCGAGTCGGCGAACAGTATCCGCTGCACGAGGCGACCGTCGGTTTGGCAGCGAAGTACGCCTACGACACAAACATTCAGATTCTGCGTCTGACGGGCAAGGCGCTGGGACAAGTGTTCACCGGAGAACGTTCCGTGCGAAACACGCTGTCCGGCCCGATCGGAATTTACCAGGCAGCGCAGAAGTCGGTCGAACGACTCGGTTGGGACGGAGTGTTCGGGATGCTCGGTTTCCTGAGCCTCAACCTCGGCATTTTCAACCTGCTGCCCATTCCGGTGCTCGACGGCGGCGCGATCTTCCTCTTGTTCATCGAAGGACTGCTGGCCCTCATAGGTTTATCGATCTCCGCGGCCGTCCGCGATCGTATACAGCAAGTGGGCTTCGTGATGGTGTTGCTGTTGATGGTTTTCGTTATCAGCAACGACCTGCTCAAGACGTTCGGCGGAGCTTCCGAGCCAGAGAAACCCGCCTCTGTGTCGCAGCCTGCTAAATAGATGCGCCAGTCACGTCCAGTCCAGGTTAAGCACGTTCAAGTCGGCGGTGGCGCGCCTGTGTCGATCCAGTCGATGACGAAGACCGATACGTCTGACGTCGGCGCGACTGTCGCGCAGATCGAAGAGATGGTGCGCGCGGGTTGCGAGATCGTCCGCCTAGCGGTGCCTGACAACGAAGCGGCGCTCGCGCTCAAAGAGATTCGCAAGCGCGTGCCGAACGTTCCGCTCGTCGCCGATATTCATTTCCACTACAAACTCGCGTTAATCGCGCTGGAAGCCGGCATCGACAAGCTGCGGCTGAATCCGGGGAATATCGGTGCGCATGATCGCATTAGACAAGTGGTGCGCGCGGCGCAGGCGCAGAAGGTTCCGATTCGGATCGGCGTGAATGGCGGGTCGCTCGAGAAGGATCTCTTGAAGCAGTACGGGACAGCGACTCCGGAAGCGATGGTTGAGTCGGCGATGCGTCACATCCGCATCCTCGAAGATCTCGACTTCACCGACATCATCATCTCGTTGAAAGCTTCCGACGTGCATCGCACGGTGGCGGCGTACCGTCTGTTGGCGGAGAAGGTCGATTATCCGTTTCATCTTGGCGTCACTGAAGCGGGCACTTCTTTCAGTGGCACCGTCAAGTCGTCGATCGGTCTGGGCATACTGCTGCACGAAGGAATCGGCGACACGATTCGTGTTTCGTTAGCCGCGGAGCCGCAGGAAGAGGTTCGTGTTGCGTGGGAGATCGTGAAGTCGCTCGGACTGCGGACGCGCGGCGTTACCGTCGTTGCATGTCCGACTTGCGGGCGTCTCGACGTTGATAACTTTGTCGGCATCGTTACCGAGATCGAGCGACGGTTGGCCCACATCGAGGAGCCGCTGCACTTGTCGATCATGGGTTGTGCAGTGAATGGTCCGGGCGAGGCGCACGATTCTCAACTCGGGATCACGTTTGGGCGTGGTGTCGGGATGATCTTCAAAGACGGTGTGCCGATGCGGAAAGTCGCCGGCGAAGACATTGTCGAGGCTTTCGTGATGGAGACTGAGAAACTACTCGCCGAAGGTTCGGCGGCAAAGCCAGTCAACGCCGAACGCGAACTCGTCACCATCAGCAAATAAACGTGTTTCCCGCTTGCGGGAGACTCATGGAAGTAGAATTTAACGAACTTTAGGTCGCTTCGGGACGGAGACCTCACCTGCCATTGCCAGGAACAAAGCGTCGGTGGTTACTTTGCGGTTGACGTTGACGATCAACTGCTCACGTAAGTCCTCGATCTGAAGTATCCAACTAGCCGCCCGGCTCGGATCGACTCCTTCGCTGATCGGTTGCAACTCACTCAACAAATCTTCATTCACTAACTGCGACGACTTGACGCCAAGCGACAGCATCCAGACGTCGCGAATCAACGTCTCCAGCACATCAAGCCGATCCTCAAACTCCTCTTTGTACTGCGCTTCATTAAGCTGTTCGGCTGAGCGAAGCAGATCGGCGCGATTGTTGCTGACGACGAGCGCGTTCAGCACTTTCAGCATTGCTTTGCGCTGCGACGTGAACGTCACGAGATCGCCGGCCATCGCGCGGCCCATGCTGCCGCCCGCCGCACGCGCTCGCAGTCGCGCAGTCTTCTTATCAAGCGAACCGGCTTTGACGAGATGTGCCTCGATCTCATCAGGCGTGAGCGGCGCAAACCTGATCATCTGACAGCGCGACAGGATCGTCGGCAACAACATCGCCGGACGCGCAGTGATCAGGATCAGGTGCGACGTCCGCGGCGGTTCTTCAAGCACTTTCAGCAGCGCGTTCGCGGAAGCGTCATTGAGTTTGTCGGCTTCGTCGATCAAAAACACTCGCGCCTTTCCTTCGAACGGCCGAAAGTTCGCTTCCTTTTCAATCTGCCGCATCTGCTCGACGCGCAACACGCGTTTCGGTGCGACGACCAGCCCGACGTCAGGATGATCCGTCCAGATGATCTGGTTCCATTCGTCGGCGTCTTCACGTTCCGGATAATTGAGCTTCGCGATGCGCGTGCAGGCGGAACACACACCACACGCTTCACCGTTTCGCGGCGTACGGCAGTTCAACGCCCGCGCGACTTCAAGCGCGAACAGTTTCTTGCCGACTCCTTCTTCGCCGGCAAACAGCAGCGCACCGGGAAGCCGCCCGGAATCGAGCATTCGCTTCAGCACTTCTTTGACTCGTGAGTTTCCGGCGATTTGATCAAACATATGAAATTTTCGATTGCAAATTGCCGATTGCCAATTGGCGCTTATCCATTCGGGCAACCTCAATCGGCAATCGGCAATCGGCAATCGCCAATCGCTCCCCGGCTTTGTAGAAAAGGAAGGATGATCTGTTTGACGCGTTCCTGCGTGAGCTCGACTGGACCAGTACTGTCAACCACTATCACTCGCTCAGGTTCGGCGCGCGCAATCTGAAGATACGCGTCACGCACACGCGCGTGGAATTCAGCGTCTTCGATGTCCAGTCGATCGCGCCCGGTCTTGTGCGACGACTTGCCCGTCGAGCGTCGTGTAGTGCGGCTCGTCGACTCGTCGATTCCCAAATCGAAGAGCACTGTCAGATCCGGTTTTAAACCTTCGGTGGCGAGTTGAACGATCTCTCCGATCAACGCGGGCGAAAAACCACGTCCGGCGCCCTGGTATGCGACCGTCGCATCGGCGTAGCGATCGGAGATCACGATTTGCCCGGCTTCGAGTGCGGGACGGATCACGCGTCGCACGTGCTGGGCGCGGTCCGCGGCGAAAACGAGCAGTTCGGTCAGTGGATCAACTTCCTCGGACGCATCGAGCAGCGCGGCCCTAAGTCGCAGCCCGACGGGCGTCCCGCCCGGTTCGCGAGTGATGAGCGGGTTGAAGCCGTTGGCGCGCAGGAAGTTGTTGAGTAAGCGCAGTTGAGTGGATTTCCCACTGCCGTCAATACCTTCGAAGGTAATGAAAGTTCCAGGCACAAAGATCCTCGATGTTTATTTGAAAAATTGCCCGCGAGAGTTTAAACGAATGTCACGCCTCAGGCGAGTTGGCGTCGCGGACCTCTCGGGCGTGGGTTTCGGCGCCGGCCTGCGAGTGCAGTTCGCCGGTGCCTCGCCGGGATTGAGAGATCGTCGAGATGGCGTGTTTGAAGATGAGTTGTTCCTGAGAGCCTGACTCGAGCAGCACCGAAAACTTGTCGAAACTCCTGATGCGGCCGGTCAGCTTGGCCCCGTTCAGCAGGTAGACGACGACGGCAGTTTTCTCGCGGCGGACCGTATTGAGAAAAGCGTCCTGAATGTTCTGCGGTGCCTGTTTGCCGTCAGACATGATGAAACCCGGAAAGAAAGCACGGTTGCAATCAGATTACAACACACGTGTAGGACTGACAAGAGATTGCGGTAGATGTGAGAGAAACATGATTATTTGGACCGCGGCCCAGCTCTGATGGCCGCGAGAACCGCCTGCAAAATGTCTTTTTCCTCACCAAAACCGTCGAACCATTCGACTCCGGCTTCATGGCGAAACCATGTCAACTGGCGTTTCGCGTAGTGACGCACGTCCAGCCTGGTCTGTTCAAGAGCGCTGTCGAGGTCTCGTTTGCCTTGCAGATACTCGACCACACGTCGATACCCGTGAGCGCCCAAAGCGTTGGATTCGGCCGGAAAACCGCGGTTCAGCAGGTCCTCAACTTCGGCGACCAGGCCGGCGCGGAAGTGCGCTTCCGTACGTTCGTTGATGCGGCGATAAAGCTCGTCACGTGGTGGGTTGAGGGCCAGGATGCGCAGACGGCGCGAGCTTTCGGGCGGATCCGGACGTTGGGCCTTCTGGTCCATGATCGAGCGTCCGGTCTGCATGTAGACCTCGATGGCTCGCTGCACGCGGGGCCAGTCGCGCGGGAAGAGTTGGCCCGCGGCCGGCGGATCGAGCCGGCGGAGGACTCGATGAAGATGTTCGGCGCCGTGCCGTTCGCGGATGCGGTTGAGACGGCGGCGAAGCTCTTCGTCGGTTTGCGGGCTGATGAAGAACGGTTCGCGTAGCGCGCGAAGATAGAAACCGGTGCCGCCGACGAGCAACGGGATGCGGCCGCGACTCTCGATCTCTTCGATCGTTCGCGTTGCTTCGCGGGCCCACTCGACGGCTGTGTAATTGACGTGCGGCGAGACGAAGTCGATCAGGTGATGCGGAACGCCCTTTCGTTCCTCGATTGGTACCTTCGCAGTTGCGATCTGGATTTCCTGGTAAACCTGGACCGAGTCGCAGTTGATGATCTCGCCGTCGAGCGCGAGCGCGACCTCGATGCCGAGCGCGCTCTTGCCGGACGCGGTTGGGCCGACAATCGCGATGACGGGATTCATAGCATGCGGAAAAGCGCCACTGCCCAGATGAGGAAGAGCAGCAGTAATCCACCGATGACCTGGTTACGTGAGAACCGCATCATTTTTCATTTTCCATATATCATTTGCCATTTGTCGTTTCTCATTTTCCTCAAATGACAAATGAGAAATGTCCAATGATATATGGAAAATGACTCCGGCATCAGAAGTTAATAAAGTCGAGTGAGTTGAATTCCTGAATAGTAACCCTTCAAGATCTGTTCGGCGGACCAGCCCTGTTTCGCGAGCCCGTACGCACCGACCTGGCACATGCCGACGCCGTGGCCCCAACCGCGGCCGGTGAAGATGAACTGACTCACGCGCCCGCTGTCGTCGTACTGGCGATCGATGACGAAAAGCTGCTCGCGCAGACCGAGCGCGGAGCGGATGCGGCCGCCGCGCACGTGCGCCGTGCCGTTTGTGCCGACGATCTCGAGGTCCGTCACGCGATGTGAAGACCCGCGCGACATGACGCGCAGATCCGTAATCGGTCCGATGCCTCGCGCGGCGCGTGAGAGACGCGCCTGGACCTGGCCCACGGTTAGTCCGGTGGTCCAGTTCGAGAACGGCGAAAAGCGATCGGCGGCGGCGCCGTTCGGTGCGGGTTTCACTTCGAGATAGTCGATCTGGCCATTGAGCGCGAGGTGATAAGTCACCGGTTCACCGCCGACGAGAGTCACGGAGTTGACGGCGTACGCGCGTTCGCCGAGTTGCCGGAAGAGAAACGCGTCGGCGTTGACTCGCAGCGGCTGGTCCTTACCTTTCGCTGAACGGAGGATCACCTGTCCGTCCGACGAAGGACGCGCGTTCGCTTTCTGAAGTTGCAAAAGGTTACGAGCTTCGAGCAGTCGCGCAATCGCGTGAATCACTCGCGCGCGTGACAGCGGATCGCGCGGGCGCACAGTCGCATCCGGATAGACGGACAAGTGACCTTCGGTGACGAGCATCGCGAGGTCTGCGCGGTTCTCCGCGGGCACGCTCTGCGCATCGCGAACGCCCAACAGGTATTCGGCGTCGGCGTTGTTGAAAAGCGTGCTCTCGCGGCTGTCACCCAGGACCGCGATCGCGAGTGCCGTTGCAAACGCCGGCGGACGGTTTACGTCTTCGCCTGTCTGTGGTCCAGGTTGGCGAGCGATGCGCGCGCCGTGCGTCAGCCAGACGCGAACTTCCGCCGTCGAGGCTTCGCCCGCGAGCCATGCGTCTGAGACGCGCGCGGGCAGCGACCCGAAATTCTGCGTCAGTAACAGTGCGATATCGCGCGCGAGCGTGACGTTGCTGTCGTCGCGCAACTCTGCCGGGTCGCGGCTCGTCTTGACGACGTAACGTTCAAACGCAGCGAAACCCTCGGCAGCGCATTCGCGCCCACGCAAGTACGGCACTGACTGGTTGAAAATGTTTTCGGCGTCTTCCGTGCGGCCGCCGCAGGTGGACGTGTACAGCGCGTTGATCGGTTCGCCGTTGTAGGTCGCGACGATGCCGCGTGTCTCGTCGACTGCTCGGCTCGACAACGGGTTCTCGGAGGTCAGTCCACGATAAACCTGGGAACGCGTCGTCGGCAGGAGGTCGAAACCCTGCGACATGAACTGTCCGCGATTCCTGAGCGCGTAAGTGCGAGCGGCTATTGCCTGCGCTTTCAGTGCTTCGATCGCCGGGTAGCCGCCCGGCGAGAGCTCGTTGGCGACAACGCCGCGGACGTAGTCTTCGAGACCGAGCTCGTTGACGACGGTGAGCGAGCCGCGCAGGTTCGTGAAGACCTCGATCCGTCCCCGATACGGCTTGTCGTTGAAACGCACCGGCGACTTCGCTTCGTCGTCCGAGGCAAACGACACAGGCGCGCTCGAACTGAACGTCGTGCCGCTTGACGAAGAAGCGACGACTTCACGTGACGGCAAACGCGGGGACGAGGTTAACTTGACTGTGCCGCTGTTCGACTGCGCAGGAGTTCCGGAACTGAGCACGGCGGCCGGTGGTCCATCAATCGTAGCGTCGACACCGGCGTCCTGAAGTCGGGCCAGCACCTCTTCCGCTTCTTCTCGCGGACGTTTTGATCCGACGACGAGGCCCCACGTCTTTGTTTCCGTGTCGTAAATGACGTGCGCATCGTCACCGCTGATTTTCTGGATTTCTTTCTCGTTCTCTTCCGCTTCTTCCCGTGACGCCGCACCGCCAATCACCACGCGATACTGTGCGTCGTCACTAGCAACCGGCAACGGCGACAGCATGCGCGCATCGACACGCACACGGGAACTGTCGAGCGCGAGCAGTTGCGAAGTTCCTCCACTCGCGTTCATCAAGTGGCCCCTTGTCGAGATCACTGCCGAGCGCGCACTGGTCGTGAGCGCGACTCGAATCTTCGGTTCGGGTCCTGTAATTGGCGCGAGAGCCGGTGTCGTAACGACGGGCGAGATGACGGGCTGGGAAGTTGCCGGGATGGGCCATGCAGGCTGCGTTCGCCGGGGCCGAGTCTCGTCGCGAGATTGTTGCTGGCCAACGGTAATCGTCAGGAACAACGACTGGGCGAGCAGCAAAACGATGAGATTACGGCCGAGGGAACTGCGCATTGCCGGAGCATAGTACTACGAAAAGGGGTACGCGGATGATACTAATCTGTGGTATAGACGGTGACCAACCCCGGTAGAAATGACGCCCGGTAGATGACTACACGACAGCGGATTTTGGGCTGTCCACGAATGAGGAGGTTCCCCAAAGTGTCCTCATGAGGAAAGCTACATCCCAAAACGTGTCGTTCGTTGCGGCGATGGGGTTATGCCTGGCGCTCATCACCAGCAGTTGTTTGCCAAAACCACCGGCGGAAAACGGCGACATCACGATCACGCTGTACGGCTTTTCGATCATGAAGGAGTCGCTGGAAAAGGCGATCTTTCCGGGGTTCATCGCGCGCTGGAAACAGCTTCACGGTCAGGAGGTGCGCTTTCAGTCTTCGTTCGCCGGATCGGAAACAGTCACGAACCAGATTCTGCAAGGCGCGCCCGCAGACATCGCCATACTTTCCATCGAACGCGACGCGCAGCGGCTGAAGAATAGCGGATTCGCCACCACTGATTGGCATGAGTTCCCAAGCAACGGCATCGTCAATAAGACGCCGTTCGTGATCATCGTGCGGAAGGGCAATCCGAAGGGCATACGCGACTTTTCGGATCTCGGCAAACCGGGCATTCGGCTCATTCATCCCGATCCGCTGAGCTCGGGCGGCGCGCAGTGGTCGATCCTGGCGATCTACGGTTCAGAGTTGAAAAAGAGTGAAGCGGAATTTCAGGAGAAAGACACGGCACGCGCGGTACAAACGTTGCGCGCAATCTGGAAGAACGTGATCTCAACGCCCGGCTCCGCCCGTGAAGCGCGCACGACGTTCGAGCTCGGCAACGGCGACGCGTTGATCACTTACGAGCTCGAAGCGCTGCTGATGAAAGAAGCGAACGCACCGATCGACGTGGTCACTCCGCGATCGACGATCTTCAGCGAGCATCCGGCAGTAGTGATCGACAAGAACGTTTCATCCGATAAGCGGCAGATCGTCGACGCGTTCATGCAGTACCTTTGGAGTGACGAGGCGCAGCAGGCGTTCGTGAAGTTTCATTTTTATTCGACGACGAACGACGCGTTCAATCAGGCGAACACCGGGTTCGGCCGCGTCGAGTTGCCGATCACGATTGAATACTTCGGCGGGTGGGACAAAGCGTATCCGGAAGTGATCGAAAAGATCTTCCGCAATCAGGTGCAACGGAAATGAGAGCTTAGAACTTTGTACTTTGAACTTTGTAGAAAGCACAAAGCACAAAGCACAAAGTACAAAGCACAAAGTACAAACGTAATGAGCAGCGTCATTCCAGCAATGCGTCACGTGCGCGGCTTCGACGTGGTTCGTCCGCTCAGCATCGGCATGCTTGTGTTCATGATGCTGCCGCTCGTGTTTCTTCCGCTCGCGTCGATCTTCATCTTCGGCACCAGCAACGGGCTCGACAAGTTCTGGGCAGCGTTATCAGCGCCCGAAGCCGTCTTCGCACTGAAACTCTCCATGGCGACCAGTTTCTGGGCCACCGTTTTCAACGTCGTCTTCGGTCTGTTCGCGGCTTACGTGCTGTCGCGTTACAACTTCTGGGGACGCAACGCGCTCATCGTCACGATTTCACTGCCGACAGCCATTCCCACCGCCGTCGCCGGTTTCGCCCTGCTCCTGCTTTGGGGCCCATACGGCACGCTCGGACGTTTCCTGACGCCGGGGTTCGAGATCATGTTCACTGCGTTCGCCATCATCCTCGCGAACATCTTCGTCACGTTTCCGCTCGCGTTCGGCGTCATCAAGCCGGTGTTCGACACGATGAGCCATTCGCTTGAAGAAGCGTCGGCGACGATCGGCGCGACGCGCTGGCAAACGTTCTGGTACGTCACGTTGCCGTCTCTGCGCGGCGCGATCGTTTCCGGTGCGCTGCTGACGTTTGCGCGCGCCGTCGGTGAGTTTGGTTCGACGATCCTTGTTTCCGGCAACCTCGCCGGACGCACACAAACAGCTCCTCTCTACATCTTCGCGAAGTTCAACGAAGGACAGATCGAAGCAGCCAACGCGATCGCCATCGTGCTCGCGCTCTTCTCGTTTCTGATCTTCAGCGTGCTGTTCTTCGCGCGTGATTGGCTCGACGTTGACTGAGACAAAGTTTGTGAAAGCGAAGGAGACATTGATCGCGCCTTCGGTCGTACCAGCGTTGCCGGCGGACCACTCGAACCACGCGCCTGCGGCGGCGAGTGTCGTCGGCATCAGCAAACGGTTTGGCAAGACGAGTGTGCTCGAAAACATCAGCTTCGACGTGGCTGAAGGCGAGGTGCTGGTGTTGCTCGGCGCGTCCGGCAGCGGCAAGACAACGATCCTTCGTCTCATCGCGGGACTGGAGATGCCGTACACAGGCAAGGTGATTCTGCACGGCAAGGACGTGACGGAGTTGCCGGCGCGCGAGCGCGGCGTTGGCGTGATCTTTCAGTCGTACGCGCTGTTTCCTAAGATGACGGTCGAGAAGAATATCGGCTACGGCCTTCGCATTCGCAAACGAAAGCGCAAGGAGATCCGCGAGACGGTCAACGAGCTGCTCGCGTTGGTCCGACTGGAACCGCACCGCAAGAAATACCCTTCGCAGCTTTCGGGCGGACAACAACAACGCGTGGCCATCGCCCGCACATTGGCGTACAACCCCGAGGTGATTTTGTTCGACGAGCCTTTCGGCGCGCTCGACACACAGACGCGCGTTCGCCTGCGACGCGAGATCCGTGCGCTGCTGAAAAAGGTGAATGTGCCCGCGATCTTCATCACGCACGATCAGGAGGAAGCACTCGAGCTTGGCGATCGCGTCGCCGTGCTGAACGAAGGACGCATCGAACAGCTCGGCACGCCGTTCGAAATCTACAATCATCCCGCGACTGAATACGTCGCTACCTTCCTCGGCGCGGCGAACATCCTCGAAGCCACTGTGCGCAGTGATTTTCTCGAAGTCGGCCCGGCGCGTGTTCCGGCGATTCTCGATCCGGAAAAGTTTCACAATGGCGATCGCGTCAAGATTGTCTTTCGTCCCGAGGACGTCGTGATAAGCAAGAGTGATTTCATGAGCGCGGGAGTTTCGAAGATTGCGACCGGACGCATCGAGGAGATCAGCTTCGTCGGCGCGTATGAACGCGTGCGTCTGCGGCTGGACGATGGCAGCCAAACGATCATCGCCACGCGTCCCAAGCCGGAAGCGGCGGCGGTAAGACTACAGATCGGCGACACGGTCGTCGTGGCAATAACTTCGTTTACCGTGCTGCGATGAAGCGTCTGACCTGGTCCTGTCTGTTTCTTCTCGTGTGTCTGACGGGCGCGTCCGCGCAAATCGTCGATCGCACGGACAATCAGTTTTGGTCCGACTTTCAACTCGCGGTCCCGGTTACGAAGCAGATCGATTTCAATCTCCTCGGGACGCTGCGACTCGGCCGCGACTTCAATCGTCCGATCGACGAGCGCGTCGGCGCCGGATTCTCGTTGAAGATTGGCCGGCACGTCACAGTCTCACCAAACTACCTGCACATCGGCATGCAGCCTTTCGCGCGCAGACGAGTATGGGAGAACCGACTGACGTTCCCGGTGACACTGCAATTCAAGCTCGACAAGTTTACTTTCCGCGATCGAAACCAGATCGAGCGCCGCTACCGTAACTCGGGTTTGAAAGCGTGGCGCTATCGCAACCGGTTTCAGATCGAACATCCGCTCGGCAGTGACAAACTCGGGCTCTCACTCTTCATCACCGATGAGGTGTTCTACGATTGGATCGTGGACCGCTGGGTGCGCAACCGGTTTGCGGTGGGCGTGATCAAGGTCTTTAACAAACATTTCACCCAGGACTTCTATTACCTGCGACAGAATGACGGCGTCAGCATCCCCGGCGATCTCAACGTCATCGGCACGTCGCTCAGATTTCGGCTTTAACCCTTTAACCACAAAAGGCACAAAAGACCCAAAAGGCACAAACCCA
>DASURS010000012.1:0-3562 GCA_036279935.1 Pyrinomonadaceae bacterium
GGCATCTGCGCCGCGCTCGGCATTGAGGAAGAAGACGTGACCAGCCCGTCGTTCACGCTCGTCAATCCATACGAAGGACGGCTGCGCTTGTATCACATCGATCTTTACCGCCTCGACGAAGGCGCCGGCGCGGCCCACGCCGTCGATCTCGACGAACTGCTGATCGACGAACAAGCCGTGATCGCCATCGAGTGGCCCGAACGCATGGGGCCCTACCCTTTACCGGACGACGTCTGGCACATTAACATTTGCGGCGACGGCGATTCGCCTCGCCTCATTTCAATTTCAAAACGTTGAGGAGAGACTAGTAAATGCCATATCCCGAAATTATGATTCGCCCGATGCGTGAGGACCTGACGCGACTGGGCGTGGAAGAGTTGAAGACGGCCGAGGAGGTCGACAACGCCGTCAAGAACAGCAACGGCACGTTGATGGTCGTCGTGAACTCGATTTGCGGCTGCGCCGCGGGCAAAGCACGACCCGGAGTCGCACTCGCACTGCAACACCAGGTCAAACCCGATCGCATCGCCACGGTCTTTGCCGGCGCTGATATCGAAGCGACCGATCGCGCACGCAGCTACTTCACCGGCTATGGGCCATCGTCGCCGTCGATCGCGATTCTGAAAGATGGCGAATTGGTCTACATGCTCGAACGCTCCCAGATCGAAGGCCGCGACGCCACGCAAATCGCCGGCGAGCTCACGCAGGCATTCGACAAACATTGCGCTTCATAACAAAAGGAGAACATCCGTGTTTTCTATCTCCCGACGCTCCCTTTTTGTCCTGACCCTGATTGCCTTCTCCGCGTTCACCGCCGTCGCCCAGGATCCGATGGACGCGTGGAAGGATTTCGACTTTCGCAAGAACGCCATCAAGCAGGCGCAGATTCAGAAGCTGACCATCTGGGACCTGAAACTTATGCGCGGTCTCGTGTTCGGCCGTCATGGCCGGATGTTCAAAGACGCTGAGATCAAGCAGTATCTCGAAGGTCAGGAGTGGTACAAGCCGAACCCCGATTTCACTAACGCGATGCTCAACGACGTTGAGCGGCGCAATCTCGACCTGATCCGCATCGCCGAAGCAGCGCTCCACGAGACGATTCAGCCGGGCGACATGCGTTACTGGCGCGATCGCGCGATCACCGCCCGCAAGCTGGGCAAACATAGCGGCGCCGAATGGAAAGTACTGCAAGCCGAGATCGAGGCGATTCACGGCAAGCGGTTCGACGACGATCCGTGGCTGCAAAAGTATTTCGAAGAGCGTTACTGGTACCAGCCGAGTGACAAGTACGATTCGAAAAAGCTCACGGCAATCGAACGCAAGAACATCGAGATACTGAGCGCCGCCGAGAAGAAGCAACGCCGCGTCGCGCTCCTGCCGGGCGACATGGAGCTCTTCGAAAACAGGACGATCTCCGAGCAGATGCTACAGGGTCTGAGCCTGCACGAGTTGCGGTTGCTGCGAAACGAGATCTACGCGCGGCACGGTCGCATGTTTCGGGCCGAGTGGTTGCAGCAGTATTTCTACCAGCAACCCTGGTACACGCCGGATGAAAACTTCAAGGACGAATCTGTTTCGGGAATCGACAAGTTGAACGTCGAGACGATCGTCAGGTACGAGAACCGCATTCACCAGGAGTTGAGCACGAAGGCGGTTACGCGCGCGCTGCTGGAAGGACTGTTCATCGAAGACGCGAGCCAGATGCGTCATGAGATCTACGCGCGACATGGCAAGGTCTTCAAGGAACCGTGGCTCCAGAAGTATTTCTCCAGCTTCGACTGGTACAAAGCGGATCCGACCTTCACCGATGCGTCGTTGACGGAGGTCGAGAAGAAGAACATCGCAACGATTGCGGCATATGAAAAACGTGCCGTCACTGCGATGAGCACTATCGAGGGTTGATAAGGCCCAACTCAGGCCCCGCGTGACGGGGCCCCTATTTCATTGGTCATATATCATTTGACATTTCTCATTTGTCATTTGGGTGTTCTGAGTGCTGTGAATTCGGAGCATCTTTGAAATGGCAAATGACAAATGTCAAATGATATATGACCAATACCTACAGCCTGTACCGAACGCCGGCGCGCTTTGTGGCCTCTTCTTCGAGGTCCATGTTTTGTAGACGCAGAGTGACGTCGGCGTTCATGTCCAGGCTGCCGCGCTCGCCCGCGAGGAGTTTTACAGTGCCGGCGGCCGCGATCATCGCGGCGTTGTCAGTCGACAGGTGTGGCGACGGAAAGTAGACGGGCAAGTCCAGCGAAGCAGCCATCTCGCGCGCAACCTCACGCAGTTTCCCATTACACGCGACGCCGCCGGCGATGATCAGCGTCTTCGGATAGTACTCGTCGGCGATCCGTTCCATCGTCCTCACCAGCGACTGCACTACAACGTGCTGAAAGCTTGCAGCAAGATCCTTGATCCCCTGCGACGGTTCACCACCATTCTCAACCGGCGACACTCCACTCTCCCGCACGTACTTCGTCACCGCCGTCTTCAACCCGCTGAAACTAAAATCGGGAAGCCCGTCGCCCATGCGCGGAATCGAAAACGGCACGGCGTGCGGGTTCCCCTCACGCGCCAATCGTTCGATGACGGGCCCGCCGGGATAACCAAGCCCCAGCATCTTCGCAACCTTGTCGAACGCCTCGCCGGCCGCATCATCACGCGTGCGCGAAACCACTTTGTACTGTCCCGGTTCGGGAATGAAAAAGATGTTCGTATGGCCGCCGGAAACGATCAACGCCTCTGCCGGATACTCGATCTGCGGGTTCTCAAACGCAACCGAATAAATATGGCCCTCGATATGATTGACGCCGACGAACGGCTTGTTCAACGCATACGCCATCGCCTTCGCGTACGAAACACCGACCAGCAGCGAGCCGACTAAACCCGGTCCGACCGTCACGGCGATGCCGTCGACGTCTCGCGCGGACACGCCGGCGCGCTCGAACGCTTCCGACACGACAGGAACGATCTTGTCGAGGTGTTCGCGCGATGCGAGCTCCGGCACGACGCCGCCGTATCGCTTGTGAACCGGGACCTGTGACGAGATGACGGATGACACGATCTCCCGCCCGTCACGCACGACGGCGGCGGCTGTTTCGTCACACGATGTTTCAATGCCGAGAATCAACATGGGCCGCAAAAAGGCACAAAAGATAACGGGGGTATTCTAACCTTCGTAGAAGCTCAGTGACGAATCGCCCTGTTTCAGCACACGGATGCGATGCAAGTTGCCGATCAGCTCCGGTAATTCATTTTTATGATGATGCTCCACAATCACAAAACCCTGGAGCAACTCGAGCGTGCGCAAGTAGTCTTCTTTATACGGCGGATCGAAGAACACGATGTCCCATGAAAACGTCTTCGACTGCCGCAGAAAGTCTTCCGCCGCCATCTGGTAGATCTCATACTGCTCTTCCGGAATCCGGCACAGGTTGACGTTCGATTCGATCAACTGACAGCTCTTTCTCGAGCGATCGACGAACGTCACGTGCTGCGCTCCACGTGACAGCGCTTCAATCCCAACCGCGCCCGTTCCCGCGCACAAATCGAGAAAACG
>DASURS010000013.1:0-8778 GCA_036279935.1 Pyrinomonadaceae bacterium
AGCTGTCGTTGCTGCCGCACGCCCGACTTCCCTGGAAAGTCAAACTCGATCAGATCGCCTTTCACCGTGACGTGTTTCCGGCGCAGGGTCGCGATGCCGTAACTGCCGTTCTCACTTGCGTAAACTTCACTGCCCGGCCGCATGAAGCACGTCGAGATAATTCTCAACACACACGCCAGCACGCGTTCGCGGCCGAGTCCCTTCTGGTTCAAATGGCGTCTGATCGTGGCACGCATCTTCGGCAACGCCTCGGCGAATTTTGTAATGCGCTTGAACTTGCGCAGCTCCTGAACGCGCGTGTGATCCTCGTGATAGAGATACTGCCAACGTCCCGCCGCGTCGCGCCCGACTGCCTGCACGCGTCCCTTCGCCGCTGGATTGATCGCGACGTCGACCCACGCCGGCGGAATTTTTAGTTTCTCGATCCGCTCCAGATCTGTCTTGGTCAGACGGCCGTTCTGTGACTGATAACGGAACCCGCGCTTCGGGGTCCCGAGCCGTCGTATACCGATAGTTTGCAGACGTTCAAGCTTGGTCATGCAGCGCGAATACCCTTTCCAAAACCCCGGAACGAGATTTGTTTACGCATCGCAGCGTGTGTGTAGGCAGGTCTGTAAGGAAGAGTCGGGAAGGACATGTTGACGAAAAAGAATCTCAAGAATCCCAAAGCTAGAAGCGTCGAGCGTGCGCGCGCTGACCAGAACGTGGTCTGCTCGTGGTGTGGCGCCGTAATCAGATCCAACGCCGCGGAAACTGAAGAGCAGATGTGTTTGATTTGCCATGCGCGAATGCTCAACGACTATTTTCGACGACTTAGAAAAGTAAGCGACGAGAGGCGAACCGCTCGCCGCTTTTGAACAAAGCCAATTCCTTTCAATAATTCCGATTACCGCTTCTTCTGATCTCCCCGATCGCCCTGACCCGGCGGCACTTTGTGCTTCGCCTGCTGTTGCCGATCTTTTGCGAGCGATCGTCCGACGTCGCTGACCTCGTCAAACTGTCCCTTCTCGTTTCGTCTGACGAACCGTTTGTCGTTGCCGGTGTCAATCAATTCGCGATGACTCTTCGACGCTTTTTTAGCCATTGTCGATCCTCCTCGAGTGTAGGTTTCCTATACAGCGAACCTCCGCGGTTGTTTAGTTCCGGGGCACCCGTAAGCTAATTGCAACCTGACAATCTGCTTAATCCGTGTTCCGCCACTGTAGAACGCAATTTGCTCACCAGTTCTGAGAGGAGGTTTTGAATCATGCCTAGAGGAGACAAATCGAAGTACACGGACAAACAGAAACGCAAAGCTGAGCACATCGCCGAAGGCTACGAAGACAGCGGCGTGTCGAAGAAGGAAGCAAAGAGCCGAGCCTGGGCGACCGTGAACAAGGAGTCGGGCGGCGGCAAGAAGAGCGGCAGCGGCCGAGGCAAGAAAGAAAGCCACGCCTCATCACGTAAGGGCGGAAGGAAGGGCGGCAGCAAGAAGCGATAAGCGATCGAACAAGGGGACCGATGGCACGTAGTAACGGAAAAATTAGCGGTAAACAAAAACAGCCGAAATCGCCGATGCCGGCACAGCACCAGCCGAAGCCCGGCATCGAGGCGAAGATCGAACCGCGTCCGAAATACAAAGCGCCCCTCTATGAGGGCGCCAATAAGCTGAAAGAGAAAGTTGCACTTATAACCGGCGGCGACTCGGGCATCGGGCGGGCCGTCGCCGTACTCTTCGCTCGTGAAGGCGCTGACGTCGCGTTCACTTTCCTGAAGCCCGAAAAGCGCGACGCCGACGAGACCCGGCGCGCCGTCGAAGCGGAAGGACAACGCGCAATCGCTCTCGAAGGCGATGTCCGCGATGCGAAGGTCTGTAAACGACTCGTGAAACGCACGGTCGACGAGTTCGGCAAACTCGACATACTCGTCAACAACGCCGCTTTTCAACAACATCAAAAGAGTCTCGAAGACGTTACTGAAGAGCAGTGGGATCAAACGTTCAAGACAAACATCTACGGCTATTTCTACATGACGAAAGCCGCGTTGCCGCACCTGGCGGAAGGCAGCGCGATCGTCAACACCGGATCGATCACCGGCCTCGAGGGCAGCAAAGAGCTACTTGACTATTCATCGACAAAAGGCGCGATTCACGCGTTCACAAAATCGCTGGCGCAGAACCTGGTCGAACGCGGCATTCGCGTGAACTGCGTTGCGCCCGGCCCGGTGTGGACGCCGTTGAATCCATCTGACAAGGAAGCGAAAGACGTTGCGGAGTTCGGCGCCGACACGCCGATGAAGCGTCCGGCGCAACCGGAAGAGATCGCGCCGGCTTACGTCTACTTCGCGTCGGAAATCGATTCGAGTTATGTGACGGGAGAAATCTTGACTTTGCTCGGGGGTGAAACTACCGCGGCGTAACGCGGAACTCGTTATCAAAATCAAATTGGAGGAACAAAAATGGCAGACAATGGTAGTGGAAGCACTGGAGTAGTCGCAGTTCTGGTGATCTTCGTGATCATCGTGGTTGCTGCGCTGTTTGTGTTTGGCGGCAGATTCTTCGGTGGCAACAAGAAGGTCGACGTCAACATACAAACCCCAGCCCCTGCGCCCTCAAAGTAGCTATGCTAAAAATCAATGTGATGGAGCCAGTTGCCTGAGGTAGTTGGCTCCGTTCCACATTTGGAGCCGACTATGAAGGACGATTCGCAAGCCAGCAATTCCATCTGGATGGCGACCGTGGATACGCCGCTCCAGCCGCGTCTCGGCGATAACGTGCGCACCGACATCTGCATCATCGGCGCGGGCATCGCGGGGCTGACGACTGCGTATCTGCTCTCGCGACAAGGACGATCCGTCGTCGTAATTGACGATGGACCGATCGGCGGCGGAATGACCGGCCGCACGACGGCCCACCTGACCAACGCTTTTGACGACCGCTATTTGGAAGTCGAAAAACTTCATGGCGAAGAAGGTTCGCGGTTAACGGCGGAAAGCCATACGGCCGCGAAAGAACTCGTCGAAGACATCGTCACCGAGGAGAAGATCGACTGCGATTTCGAACGATGCGACGGGTTCCTGTTCGCGCCGCCGCCGCACACCGAGGATTTGCTTGACGAAGAGCTGGCGGCGACGCATCGAGCGGGGTTGAGGGACGTCGTCAAGGTCGCGCGTGCGCCCATTGACTCGTTCGACACTGGTCCTGCGTTGCGTTATCCGCGCCAGGCGCAGTTTCATCCGTTGAAGTATCTCAACGGCCTCGTCCGGGCAATTACGCGCGACGGCGGGAAGTTATTCGGACACACGCACGCGGCGACGATCGAAGGCGGATCGAATGCGCGCGTCGAAACGTCTCCTGGTCCGGTGATCTCCTGCGAAGCAATCGTCGTCGCCACCAACACGCCGGTGAACGATCGCGTCGCCATTCATACGAAACAAGCGCCGTACGTGACGTACGTGATCGGTGCGTGGATACCGAAGGGATCCGTGCCGTCCGCACTGTTCTGGGATACGCTCGATCCGTACCACTACATACGGATTCAAAAGGAAAACGACCACGACGTACTGATTGTTGGCGGCGAAGACCACAAAACGGGCCAGGAGCATGACTGCATGGAACGCTACGCGCGATTGGAAAGCTGGACGCGCGAGCGTTTTCCGCAAATCGGAGAGATTGAGTTTCACTGGTCCGGACAAGTAATGGAGCCCGTTGACTATGTCGGCTTTATCGGCCGAAATCCGCTCGATTCCGACAACGTCTTCATCGCGACAGGCGATTCCGGACAGGGCATGACGCACGGAACGATCGCCGGCATGTTGCTGACCGATCTGATTCAGGAGCGGAAGAATCGCTGGGAGGATCTTTACAGCCCATCGCGCATCACTTTGCGCTCGCTGCCTGACTACGCGAGCGAGAACATCAACGTCGCCGGACAGTTCGCGGACTACGTCACCGCCGGCGATGTACAGTCAGAAGACGAGGTCCAACGGGGACAGGGCGCGATTATGCGCCACGGTTTATCGAAGGTCGCGGTGTATCGGGACGATAACGGTGTGATTCACAAACGTTCAGCCGTCTGCCCGCACCTCGGTTGCGTGGTTGCATGGAACGCGTGCGAGAAGACCTGGGATTGTCCGTGTCACGGTTCGAAGTACAGCGCCGAAGGCCGTGTTTACCAGGGACCGGCAAACACGGACCTTGCTGAAACTACTTGAACCTTCGGCGGGTTGTAATTCGAAGTTCTGTTGTTAGACTGCCCTGCGTCCGGTGACGAGGTTAATTACAAGGACGATAACCGCCACCACGAGAAGCAAGTGGATCAGGCCGCCGCCGACATGCGAAAGCAAGCCAATCAGCCACAAGACCAGCAGGATCACTATAATTGTCCAAAGCATGTTCCAATCTCCTTCTAGGATCTTTCTTTCGAGAGGAGCAACGTTCATGCCAGCGTCCTCATGACGCCTAAATGACGCGTTAAGCCTCGAATCGTCGTGCGATCCCTGCATCACAACAATCCGGTTTTTAATGTTAGCTCCGTTCAATGTTTGAAATCGAGCCACGAAACGCGTCAGACCTTGTCGGGAAGGCGGCAACTGTTTATCATCGTCGGCGATTTAATCCAGTCTTTCCGGGTAGCCCACGTGGACAAAATAATATGAGTAGAGAAGTCGAACAGCCTCCTCTCGAACAAGCGCCTGAAGGCAAGTACGTCTACTGCATCATCGAAACGTCCGAACCCCGCTCGTTCGGCCCGATGGGCATCGGCGGCCGCGGCGACGACGTCCACACCGTCCGGCACAAAGGTCTCGCCGCCGTTGTTTCGAACACGCCCCTGGTTGTTTACGACCCCACGCGAGAAAACGTCTTCGCGCACGAGCAGGTGAACGAGACCGTAATGCGGGAGTTCACGGTCTTGCCGATGGCGTTCGGCGCTCTGTTCCGTACAGAAGACGACATAGTGGAGCTAATCCGCGGCACGTACGACGCGCTGCGCGACGTGCTGGCGAAGATGGAAGGCAAGGTCGAGTTCGGTCTCAAGGTGAACTGGGACCGCGATAAGGTCACCCTCGAGCTCGAAGAGAAGGACGACGAGATCCGCCATCTGAAAGAGCAGATCACTTCGCGCACGACCGGCTCAACCTACTTCGCGCGCATGCAGCTCGGCCGTTTGATCGAAACCGCGTTGACGGACCAGGCGGATGCTTATATCCGCGAGGTCTATTCGCAGTTGCGCGACGTCGCCGTCGCTTCGCGCGCCAACAAGCCGATCGGCGACCGCATGATCATGAATGCGGCGTTTCTGATCGAACGCGATCGCGAGTCGGAGTTTGATCTGAAAGTGAAAGAGATCGCGTCGAAGTACGAAGGCAAACTCTCGTTCAAGTACACTGGTCCGTGGCCCCCATACAACTTTGTTCACATCCGTCTGAAACTCGAGCGCGGCGAAGGCCCGACGCTGGAGCGCGGCGAAGGCGCGCCGGAAGCGGTCGCGAGCTGAAATGTTTCTGATCGACGATCTACTGTTAGCGCCGGTCAACGGGTTCAAGTTCATCCTCGGCCAGATTCAGAAAATGGCCGATCAGGAGTTGAACGACGACACCGTCATCAAGGAACAGTTGCTCGAGCTGCAAATGCGCAAAGAGCTCGACGAGATCTCCGACGAAGAGTTCGAGGAGCGCGAGGCGGAACTGTTCGCTCGCTTGCGCGCGATCAAGATGCGGCAACTCGACCTGATGCACGAGGTGGTCCACACTAAAGACTCGTCGAGTTTTGTGATCGAAGTGGGCGGTGACGAACATACCGATTTGGACAGAAAGCAATAGTTCTCCCGCAAAGGCGCAAAGACGCAAAGAGAAGAAAGTAAATTTCTCCAGGCCTACTGCTTGCTTTGCGTCTTTGCGCCTTTGCGGGAGAACTTTTTCAACGACGTGATCGAGGGTGAACGCACGTTACCTTTTTTTCGGCGGAAAGGGTGGGGTCGGAAAGACTACTGCCGCCTCAGCCACCGCTCTGTTTCTCCTTCATCAATCCAAACGAAACGATTCAATCCTCCTCTTCTCGACCGATCCCGCGCATTCGTTGTCTGACAGTCTCGACACGAAGATCGGCAATCGCCTCGTTGAAGTGAAACAATTTCGCCGCGCGCGACTCGTGGCGTACGAGATGGACGCGAGTCTTGCGCTCGAACGGTTTCGCGCCGCGCACGGCGAAGTGCTCGCGGAGATCGCCGAGCGCGGAACGTTGTTGGACGAGGAAGACATCGACCAGTTGTTGAACCTCTCGTTGCCGGGCCTCGACGAAGTGATGTCGCTGTTTGAGTTGAGTGAAGTTGATCGCGAGGGCAAGTACGCCCGCATCGTCGTCGACACTGCGCCTTCCGGACACACGTCACGGCTCCTGCGTCTGCCGGAGGTGTTCGAGCGCATCGTGCGGACGCTGGATTTAATGGGCGAGAAGCATCGCTACATGATCGAGCAGTTTGCGCGTCGCAAGGCGCCGCTCGACAAGGTCGAACTGTTCCTGCGTGATTTGAACGCGCGAATCGCGTCCGTGCGCAAACTGCTGTACGACGGCGAGCAGACGAGTTTCACGTTGGTGACGATCCCGGAAGCGATGAGCGTTCGCGAAACGGAACGTTATCTCGCGTTGCTG
Organism: Pyrinomonadaceae bacterium; assembly: GCA_036279935.1. Classification (GTDB taxonomy): domain Bacteria; phylum Acidobacteriota; class Blastocatellia; order Pyrinomonadales; family Pyrinomonadaceae; genus PSRF01. The sequence continues at coordinate 6,629 of DASURS010000013.1, forward strand.
AAAGAGCAGGGCGTGCCGGTGCGCGACTTGATCGTCAATCGAGTCGAGCAGGAGCATGACGGCTGCGAGTACTGTCATGCGCGGGTGATGACGCAGAAGCGTTGGCTCAAGGAGATCTCGCGGGTGTTCAAGGATCTCGAGCTTCATTACGTGCCGTTGATGTCGACGGAGGTTCGCGGGCTCGAATCGCTTAAAAAAATAGGAACGACTATTTGGAAAACGGGTTCCCATTGATTCGGAAACGGATCGTCATCTTTGGCGGAAAGGGCGGGGTCGGTAAGACGACGGCGGCCGCGGCTTTTGCGCTGGCGTTGGCGCGGGACGATCGCGAGAAGAAGTTGCTGATCTTCTCGACGGATCCGGCGCATTCGCTGTCCGATAGTTTTGGTGAAGAGATCGGGCGCGAGAAACACAGCCTCGGCGGTAACGAGAATCTCGACGGCATGGAGATCGATCCGGGCGAGTGGTTCGAGGAGCTGAAGCAGAACTATCGAACGTGGATCGATGAGCTTTTCGCCGCTTTGTCGGGCGGCTCGCGAATGGCGATCAAGTTCGATCGCGAAGCGATGCGCGAATTGGTCGAACTGACGCCGCCGGGAATTGACGAGATCGCCGCGCTCGGCGCGATCGCCGATCTGCTCGACGAGGATCGTTACGACACGCTCGTCCTCGACACCGCGCCGACGGGCCACCTGATCCGGTTTTTGGAGCTTCCCGAAGTTGCGCTTTCGTGGATACGGACATTCATGAAGCTACTGTTAAAGTATCAAAACGTGGTGAAGGCGACGCAGGTCGCGGAAGAGTTGGTCGCGTTGTCGAAAAGCATCAAGCGGGTCGTTGCGTTGCTGACGGACATGGAGCGTTGCGAGTTTGTCGGCGTCGCGATTCCGGAGCGCATGAGTCTGGAAGAGACGGTGGACCTCGCAAAGGCGCTTGCCCAGTTGAAAATACCGATGCGCAAACTTCTGATTAATGGGTTGGTCCCCAAAACCGAATGTGATTTTTGTAAATCGAGGCGGAACATGCAGGAAGAGGTCGTTGCTAATTTTAAAAAACGGTTTCGCTCTGTGGAGTTGTTTGCGGCGCCGCAACAGCCGCACGAGATCACGGGCGTGAAAGACTTGCTGGGCCATTTTCGGGCGTGGGATCGAGTACAATTACAGGCCAAACAACCGCAATGAGTGACCTTGTTTTCTACGTCTACTGCGTCGCCGAGAGCTCGGCCGCTGAGCAGCTGTCACCGCAGTCGTTGCCGGCGGCGATCGAGGAGGAGTCGAAGCTCGAGTGGATCGTGACGAACGATCTGGCGGCGTTGTCGAGCGCGGTCCCGCTGGCGAGTTACAGCGAGGACGCTTTGGCGGAGCACCTGTCGGACGCGAGTTGGACGGCCGTGCGCGCCATGCGCCATGAGACGGTGATGGAGTACGTTGCCAGGCGCGTGAGTGTTGTTCCGTTGCGGTTCGGAACGATCTATCTCGAACGTGCGGGAGTTGAGCGCATGCTCGAAGAGAAGAGACGAGAGCTGGCGCAGATCATCGAGCGTTTGCGCGGGCGCGAAGAATGGGGCGTGAACGTTTACTGCGATCAGTCAACGCTGACGTCGGTCATCACGTCCGTCAGTCCGGTCCTGCGCGACCTGGCGGAGCGCGCGGCGCAGGCGTCGCCGGGACAGTCGTACTTAATGCAGAAGAAGATCGACACGTTGCGCGTTGACGAAGCACGCGCCGCGTTGACTCGCATCGTCGAGGAAGTCGAACAGTCGCTCACGAAGCAGAGTGAGGACGCGAAACGCCTGCGAGTTCTGAAAGTCGAAGCAACGGAGCACGGTGAGCTGAAAGCGAAGTTTGCGTTTTTGATCAAGCGATCCGAGTTCGAGGCGTTTCGCGATGCAGCGGAACGCTTGGCCCAGCAACATCAAACCGCCGGCGTGCGGCTGGAGCTGACCGGCCCGTGGCCGGCTTATAACTTTACGTCGTTCGAGAAGGCTTGAGCAGATGAGTTCTCCTTTCGACCGGGTATTAATCGAGAGTGACGTCGAGCAGTTGGAACAGGTGGACCTGTCGCTGCTCGAAACACTCGATCACGTCCTCAATCGCGGGCTCGTGATCGCCGGCGAGATCACGATCTCCGTAGCCGACATCGATCTGATC
>DASURS010000014.1:0-53126 GCA_036279935.1 Pyrinomonadaceae bacterium
GGGTGAGAACCTGCGCTTCGTTTACGGTATCGGCGGGCAGTTGATCATGGAATTTAACGGCGCAACGGGCGCTCTGACAAAGGAATATATCTACGGCGCCGGCGGCCCGCTCGCGACGATTGAACCAACGGCGCTGAACTCCAACGGCACGCGCTACACCACGAGTGATCACCTGGGCTCCCCGCGTGTGGTCACAAACTCCAGCGCTACAGTCATAAGCCGGCACGATTACATGCCCTTCGGCGAAGAGCTCGGTGCGGGTGTCGGCGGCCGCACCACCGGCATCGGCTTCCCCGGCGCATCCGATGGTCTGCGGCAAAAGTTCACGTCTAAAGAACGGGATGTTGAGACAGGCCTGGATTACTTCGGCGCGCGGTATTACGGCAGTCTGGCAGGAAGATTTACGAGCGGTGACCCGTTAATGGCGAGTGGGAGGCCATCTCTGCCGCAGAGTTGGAATCGGTACGCTTATGTGCTCAACAATCCTCTTAGACTTGTCGATCCCACTGGCCTCGAAGACGATGAAGCGCAGAATGCCAACCAGCAAGTTGTTAAGCCACTTGAGGATACAACTATACAAAAACGACTAACCGAGATACGCAATAATGCGAAACCGCTCCCAGAAGGTGAGACGCCAAAACCGACAAGCGTGGAGGTAATAGAGGGTGAGCAGACGAAGTTAAATAATGCCAATGTTATAACTCCCGACCCTAATGGCCAGGGAGACGCCCAGGTCCAGATTGCGTACGGTTACGTAAAGCCCATTGCGCTGGTTGTTCTCGACCAGGGCGGAAACATCATGATTGATCCGAGTCTGACCGTTACTGAGTATGCTACCCCCGATAACCAAGACGCTCAGGTCCTTTATAATGCAAATAGAGCTGACACAACAAACGGTGTCCAGATCGAGCAACAGCCAAATGGAGCCTTTTACGATGTGCAGCTTAGGTCGTTAGATCCGAATAAAAGGTTATCGGACATCAAGACCAAGCAGGATGCAGTGGTCAAATCGGGTAATACCAACCTGTTTATGGTCCAGGGAAATCAGATTCGGATGGATGATGCAAACCGGAACATTACGTTTACACAGGGGAAAATAAGGAAGTTTTAAGGCACTGAATAATCAGAGCGGGAGGTAAGGAATGAAATTATTGAAACTCACGCTGTTCATCATCGTTTGCGCTGCTAGCGCGTTTGCTCAATCAGCGTCTCGCAGTGCGGAAACGAGGCCTGCAAACGTCCCAGTGACGGATTTGCAGATTGAAGGCAAGAACATCAATAAGTTGCTTGCGAAAATTGCCTACAAGTACGATGTACCAATCAGCCTGGAAGTCGCCGCTGATGAAGATCTCTTAAAAGGCAAGAGCCTGATAGTCCAACTTAAGAAAGGAACGCTTGCTGACGTCTTGGACGATATCGTCAGGCAGAAGCCTTCGTATCTGTGGGAGGCTAATGAGGGTGCTATTAAAGTATTTCCCAAGAGCGATTATAGAGATCCATTGTTGCAGACATTGTTGGACACAAAGATCGCCCATTTCGTCGTTCGAAAGTCGACAGCAAGACTGAATTTTAGAGAGGCCCTCACTCACAGCCCCGAACTTAATAATCTGTTAGCGAGTTATGGTGTGCGTCCCCTGAATGAGGGATTCGCCCGTTTTGACTTTCAACCGTTTGGAGGTGATTTCTCACTCGATCTTGAAAACATCTCTGTCAGGTCAATACTAGATAGCGTCATTCAGACTAGCAGGACAAAGTATTGGTTCATCAAGCGTGACGAAGAAAACAAGCAGTTTTTCTTAATTAACTTCTAGCAGACCTCTGAAAATTTAGAATCGAACTTTTCCGAAGCGAACTATAGACTGCTGCTCATGTTGCCGCGCCGGATCATCAGGATCGTTGCTGTCGTGCTCGCTCGCATCGCGGGCACGGTTTTCGTGTTGGGCTACAACTTCATTTCCGATCGGAATGTACGGCCGGAAGAAAGCACGCTTGATTGGTAGCAGCTACTAACCCAACACGCCCGCTCCCGTCCTACTAAATTAGTACTCGCGCACGTCGCGCACGATGTCGCCGAGGGCGTCCTTTGCCTTCTGCACCCACTCCGAGTCGTATTGCAGGTTCGCGGTACCGCCGCCGTTTGTGTGGAACGTCGGGGCGAGGAAGGGATGTGGCTGTCCGTTTTCGGATGCCGGCCAGGATCGCGCGAACCGCGCAACGTAGATCGATCCGTAGATGTTGCCGTTGCCACCGCCGTCACGATTTACCGTTCCTTCGCCGAGCACCAGAATGATCCCTTTGAAACTCGGATTGCCGTTCAGAACCAGGTTGCCCGTGACGATCAGCAGTCCCGCTCCGCCGTCAAGCACTGCGTTGCCGTTTACGAACGTAACTGCCGGCGACGTCACGCTACCAGCCATACCGCTGTAACTGGTGTAGTAACGACCCAGGCTTCGCGCTATCAACTGCATGTTGTCGAGAAATTCGCGCGCCGTGTCCGCGCTCTGTAGCCACGACGGCATGTCGCTCATGGCGAGTTGGGCCGTCTTTACGTCCGCGACGGTGGCGCCCTTCGTTATCGCGTCGTTCGCGACCGTGAGATCCGATCCAGTGGTGACGCCAAACGTCGGCAGTCCGCTTTCGACGCCTGCATTATCGCTACCAGAGTAGTACTTCGCAGCACTATCACCGATGTCGAACTCCATTGGCGACGTACCGCTGTCAGCTCCACGCATCGTGAGCATCGCCTTCGGCTCAAACTCGAAACTCGTCTTCTGGACGATCATCTCCATGTGTTTGATCGATCCCTTTGGACCATACCCGGTCGATTGCACCTGGATGCGTTTCGGTCTGTAGGTAGGATCCGCCGCGCGTTGAGTCCCGTTGGGATCGTCCGGATCCATCACTACGACGCTGTACGAGTACTGCGCGTTAGTAGGCGTGACGCGTCCGTCGTCCATGTCGTAATCGAGCCACGCGGACAGCCGGGCCACGGTCGAACTGTCGCTCGATCGATTTGACTTGGCCGGGTCGACGGCGTTGCGAAATCCAATCTTGGTAGTGCCGGCGATACCGATTGGCCCAACGTGTCCGCGTAACGCGTTCAAGGTCGCTTCGAGGCCGCTTTCTGCGCCGTAGTAGGCCTGCAACTCGGCAGTCGCGTCGATCGACGTGGTCGCTGACATGCCGCTCGTCAGGATTACTGTTCCCGAAACCGCCAGCAGCAACGTGGCGATCAGAATTGCGATTACCAGGGCCGCGCCTTTTTCACCGTGGCGATCCGAAGCTGTTCGTGAACTGCGTTTCATGGTCCGCTCCATTTTGATTTGACCTCACTCGACTCGTGTTTAGTAAGTGATCTGGCTCGCGTTTCTTAACACCACGTCCGAGACCAGATTGATCGTCGACGGGGGTTGATAACCGGGAGAACCGGGCTGGCCTTCCGCCGGCAGGATGACGCCGACTGTGATTCGAACTTTCCATGCGCTGATCGATGCGGTCGGATCGGCTACAACGTCCAATTCGGTTCCCGCGCTGTTGAAGTACTGGAGCTGAAAGCTGTCGAGTCTGTTTGCCAGCACTGTCGTGCCGTCACGTCCGCCGAGATTCACGTCGTATCGCACGAGATAATGACGGTTCGCCGCATCGTCGTTGTACATCGAGTACTTGATGTCTTCGTCGGGGTCGGTCACAAGGCCGGCGCCGGCCACCGCATTGCCGGACGCATCGCGCGTGTACGCGTTGAGGTTCGCTCGGAAACGGATCGAACTCGTACCGGTGTCGCCGGGAACGATGCCGTTGTCGATCAGACCGAAGCCCGCGTTGGCGATCTCGCGCGAGACGATATTGAGCGCGCGCTGTGCGTCCGCGATCGCGTCGGAGCGCGCGTCCTCGCGCGCACGCATGCGGACCGATTGGGCCACGAGCGTCGTCGCGATGCAGGCAATGACGACGGTCACCGTCATGGCGATCAGAAGCTCGATGAGCGAGAAACCTCGTTGCGAGTTGTGATTGTCGTTCATTGGTTATAGCCCGCCTGAATATGGTCCTAACGCAAACGTGGATCGCTCCATGCTGATCTCGACTGTGCCCAGCGCCCATGGGTCGCTGCTCAACAACGGCGTCACCTCGATCCTGATCGTCTTGAGCGAGGTGGTGGTGTCAGTGATGGTGGTGCGGACGGTGTAAGTGCGGTCCGCGCTGGTGACGGTTTCTGTCGTTGCGGCGTGCGCCGTCATCAGTGGATCGATAAACGTCACGAGGCGATAACGTTCCATCTGCTGTTGCGCGACGGCGAGTGCGGCTGCGCGATCGCGCGAACCGGTGTTGTTCTTGATCGCGTATACGAAGACGGCGCAGATTCCGAGGCCGCCAATCATCATCACGAGCAGAGCACACGCCGTTTCTACCAGCGTAAAGCCCTTTTCCTGACGCTTCTTGTTCCGCGTTCTGAGAGACAAGCGCATGTTGTTCTCCATTAGTTCGTCACGCTGACGCTCACCGACTGCGCGCCGCAAGGCGTGGTGAACGAGAGCGTGAAGTTTCCGCGAGTGTTGTTCACGGACGAGACGGCGAAAGTGTTACCGGTGGTCCGCGTCACATCCAGGTTGCTTGGTCCACTGGTGAAGTTGACGGTCCCGCTTGGATTGACACTGAAGCTCACGGTTCCACTGCCGTGCTTCGAGAACTCGAGCGGGTTCGGAGTGGTTGTGACCGTAACCACACACGGCGTCGGCGTTGGCGTTGCATCGCCTGCTCCCGGAGATGGTGATGCCGACGGTGAAGCTGACGGGCTCGCGCCCGGCGACGCGGATGGGCTCGCGCTAGGCGATGCCGATGGACTGGCGTCCGGCGATGCTGATGGGCTTGCGCTCGGCGATGCGGATGGGCTGGCGTCTGGACTTGGCGACGGTGTCGGCGTGGGAGTCGGATTCGGATTGTTGTTTGCGCCGAGGGTTGAGCCGCTGTCAACGCCACTCAGGCTTCCGTTTACGTTAACGTTCGGCACGTCGTCGAGGTAAACGTCGCTATCGATCGTGACGTCGCCCGAGCGGGTTATGTCCACTAGCCGCTGATCGTTTGGATCGTCGCCCCACTGCATGGCGATCGTGACTTTGATTTCAGTCGTCGGCAGATCCACCAGACGTCCGCGCCAATCAAAAACCAGCGCAATCGGATCGGTGGCAAACACCACACCGTCGTCGAGATTGATGTCCTTGGTCTCAACAGTCCCATCGCCATCGAAGTCCATCTTCACGCGGTAAGTCGTCGTGTTCAGCACTTCGATTCCGGCCATGAGATTGGGATCAGTTGGATGCCGCCGCACCGAATCGACCCGGGCTTTCTCGGCGTAACTAGCCAGCATGCGGGAGGAGTTGGTCAAACGGATGCGTTGTCTGGCGGACGCGATTCCAAAGAAGGCCAGGCCAGAGACCACGCTGACGACGGCGAGCGTGACGATGAGTTGCATCAACGAGAACCCGCTCTGAGTGGTCCGTTTCTTTTTCCTTCGTGTATTTCGGGTGGTGGCGGTCATCACTCCTCCGGTGCGGGAAACTTGGGGTTTCGGCAAAACTTTCCCGCGGTCCAGGGAGCAATGACCATGCCAGCCGCGGATCTCAGGCAAATGCTTTGTTTTCTCGTGGTGACGCGCGGCGGGTGATGGTCCGGTTGTTACCGAATGTAACGAGGATAGGAAGACAGTTCCCCAGTGCGCGCGGCTACATCATTTCTGCGGAATCGGCGGCGATTGCGTCTTTAAGTAGAGAGCGGCTCCTTTTCCGACCTTGCAACGAGTTTGGTGCGGAAACCAGAGAATCGTCCGCTGGGTCTGCGGTGCCGCACGCCGCAACGCAGTTGGACGACAAAGCGCCCCGGTGATCTTCGGATCCCCGGGGCGCATTTATTACGCAGTACTCTGTAATTTCTACTCGATCAAGCCGACGCTTACTGTGGATGCTGAGGCGACGACGGTGGCTCGAATTCCTCGCTTCCGGCGATCGTTTCGGTGTTTGAGAGCTTCATCGTCAGCGTGAACGGCTTGTAGTCGAAAGCCTTTGGGCCACCGCGCGTGTTCTGGACCGTCATGACGAAGTAGTCCTGGTTCTCACGGAACCGCGACACGCTCCCGCGCTGATTCATGATCACAAAAAGCAGCACCTCGCCGTTGGCGGTCTTCATTTGGCCCGCCAGCGCGCTCGCACCGCCGTCCGTTCTGATCAGCGTTCCGGTCTTGGCGATCACACTGCCGCGCCACTGTAGTCCCGTGAAGCGATCTTCCAGAGTTCCCGGATCGATGCCCGCCACTGGCATGATCGCAGCCGGAGTCAATCCCGACTTTTGCAGCTCGGCGCGGAGCGCGCGATAGATCTTCATCATCACTCTCGGCGACGCGCGATTCACTCCGAGCCCGCTCAAATGCGAGATCTTCAACTCCTCGGGCGCGATGTTCAGCTCTGTGATCAACTGTTGTCGCACTGAGTCAGGTCCACCCAATGCTTCGCCGATGCGATCGGCCATGAAGTTGTTTGAATAGCAGAGGAGCACTTTGAGTATGTCGACGAGCTTGCTCGACTTCTGCGTTAACAACAGTTTCGCCGAAGGTCCAACTGGCGCAACGCTGACGTCGCCCAGCACGGCAACGCTCGGCACTGTCTGCAAACTCGCTTGATCGTTGAGCAGCGTCCGCTCGTAATTCCACGCGCGCACTGCCTCCGCGTAGCGCAACGTCGAGTCGAGCGTGTCGTAGAGCTGATTTCCCGAGCGCGTCGCAGACGGGCTGAAGTTCATCGTAAAGCCCGGCGCGACGATCAAATCCCCGCTGACCTCTTTGATACCGAGATTGTTCAACTCGCGCGCCAGCAAAACGCCGTGTTCGTAGTGGAACGAGGGATCGCGGCCGGAGATGTAGAGATTTCCAGTGAGCTTGCCCGTTGTCTTATCGAGGACGCCATCGGTCCAGACGCCGGTCGCGAACCGGTGTTCCGGGCCGAACGTTCGCAACGCCAGCAGCGCGGTCGCAAGTTTCAGCGTTGACGCCGGGTTGAACGTTTCGCTTTCTGATTGACTGGAAACGACGTTGCCGTCGAGAGTCTCGACGAGCACTCCCTGAAGCCCGTAAAGCGGTCTGGATGTTTCAGTTCCTTCGGCAGCCGGCGAAGGCGAAGGAGACGGGATAGGCGATGATTGTTGCGCAAAAGAAGTTGCCCACGTGGCGAGGATCATCGCCAGGCAACTCACGCCAATAATCAACCGCTGTTTCAATCCACTCGTCATCAGTCGTCTAACTCTCCAACTCATCTTCGGGGATTTGTGAGGGAAAGCCAATCTTTGATGCGCCGGCTCTCAGCGGGGATGCGCGCCGTCATCATAGCACCGATCGGCATCGTCTGTGTGCGACTTTCTTTAAGTCACATTTCGTTGACAATATTTCCGGCGCGCTCATAGAATCGCGCTATTGACAAACTACAGTGCAACGCAATCAAGAACCCGTCACAGTTGAAAGAGTGATTGCCACTCACCGGGCGCGGCGCAAAGAGATCCGAAAGCGGCTCGGTGAGTTTCAGGAAGTTTGGCTCAAGGGATCTGATGCGCGGCTTTGGGAAGAACTTGCCTACTGCATCTTCACCGCCGGCGCTTCGGCCCGCATGGGGCTCAATTCAGTTGACGCGGTGAGGTCGTTGCTCCTCGACGGTGAAGCTAAAGCGATGACGAGGGCCTTGAAGAAGGCCGGTGCGCATCGCTTTCCGGTTGCCAGACCGCAGTACATCGTCGCCACGCGAGAATACTTTCGCGCGGACTGCGGCATGGCGTTGCGCAAGCGGCTGCGGAGTTTCGCAGATCCTTTCGCGCGCCGCGATTGGCTGGCCCAGGAGAAACAAGTCAAGGGTCTGGGCTACAAGGAAGCCAGCCACTTCCTGCGCAACGTTGGCGTCAAAGGCCACGCGATTCTTGATAAGCACGTGATGCGTTGTTTGTGCGACGTCGGCGTTGTCGATGCCCCGAAGCCGCCGCAGACGCGCACGAAGTACCTGGCGGTTGAACAAGACCTGATACGCTTCGCGCGCGAGATCAAGATCGACTTCGACGAGCTCGATCTCGTGCTTTGGTCGATGAAGACTGGTGAGATACTGAAGTAAACGAAATACCGTGGCGCAGCCCGAAGTGAGAGTTATAAATCATGCGCTGTAACAGCAAGACGCGTCTTCTTTGCACGGCGGCCATCAGTGTGGCCGCCTTCGTGTTTTGTTTCGTCCTTGCCGGGTCGACGAACCAAACGTACGCGGCGCCCGACAAGAAGGCCTACGCCAAAGGCTACAAAGCACTGCGCAAAGGCGACTACGAGCAGGCTGAAAAGGTCTTTCGCGAGCTGCTTAACAAAGACGCGCATGACGTTGAAGCGCGGCTCGGGCTGAGTTTTACGCTGCTCAAACAGCGCAGCCTCCAGGGCGCGTACGACAACGCCGCGCGCGTCATCATGACGGATCCGCTTTCAGCGCGCGGCCACGCGTTGCTCGGCGCCGCGATACTCGGCGCGGGTGAGTTCCGACTTTCAGTGGAAGAGTTTCGCACCGCGCTCGCGCTCAACGAGAACGAAGCGATGGCTGTAGCCGGACTCGCGATGGTCGACTTTTACGAGAACCGTCTATCGTTGGCAGTGCCGGCCTTGCGCCGCGCCGCCAGTTTAGATCCTGAAGAGCCTGACTATGTTTTCAACCTGGGCCAGGCGGCGGCGAGAAGCGAACGATACAAAGAAGCAGCCGACGCGTATGAGAAGTTTCTGCTGGTAGCGCCGAAGACGGACGCCGATCGCCGCGCACGTATCCTCGGGTTGATCGACTTCCTTCGTTACCTCGGACGTCAGGGCTCGCTCTACATCGCGAGCGGCGAGAACCGCACGTCCGTCTCCTTCGAAGCGACAGACAATCGTCCCGTGCTGGAGGTCCGCGTCAACGGTCAGCGACAGCCGTTGCGTTTTGTGCTCGACACCGGATCCGGCATGTCGGTCATTTCTGAGGAGACTGCGAAGAGGCTCAACATCAGACCCGTCGCAAGAGGCGGGCTCGCGCGCGCAGTTGGCGGCGGCGGCCGTTTCGAGATCGTTTACGGTTACGTCAACTCACTCGAGATCGGCGCGGTCAAGGTCGAAAACGTTCCCGTTTACATCCGCAAGTTTTTCGACAACACCGTTCCCGTCGATGGATATCTCGGGTTGTCGGTTGTCGCGAAGTTCCTGACCGCAATCGACTACGGCACGCGACGCATGTCGCTGGTTCGACAAAACCAGACCGAACTCGTCGAGCCCTGGACGATGGTACGCCGTCCGGATGGCATGCAATCGTTGGCGCCGGCGTTGCCGACCGAGGGAATGGTTGAAGTGCCGTTGCGAACGACGTCGAGCGGATTCCTGAGTGGTGAAGTCGGTCTCGAAGGTTTCGAGAAGACAGTCAACTTCATTATCGACACTGCCGCCAGCATCACCGTCGTTTCCGAAAAACTGTCGCAGGAGGAGCAGCTTCTCGACCTGCTTCAGCCGTCGCGAATGCGCGTCTTTGGCGCTGCCGGCGTGACCGAGGACGTGAAGCTACTGCAATTGCCGCGACTGAGTCTCGGTCTGACTAAGCTCGAACGCATCAATGCCGCGGTGCTCGACATGGAACCCGTTAACGAAACTGCGGGGTTCACACAAAGCGGCATCCTCGGCGGCAACTTCCTTCGTCACTTCCGCGTCTACTTCGATTTCGCGCGCGGCGCGATGCGTCTGGAAACGTTGAATCAAAAATCCAAGAGCGCGACTGAAAACATCAACCCGGAAGCTGTATCATCTGTTCCATGAAACAAGCCCTTTATTTGGAAACGTCCGTCATCGGCGCTTACCTCGATAACGGCGAGCCGTTCCGGCGCGACCTTACGATCCGTTGGTGGGAGCACGAGATGCCCGACTATCGCACCGTCATCTCGCCGCTCGTGTCGTCGGAGTTGCAACGGCTGCGAGAACCTCATCGCACGTCTTATCTGAAACTGATCAAGGATCTCGAACACGTTGATCTGACGGAGGAGGCGGCGATACTTGCCGAGGGTTATATCTCGCGCGGTATTTTTCATCGCAAGTACATCGCGGACGCGTTGCACGTTGCGATTGCTTCTTGTCACAAGATTGATTATTTGGTGACGTGGAACTTCGGGCATCTCGCAAACGTGCGACGCCAGGCGCGCATCAGGTTATTCAACACGGCAGCGGGTTTCTACGTGCCGATGATCGTCACGCCGGAGTTTCTCGTTTCGGAAGCGACCGAGAAGGTTGGGTGATTGCCGATTGCCGATTGCCAATTGCCGATTGGTCGCTTGAACAACGTAGCTTGTTTCTACAAACGGCAATTGGCAATCGGCAGTTGGCAATCGGCAATAGAAGATAAAATGTATCGACGACCAAAGTTTCTGGAGGTGTTGCACGCGATCCGGGAAGACATGTCGCGTGAAGCGGACTATGATGTTGATCTGTTTGCGGAGATGGTGCGATCGGGAGTTCAGCCGGCGCACGGACCGCAACGAGTGATTCGCGGTTTTCGAACACGAGCGCCACGCGCCGAAGCGAGCAACGGAAAGTCGACGAAACATAGACAGCGAAAGCGCGGCGCGCAATAATGTGCGCGATGGTGCTTAGGGCTTTGTGCTTTGTGCTTTGTTTTCGCTATCTGGAGTCTCAAGTGAAAACAAAAATTACAAAGTACTAAGTACAAAGCACAAAGTTCCAAACATATGAATCCTACTTTTGAGACGATCGGTTTAGAGGTTTCGAACGAGAAGGCATTCAACTATTTAGCCGAGCGCGCCGGCGATCAGGGCGAAGCGACGCGACTCACACGCCGTGGCGCCGTGCTGCACGGCCGTTGTTGGAAACTCGGAGAAGGTCTCGAAGTCTGGACCGTCCTTTATGAATCGGGCCGCGGCGACATGTTCTATGCCGATTGTCGGCCCGGTTTTCGTGCTCGCTACATTCAAACCATCGCGCCGTGGGCGCTCACCGAATACGACGAAGAAGGTGAAGCAGTCATTCACGGTTATCGTGAAGGCACCGACTGCGAGGTTCTGTTCGAACTGCAAAACCTCACGGAGGTTGGTCCGGCTGGTTTCGGCGCGCAGGAGTTGCACATCGGTCTTTGCGGTCTCGCGTATCGCGCTCGCGTCCGCCGCGGCAAAGGAAAGACGCGCTGGCTGCCGCTCGAAAAAGCCGCGCCCGCACGCGCCGCGCACGAGAACGACTGGAGCTTGTCCGGCCGCGTCATCGCGTTCAAGCCGCTGCGCAATCCGCTCTCCGGCGAAGACCTCGTTTGGATTCACCTCGACCTCGAACGCATCAAGCTCGAAGTGCTCGTCAATCAACGCTCATTGCGCGGCGACTCGCTCGCGGTCGGAGCAACCGTCGACGCGGAAGTGTGGCTGCAGGGTCACGTGCTTGACGAACACGCGCTGCGTTCGCGCTATGAAGGTGTCGACTATGCTTGTTCGCGTGCGAGTTTCTGGTCCGCCCTGCGCCGCAAGAACTGATCTCCCGATTAATGAAACGCGCGCTCGTTGCTATCTTCCTGATCCTCATCCTTGCTGTTTCGGTTTACCTGCTCAATCGTTATTGGACCCATCGCTTCGACGCGTTGATCGCGCGCCAGGCGGCGATCTATCGAGTCGATCCCGATCTCGTCTGGAGCATCATCTACGAGGAGACGTATTTCAGTCCGTGGAAGACGGGACAGGACGGCGAGATCGGACTGATGCAGGTGATGCCCGCCGTCGGACGCGAGTGGGCCACGGAGACCGGCATGCGTGAGCTCGAACGGCAGATGGCGTCCGACCCGCAGACTCTGTTGCGCGATCCGGAACGAAATATCCAGATCGGTTGCTGGTATCTCGAAAAGATCCACGAACAGTTTCAGGATCAGCCGGACGCGGAGACGCGAATGATCGCCGCTTACAATGCTGGGCCAAGCCGTGCGGTTGAGTGGAGCCGCGTTGAAGATGGACGAGTGCAGAGCGGCGACGAGTTCATCAACCGGATCGACATTCCGTCAACCAGGGCATACGTGGTTTCGATCATGGGGCGTTATCGAGAGTTGAAGAACGCGAAGGCGCCTACGAGTCAATAAACTGTGTCATCCGTCTTTTCGAAAATTTACTGCGCGCGATGGGTACTGCCAGTCTCTGCTGCGCCAATCGAATTTGGCGCAGTGACGGTTGAGGGATCGCGCATCGTTGGCGTGGGATCGCAAGCTGAGATCGTTCCGATGCTTCCGGGTGCGACGGTCGAACAGTTTGGCGAAGCTGTTTTGCTTCCCGGTCTCGCCAACACGCATACGCATCTGGAACTGACTGCACTTCGCGGCTATCTCGAAAACGAAGAGCGCGATTTTTTCGCATGGCTGAGAAAGCTCACGCTCGCGCGTCTCGAACGCATGACGCCGGATGACATTCGCGTTTCTGCGACGTGGGGCGCGTGCGAAGCAGTGCGCTCAGGTGTTACGTGCGTTGGCGACGCGAGCGACTCAGCGATGATGAGCATGCTGGCGTTGAAGGAAGTTGGATTGCGCGGCGTTGTGTTTCAGGAGTCGTTTGGACCGGATCCGCGACTGGTGCAGGAGAACTTTGACAAGCTGAAGACGAAAGTGAGCGAGCTGCGGGAGGTTGAAGACGAGCTCGTGCGCGTCGGCGTTTCGCCGCACGCACCGTACACAGTCTGCGGCCCGCAGCTGGAGCTGATAGCGGAACTTGCGCGTGCGGAGAAGTTGCCGCTGATGATGCACGCCGCTGAATCGGCGGCTGAAGAAATGTTTGTGCGTGAAGGATGTGGGATCTTTGTGGACGGATTGTCTAAACGCGGAATCGAGTGGCAAGCACCGCGGATATCAACGATCCAGTATTTGAGGCAAGTGGGGATCCTTGATGTCCAACCGTTGTTGGCCCACTGCATTCGCGTCGACGACGCCGACATCGAAACGCTTCGCGAAACAGGATCAAGAGTGGCGCACTGTCCCAAGTCAAATGCGAAGCTGGGCCATGGACACGCGCCTTTCGCAAAGTTCCTCGAGTCGGGCGTCACTGTCGGCTTCGGCAGCGATTCCGTCGCCAGCAACAACACTTGCGATCTTCTCGAAGAAGCGCGCTTTGCTGTGTTACTTGCTCGCGCCACTCACGCCGGCATCACAATTACAGCGTCCCAGGCGCTCGAAGTCGCAACGTTCGGCGGACAACTAAAAGAGGGCGCACAAGCTGATCTTGTGGCCCTCTCTTTAAGCGGCGTCCATCAGACGCCCAACTATGATCCGATCGCTACCGCTATCTTCGCCTCCTCCGGCCGCGACGTCCTCATGACCGTGATTGCCGGCCGTGAAGTCTTTCGCGACGGTCGCGTCACCGGCGTCGACGAAGAGCGCCTGCGCGCTCGAATGCACGAGATCGCGGAAAAACTATGACAGCGATGCGGCGATCGCGTCGTCGAAGATCTCGAGCGCGACGTCGACGTTCTCTTTCGTCAACACGAGCGGTGGAGACCAGCGAATCGTGTTTGCTCCGGCGCCGAGAATGATCAGCCCGCGTTCGAAGCAAGCCTCTTCGATTCGATCGCGCAACTCCGGCGCGGGCTTTAGGGACGTCTTGTCGGTCACGAACTCGACTCCGATCATCAGTCCCATGCCACGCACATCGCCGATGCAGTCGTACTTCTGTTGCAGTTTCTCGAGACCCGCTTTCAGGTAAGCGCCGACTTCGGCCGAGTTCTGGATCAGCCCGCCTTCGAGCAGTTCGATCGTTTTCAACGCCGCGGCGATGCAGACCGGATTGCCGCCGAACGTCGACGCGTGTGCGCCGGGTTTCCAGTCCATGAGATCGGCGCGCGCGACGCAAGCGCCAATCGGCAGGCCCGATCCGATGCCTTTCGCGATGCAGACTACGTCAGGCTGGACGTCGTAATGCTCGCACGCGAACATCTTGCCCGTGCGGCCCATTCCGGATTGCACTTCGTCGACAATTAGAAGAATGCCGTGCTGATCGCAGATGCGCCGCAGTCCCTGGAGAAAACCTTTCGGCGCCGGCACGTAGCCGCCTTCGCCCTGCACGGCTTCGACTACGATTCCAGCGACCTCTTCCGGCGGAGTCGTTGTCTTGAACAATCGTTCCTCGATCCAGTTCAGCGCGCCCTGCGCGGCGCCGCCGTCACCGCAGTCAGCCGGATTGAACGGATTGCGAAACTCGTTCGGATACGGTACGTGAACGACGTCGAGCGCCTGGCGTTTGAAGCCTTTTCGTTGCGCGGCTTTCGACGACGTTAACGATAGCGAGCCGAGCGTTCGTCCGTGGAAGCTGTTGAAGAACGCGATGAACTTCTCGCGCCCGGTTGCGTGCATCGCGAGTTTCAGCGCCGTCTCGACGGCTTCGGTGCCGCTGTTGGCGAAGTGAGTCCGCGTCGGCGACTTGATCGGCACGATAGCGTCGAGCTTTTCCGCGAGCTGGGGCATGTGACGGTAGTAATAATCCGTGCCGCACATGTGGATCATTTGCGCCGCCTGGTCCTGGATCGCCTTTACGACGTCCGGATGGCAGTGTCCGGTTGAACACACCGCAACGCCGGCGTTGCAGTCGAGAAACAGGTTGCCGTCGACGTCTTCAACCCACACGCCGCTAGCGCGTTCGGCGACGAGTTTGAACGATGGGCGTGGGTACGACGGATTTACGAATTTGGCGTCAGCTTCGACGATTTTCCGGCCGTTGGGGCCGGGCAGGGCCGTCTTGATCTCCGGCCTTCTGGGTGGTGCGATTACGCTGGTCGACATCTCTTCTACTCCCTTCGCTAGGGGTTCCGCTGCCGGAACCGGGACGATGATTACGGGCTAAGAATGGCTAAGATTTTGGAAAACGAAGAGCTAGTCCGCGAAAAGGTTAGCGCGGGACTCAAGCGGCCGATAATGTAAGGGTTGCGGGTTAAACATTGTTCTTAGATGGACGAATTCTAGCAGCCTGAGATCGCATCGGACAAGCCGCGCCTGCTTTGAACTTTTCGCGCAAACGAATTACATTAGTGCCCCAAATTCCGATCCTGCCTGCGGAGAGATAAGACATGAAGAAGAAATACCAAGAGACTGCTCAGAGTGTCCGCCGAAGTCTGTTTGCTTTCCTGTTCGTCGCGGTCGTGTTGGCCGTGGCGACGATTGCGCCGCTAATCAGCCGCTCCAGTGCGCAAGGCGTCGCGCCCTCGACGTCCGCCGCCAACAGCTCTTCGCGCGCTGACGACACCAAGCGCGCCGACGATCCAAAACTCGTCTATCCCGAAAGCAAGAAGGTCGAGCAGGTCGACGATTACTTCGGCACCAAAGTCGCCGATCCTTATCGCTGGCTCGAAGACGAAACCTCAGCCGACACGAAGGCGTGGGTCGAGGCGCAGAACAAACTGACCTTTTCTTATCTCGATCGCATCCCGTATCGCGAAAAACTGAAAGCGCGGTTGACGCAGCTTTACAACTATCCGCGCATCTCGGCGCCGTTTCGACGTGGCGAGACTTACTTCTTCACGAAGAACGACGGCCTCCAGAACCAGAGCGTCTACTTCATTCAAAAAGGCCTCAACGGCAAGCCCGAAGAGTTTCTCGACCCGAACAAGTTCTCGCCCGACGGCACTTCCGTCCTGAGCGCATTCTCGCTCTCGAAAGACGGCAAGTATCTCGCTTACGGCATCTCGCAGGGCGGATCGGACTGGGTAACGCTGAGCGTGATGGAAGTCGCGACGCGCAAGAAGCTGGCTGACGAGATCAACTGGATGAAAGCGTCCGGCGTGTCGTGGCAAGGCGACGGCTTCTACTACAGCCGTTATCCCGAGCCGGAAAAGGGCAGGGAATTGACCAGCAAGAACGAGTTTCAAACCGTCTACTTCCACAAGGTCGGCACGCCGCAGTCAGCCGACGTCCTGGTCTACGAAGACAAGGAACATCCGCAGCGCTTCCAGGGAGTCGGCACGACTGAAGACGAGCGCTTCGCGATTCTCAACGTCTCCGAGCGAGGCAAAGGCAAGAACGGAAACGCGATTTACTACAAAGACCTCTCGGCCGGCGACACGAAGTTTTCGCCCATCGTGGCCGAGATCGGCAACGACAGTTTTGGCGTCATCGACAACGTCGGCGACAAGTTCCTAATTCGCACGAACAAGAACGCGCCGAACGGACGCGTCGTGCTCGTCGATCCGAAGAACCCTGACGAGAAAAACTGGCAGGACGTGCTGCCCGAAAGAAGCGAGCCGTTGCAGAGCGTGGGCACGGCGGGCGGGAAGCTTTTCGCTTCGTGGCGCAAGGACGTCGCGACTCGCGCGTACGTGTTTAGCCTGAACGGCAAACTGGAAAACGAGATCGAGCTGCCGGGCGTCGGCAGCGCCGGCGGCTTCGGTGGACTGAACGACGACAAGCAGGTGTTCTACAGTTTCACGTCATTCAACTTCCCGCCGACCATCTACAAGTACGACATCGCGACGAAGAAATCGACCGTCTTCCGCACCGTCGACATTCCCGGCTTCAAACCCGAGAACTACGAAACCAGGCAGGTGTTCTACAACAGCAAGGACGGCACGCGCGTCCCGATGTTCCTCGTCTACAAGAAAGGCCTCAAGCTTGACGGCAACAATCCGACGCTGCTGTACGGCTACGGCGGGTTCAACGTCGTCAACTCGCCCGGGTTCAGTTCGCTGCGCATGGCACTGCTCGAACAGGGCGTCGTCTACGCCTCAGCGTGCATGAGAGGCGGCGGCGAGTACGGCGAGAGTTGGCACCAGGCCGGAACGAAACTGAAGAAGCAGAACGTGTTCGACGACTTCATCGCGGCGGCTGAATGGCTGATCGCGAACAAGTACACGTCGTCGAACAAGCTCGCGATTCAAGGCGGGTCAAACGGCGGGTTGCTCGTCGGCGCGGTTGCGAATCAACGTCCCGAGTTGTTCCGCGCAGTGGTTGAGCAAGCGGGCGTGATGGACATGCTGCGGTTCCAGAAGTTCACGATCGGTTGGAACTGGATCGCCGACTACGGCTCGAGCGAAGCGAACGAAGCGGAGTTCAAAGCGCTTTACGCCTACTCGCCGATTCACAACGTCAAGATGGGCGCGAAGTATCCGTCGACGTTGATCACGACTGCGGACCATGACGATCGCGTCGTTCCCGCGCACAACTACAAGTACGCGGCTGCGTTGCAGGCGGGGCAAGGCGGCGAAAATCCGATCCTGATTCGCATCGACACGAAGTCAGCGCACGGCGCGAGCAACACGACCAAGGCGATCGAACAGACGCGCGATATCTACGCGTTCCTGTTCGAGAATTTGGGAGTACAGTACAGGTGAAAGATCTCAGATCTCAGATTTGAGATCTGAGATCTAAGATCTGAGATCTAAGGGGTGCGCCGGATAGGATGCGCCTCAGTGTTGAAAACGACTTGACTGAAGTCGAGCGTGTTTGACGGGGAGAAGAGCAGGTAGAAATACTTGAACGTCTCCGCGAAGAGAAAGCTCTGCATCGAATCTGACTTCTCCTTCGTCACCACGCTCTTCAGCGCCGCGTAACCCTCGTCGGTCCGGCAGTGCTTCACGAAGTCTTTCCACATTCGCTCGCCCATTTGCAGGTATTTCTCGTCTCTCGTGTAGTGATAGAGGTAGTAAGTCGATTCGACGATTTCCGGCCGCAACGGATAACCGGCTGATTTGATCTGCTTCGTGCGATAGTCAAACACCTCAGGCTCGATCCCCGCCTGCTTCCACATCGCAAACGACGAATCCTGCAAACGACTCGCGCGTTTCAAGTCGCCGCTGAGCGCGAGGACCGCCGGGAAGAAAGCGTCGAGCGCGCCGTACGTCGTATCCGCTCGCTTGCCGGTGTTCATGTCGGCGTGCCCGTACCATAGCTCCGTGTCGAACTCGGTCTTGATCTCATCGGCCAGGTACTTGTTGATGGTGGCGATGCTCGTGGACCACATCCGCTTGCAGTCCGGATCGCCGAACAACACGGAACACTTCAACAGGTATTCGTAGTAACTGTCGATCGCGCCGCTGATGTGACTGTCGGTGTTGGTCCAGTGGCCGGTCTCGACGTTGATCCACTCGCCGACCAACCCGATTTTCGAACGACGGTTGTAAGTCTCGACGAGCGCGCGTTTCGCTTTGTCATAAAACACTGGATTGCCGGTCAGTTTACTCAACGCGCCGAACTCCAGCAGCAGCGTTCCGGTTTCAGCCGGGTTGCTGACCGCATCGCGCACTTTGCCGGTTTTGAGATTGACGTATCGGTACGGCATGCCGGTCGGTGACTCGAAAACAGGCAACAGCCGGCGGCCGAGATCTTCGGCGAGATTCAGCAGACGTTTGTCGTGGGTCAATTGGTAGTTCGTGATCAATCCGCCGAGGATGCGGATCGTGATCTCGAAGTTCTGCACGTCGATGTCTTTGTCGAACGACAGGTGCTCGGCGATGTAAGCGCGCGTCGCCGCCGCTTCGTCGTCGAATCCCATGATGATCATCGTGTCGAGCGCGTCGACGGGCGTCATCAGCAGCGGCTCGGCGTACCAGTCGTGATGCGTTTTCGACAACGGCTTCAGGTCGTCGTGGCCCCATGCGTATTTCTTGTAACCACTCCAGGCGTGCAGAAACTCGGCCTTGACTTCAGCCGCGAGCTTCTTCTTGTTTGGTTGTTGCGGTGACGACGAGAGGGGCAGCAGTAACAGAAGTAGAAACGAAAGTATCCGTGTCATTGGCGGCTCTAATACTTTCTTTTGGAGGTGGTTCAGGCCAGACTGTTAAGCGCTTGCACCACGGATGGCGTAAGACGCACGAGCGAAAGAAACGTTCGTGCTCCCACTCGACTTCAGCCATCGTCAGCAAGCAGTCGATCAGATCCGTTCGGCCGCACTCGCGCGCGTAACGCGCGGCGGTTTCATACTCGACGATGTTTTGACTTTCGAGCCGGCCCGCGCCATACATCGGCGCGAACCAGCCGGTGACGTGACACAAGAAACCAAGCGTGCGGCCGACCAGTGTGGCGCGCAGTTCGCGAACCTTGTTTGGACCAGCGCCGAGTCCCGCGAGCATCTCGCCGACGAGTCGCCGGTGATGCCATTCCTCGTCCTCGATCTTTTTCACCTGTGCTCGCTCCTGCGCGTCGCGGAGCGAATGCCAGTGTCCGCGATAGGCGTAAGCGGCAGCCAGCTCGCCGGAGTAAGCGAGTTGCAGGATCGCGATCAGCTTACGCGCGTTCCCGGCTTCCGGAGTTAACCGGTCGATCGATTCCATAGATCAGGACTTCCCGGCCGAAGAGCTCAACTTTTCCTTCTTCCTTTTCGCCGAGACGTTCGGCGACCTTGATGGAATTTGTGTTTCGCGGATCGATGAGACTGATCACGTGATCTTTATCGAGTTCGCTGAAGGCGTAGGCGAGCGCGCGGCGCGCGCCTTCGCTGGCGTAACCACGGCCCCAGAACTCGCGCGCCAGCGTCCAGCCAATCTCGAAAGCGGGCCAACCTGCGGGGTTCATGAAACCGATACGGCCAACGAACTCGCCGGTCGCCTTTTCCTCGACTACCCAGTTGCCATAGCCGCGCAGTTGCCAGTGGCCCACGAGGAACGCCATGTGACGCCACGCTTCGAGGCGGTCCATCGGTTTGCCGCCGAGGTACTTCATGACTTCCGCATCGGCCGCCATCCGCGCGTACGCTTCGAAATCGTCGTCGCGCCACATGCGCATGATGAGACGATCGGTTTCGAGTTGAACTTCTGACACGGAGTTTTTACCTGGCGCGTTTCCAGCGCACGCCGTCTTTAGTGTCTTCGAGAATGATGCCGCGGTCGGCAAGCTCGGCGCGGATTTCGTCGGCGCGGTTAAAGTCACGGCGGTGGCGTGCTTCCTGGCGTTCGTCCAGTAACGCTTGAATCTCGCTGTCGAGGATCTCGCGTTTCTGCTCGCCGAAAATATTGAGCACAGTATCGATACGATCTATGACTTCCAGCAGTTCGCGCTGGTTGTCGGCTTTCACCTGTTTGCGAGCGAGCGCGGTGTTTACTTCGCGAGAGAAGTTATGGACCGCGGCCAGCGCGACGGAGGTGTTCAAGTCGTCGTCCATGCCTTCTTCAAACTCGCGCAACGCACGCGCCGCAGTCTCGCGCAGCTTCTCGTTGTTGCCGGGCTCCGTCTTGGCTTCGCTCAAACGCGCGCGAAAGTCGCGCAGGCTGCCGACTGTTTTCTCGGCGCCGGCGAGTGCGTCGAAGGTGAAGTTGAGCTGTTTGTTGTAAGGCACGCTGAGCAGGAAATATCGAATCGCGGCAGGTGAGAACCCTTTCGCCGCGACATCGCGATACGTGTAGTAGTTGCCCTTCGACTTCGACATCGTCTCGCCTTCGACCTTCAGATGTTCGAAGTGAATCCAGTAACGAACGAACGGCTTGCCCGTCGCGCCTTCGCTTTGAGCGATCTCGTTTTCGTGATGCGGAAAGACGAGATCGATGCCGCCGGCGTGTATGTCGAACGTCTCGCCGAGATACTTCATCGACATCGCTGAACACTCGATGTGCCAGCCCGGGCGGCCGTCGCCGATCTCCGTGTCCCAGCCTGGCTCATGCTCATCGCCGCGCGCTTTCCACAACGCGAAGTCACGCGCGTCTTCTTTCTCGTACTTGTCGGTGTCGACGCGTTCGCTTTTGCCGGCGATGTTTCCGGCGAAGTTGATCTTCGAGAGTTTGCCGTACTCGGGAAACGAAGCGATGCGGTAGTAGATCGAGCCGTCGGATCGATACGCGTGTCCGGTCTCTAAAAGTTTCTCGATTAACGAGACCATTTCGGGAATGTGACGCGTCGCGCGCGGCACGACTTCGGGCCGTTCGCAGCCGAGCGCATCGAAGTCTTCCCAGAGCGCGTCGATGTACTTCGCGGTGTACTCGTCGATCGTGACGCCGGCTTGGGCTGATTTGGCGATGATGCGGTCTTCGACGTCCGTGATGTTCATCACGTGCGTGACTTTGTAGCCTTTGAATTTCAGATACCGGCGCACGATGTCCGCGGCGACAGTGCTGCGGAAGTTGCCTATGTGACCGTATTCCCAGACGGTTGGGCCACAATAATAGAAGCGCACCTCGCCGTCGTTCATCGGGCGAAACTCTTCGACGCGGCCGGAGAGCGTGTTATGGAATCGCAGCATGAGCTTCCGAGAATAAGATAGGTTATTGCCGATTTCCAATTGCCGATTGCCGATTTACGCTCGTCGACCTTTCAGCCTGAAACAATCGGCACTTGGCAATCGACAATCGGCAATCCCTTAAAAGTGTTTCCAACCGCCGGGATTTAGCTCCCAGATGCGTGAGCCCTCCGAAATCCTGACTCCTTCGCTATCAGCGCGAATCTCGCCGATTCGTGTGATTGGCGCGCCGTCAACGCGTCGCGGAAGGCGGGCGACGTCGTCAGGCTTCACCGTGAACAGCAGTTCGAAATCCTCGCCGCCGTGCAGCGCGAGTTGCAGCGGATCGAGTGCGCGCCGGCCGCAGAGATCCGTGACCTGGCGATCGATCGGCAGCAGTGACGACTCGATCAGCGCGCCCACGCCGCTCGCCTCACACAAATGATTCAGATCGGACGACAGACCGTCGCTGATATCGATCATCGAGGTCGCGAGCGTTTCTTCGCCAAGAACGATTCCCCAGCCGACGCGCGGCTCCGGACGAAGCTGTCGCAATAAAACGTGATCGAGTTTTTGTGAGTCGCTCTGTGAATTTTGGCCGTCAATATTTTGTTCAGCTGTGTGAGCGCCGCGTTCGACCAGCCGCAAACCGGCTGCGGCCGCGCCGAGTGAACCAGTCACGAAGATCTGATCGCCCGGCTTCGCTCCGGATCGCTTGATCGCGCGTCCTTTGGCGCACTCGCCGAGCACGATCGAGTCGATGACGATCTTCTCTTCAGTTCGCGACGTGTCGCCGCCGATCAACTGCACGTCGTAACGAGCGGCCAACTCGAGCAATCCACTGTAAAGACGATCGACGAAGTCAGTTTGCCAAACGTCCGGGGGGACGCCGATCGAAAGCAAGGACCACCGTGGTCTGGCGCCCATCGCGGCGATGTCGGAAAGTGAGACTGCGAGTGCTTTATGGCCCAGGAGGTATGGCGGAATCGTCGTGCGGCGAAAGTCGACGTCTTCGATCAAAAGATCGGTAGTAACGACTGTCTCTTTGCCGGCGCCGCATTGAACGACCGCGGCGTCGTCGCCGATGCCGGTGATGGACGAAGAGGAGACCGCGCGTTCCCGAAGCGCACGGATGAAATCAAATTCGCCCTTCATCTTTTAGAGATTGCGACGCAGGGAGTCGAGACCTTCTTCGATGGTCTCAATTGACGTCGAGAAAGAGAAGCGCAGGTGGCTTTGCCCATCTGGTCCAAAGACGATGCCGGGGACGGTTGCGACCTTCGCCTGGTTGAGCAGGATGTCGGCTGCTTCGCGGCTGTCGCGGCTGATGCGACTACAGTCGGGAAATGCGTAGAAAGCTCCCGCCGGTGGATCGCAAGTGAAGCCAAGCTCGTTGAGTCCGGACAGGAGCAGGTCGCGGCGTCGGCGATACTCGGCGGTGATCTTGTCCTGCGTCGCGGCGTCGATCTCGAAAGCGGCGAGTCCGCCCCATTGCGTCGGCGTCGACACGCCGTTTGAAGAGTAGAGCGTTGCTTTTTTGAGTCCCGTCATCCACGGTTCGGTCGCGACTGCGTAGCCGAGACGGCAGCCCGTCATGGCGTACGACTTGGAGAACGTGAATGACGTGATGGTCCGTTCGAACATTCCGTCGAACGAGGCGATCGAACAGTGCGTGCCGTCGTAGACCAGATCTTCGTAGGCTTCGTCGGCGACGATGATGAGACCGCGCTCCAGTACGAACTCGGCGACAGCCTTCGCTTCGTCGGGCGTGAACACGACGCCGCTCGGGTTTTGCGGCGTGTTGTAGTAGATGGCCTTGGTCCGTTCGGTGGTGTGGCGCGCGAGTGTTTGCTTGAAACCGTTGGCGCGTGCTTCGTCGGTTGAAACGAGCACGCTTTCGCCCTGGCAATGGGCCACGAGATCCTTGATCGGCGTCCAGTAAGGAGAGAAGAGAAGCACTTCGTCGCCCGGGTTGACGACGGACTGAAACGCGCCGAAGAGTCCCTGCATGCCGCCGTTGACGACGATGACGTCGCTTTCCTGTGCGGGGATGCGGTTTTTGTTTCGCAGTTTTTCCGCGATGGCGGAGCGGAGCTCGGGAATGCCGGACGAGGGTGCGTAACGAGTCTTGTTATCGTCGAGCGCCCGTTTCATGGCTTCGCGAATGGGCTCGGGCGTTGTCATGAATGGTTCGCCGCCTTCGAACTGATAGACGGCAGCGCCCTGAAGCCGCAACTCCATGATGCGGTTGCGAAGTTTTACGATATCGGAGAAGCCGACGTTTTCGAGTCGGGAAGCCAGGCGAAAAACCGTTGGCGAGGTTGTCACAGTTCGGGTTCGTTCCTTCCTTGTGCGGAGCAGCGGATTATAGCGTGGCGGTCGGGGTGAGTCCAAACCGTGGTCCGGGTTAAGGAGTTACTTTTAAGAAAAAGTTTTAAGTAAGTCGAGCTAAGTGTAAGTATTGACACGCGAAACTCCGCGCGGGTAACATGCGGTGTCGACGCAGGCTGCTGGCCAACTCGCCAAACGAGACATTCCAAATTCGCGCAACGCCCGACAAGCGAAGCCAGCTTAAGTTAATCAATTTTGGCAATCTGAGCGAATGAGTCGTCCCGCTGTAGCCATACCCGAAAAACTCTTCTTCAAGATCGGCGAGGTTTGCGAGCTCGCGGGCGTGCAGGCGCATGTCCTGCGCTATTGGGAATCGGAGTTTCCGATGCTCGCGCCGCAGAAGAATCGCGCCGGGCAGCGTGTTTATCGCAAGCGCGACGTCGAGATGGCGCTGCGGATCAAGGAGCTGCTTTACGAAGACCAGTACACGATTGCCGGTGCGAAGAAGCGGCTGACGAATGAGTTGCGAGGCGGCGGGAAGCTGAAGGTCGTTGGCGCGGACGAAGATGGCCAGCCGGCGGTAGATGTTGCGCCGTCGAGTGAGTTTGCTTCTTCTTCCTCGGACAGTGAGCTTTTTGCGCCGGCGGATTACCCGCGCAAGGTAGCACCGCGGACTGCGGAAGAGCGACAGGGATTGAAGCAGTTGGCTTCTGAGCTGCGGGAGCTGCTGTCGTTGCTGGAGCAGGAGACGAAGGTACGCGGTAAGTAAGACGCGTTGATGTATTGGAGATTCGCGTTTGGATCCGCGGGCTCGTTTGACAATTGTTCTTTGTCAGGATACTAACTCAGGGAGACGGGACGTGGCGCAGCCTGGTAGCGCGCACGCTTGGGGTGCGTGAGGTCGCTGGTTCGAATCCAGTCGTCCCGACCATTTCTATCAAGCACTTACGGCTGCCAGCTTTGGCAGCCGTTCTGCTGTTGTGGCAAACATTTTCGTGCAACACACACAGAGCTTCCACAGCCGCTCGCTTAGCTTGGTCTGGGGCATGTGTGTATCGCGAGTGTTTGCGGATCAAAGTGAGCGAGAAGGTAGACTAGTGAGGCACGAGAAGATCCTTGCAGGCAGCCGCGTGCTCACTGGCTTGAACGACGCCATGAAGACCTTTATTCTGATGAGCTATGAACACCGAGTTTGAGCCACTTTTTAAGCTCAGTCGCGCTGAGCGCCTTCAGCTCGTTGAAGATCTTTGGGACAGTATCGCCCAAGAGGACGTAGATCTGTCCGTTTCGGAGGAGAAGCGCGCTGAATTACGCCGTCGCAAGGAACGTTTTTTACAGCATCCGTCATCAGGTCGCACGTGGGAGCAGGTGAAGCAGCGAGCGCGGACGCAGCATGATTGAGCTCGTTATTTTCACACCGGAGGCCGACGATGATGTAGCAGGGTCCTACGATTGGTATGAGGGCCGAGAGCCTGGCTTGGGAGAAGACTTTCTTCGCTCGGTTGAGGCTTGCGTCAGGGGCATTCAGCGCCATCCCGAGATGTATCCGGCCGCCATCGATGAGTTTCGGCGAGCGCCGATTCGCCGCTTTCCGTTTGAGATTTTCTACGAGTTGACTGTCGATAGCATTACTATCTACTCTGTATTTCACTGCTCACAAGATCCACAAAAATGGCGCAAGCGTCTCGGCTATTGAACACACGCGCCTAAACCTTGGGCCTACAGCCGACTGCCTCGCGCCACTCGAACTTCACTGCGGCTTCCGGCAGTTCCTGATGCCGGACGTTAGGTCACAATAGGACGGCTACCACAACCATGATTCGCATCTACCAGGGAAGAATACTGATGAGCGACTCTCACGATTCTAGTGCGATATCAAAAGCGGCCTTGGACCACGCGCGAGCTATGGAGATCCACGCGTCTGACATAAGAATGAAGAATTTCAGCTTCTTCCTAATTGTCATGGGCGTGATGATAGCTGCTTACGAAAAGGTTGGAAGGGAAAACGCAAGGTTGCTGCTTGGTGGCGTGGGTATGCTTGTAAGTGCAGCGTTTCTTCTATTGGAGATTCGCGGAAGAGAGCTACTTGACGCCGCTCAGAAGGAACTGATGCTTAGAGAATCGGAAATTGGAATCTCGATTCGGACAAACCTCTTGCAAACGGGAGATGGAAGGTTTATGGCGAAAGTGATAAGTCACCCGTTTGTCTACCGAGCAATTTTCGTCCTCGGCATGGTGCGCTCTCTGAGGTTGGCGATTCTGAGCAAGATAAACGCTGCTGCGCTATAACGCTTGTGCTTCAACGCCGCCGAACTTTATGAATTACCTCGCGAAGCTTGAACCGGATTTGGTCCAGATCAGATATACATAAGTATGCGTACTCGAATTTGCACGTTCGTTCTCACTCTCGGCTCCGTTTGCTGTCTACTAATTTCAATACCCGTAACAGCAAAGGAGTGGCAGGGTATTGTTCCCCTTCACTCCAACCGCGCTGACGTCAAGAAGCTGCTTGGTAAACCCCTCTCCGAAGAAAGCTCATCATTTGATAGCTACGACGTGGCCGAAGGTCGCGTCGAGATTATGTACGTCCGCGAGAAATGCGAACAGGGTCTTCCCGCGAACTGGGGCAACTGGAACGTACCGCCGGATACGGTGGTAAACATCTCCATTTCCCTGAATAAGCCAATACCGCTCACAAAGTTGGGTGTTCCCAACATAAAAAGATTCGAATGGTACACCGACGATTCAAGCACAACTTACTACCATGACAAGAAGGAAGGCATCGAATACGAGGTTCAGGACAAAAAGGTCACGAGCATCACTTATGGCCCAACCGAAAAAGACAGCGTCCTGCTGTGCAACAAAAATGCGCCCTTGATTCGCTACTGATGAGGAGAGGCAACATGAAAAAGCTGTTCAATGTGTTAGCTCTTTTAATCCTCGGGCTCACAAGCCTGGTTCCAGTATCCGCACAAAGTTCAAATGAAGAGATCAAAACCGCAAAGCTGGTCAAACGGATGTCAGAAAAGGGGGTGGACAATTATGTCTACGCGGCATTCAGCTTTAAGTTTGGCGGTAACGGCCCTGACGTTCAACGGCTTTGTCGTAACAACTGGGACCTGCTCTTCGGGAACAGCCCCACGCCCGATGCTTTTGATGTCACGATGGTGACGGACGATCGCAGCCGCATAAAAGATCTGGGCAGTTATAAGTGGAGCGATAAGTTTCACATCCCGAAGCTGGCCGCCTACGAAGAGCCGGAGACGGAGCCGAGTGTTAAGGCGATAGTAGGTCACATGTACCTGGTCCACACGCGGGACACTGACAACAACCACTATGCACTGTTTCGCGTAGAGCGGCTGGTATCCGAAGAGAGTGTGGAAATAAGTTGGAAAATGATAGATCCGCCGCGAACGCGATATTGAACGGCGAAAGCGCACGTGCTCCTGGGCTCGGATCCACACAATAGTTTTCGTCGAAGCGCAGGATCCGCAGAGCGCTGAAACCGAACGGTTTGTGAGAAGAATTGAAAGACCACTCGGCTGATAACTCGTGAAGCACCGAGATGAAGTCATAGTGAGGCCTGCTGTCGCTGCTGAGCAGAAGCAGCTTGAGGCCCTTCAGTGGCGTGCGTCGCTCAACAACCCAGGTGACCGTGATGCACTGTTGGCCCATTCCGACGCCATTGAACTGCCTCTTGAACAGATTAGAGATGGTGGCGTTTTCGTCGCTGAAGTTGCAGGTGCATTGATGGGATTCGCTGCCATTCTTCCACGCGAGGACGGCGACTTTGAGTTGGATGCTCTGTTCGTCGAACCCAGCGCCTGGCGACAGGGCATTGGTCGCGCATTGGTCGAACATTGTGGTGCTGCCGCACGAGAGTCGGGCGCCGAGTCGCTGCACGTCGTAGGAAATCCCCACGCCGAAGACTTTTACAAGGCTTGTGGGTTCGACATGT
Organism: Pyrinomonadaceae bacterium; assembly: GCA_036279935.1. Classification (GTDB taxonomy): domain Bacteria; phylum Acidobacteriota; class Blastocatellia; order Pyrinomonadales; family Pyrinomonadaceae; genus PSRF01. The sequence goes on from DASURS010000014.1 coordinate 27,458, forward strand.
TGGGAACAAAGCAAATGCGCTTCGGCGCCGGCCTGCTAATGAAGCGAGCGCTGCGTTGAGGGGCCGAAACTAATGATTGACTCGCCGGCGTCAGCGTGCAATCAGGACACATCACACGCTATGAAACGAAATCAAATCGCCTGGTGGTTATGGGCCATTGGCACGGTGCTCGTCGTGTTGAGCTGGTTCGGCGTCGTCAGCACGGGTATCGGCTGGTGTGGTTTCGCTATCGGAGTTGTCGGCAGCGTCATCTCATGGGGACTTCGTCCGCCATCGGCTTAGTGATCTGGCTAAGTCACTCCGCATAACTGCTCACAAACTCACGCCGAAAATAGACTACACAGCTTTGACAATCGTTGCATGCAGGCCAGCAGCGAACGACGCCGTGGAGACGCCTTATTCTGGGTGAGCCATGAACACCGAGTTTGAGCCACTTTTTAAGCTCAGTCACGCTGAGCGCCTTCAGCTCGTTGAAGACCTTTCGGACAGTCCAAGAGGACGCAGAACTGTCCGTTTCGGAGGAGAAGCGCTCTGAATTACACCGTCGGAAGGAACGTTTTTTACAGCATCCGTCATCAGGCCGCAGATCGGAGCAGGTGTGATGGCTGACTCTAAAAAACCGATTGACTTGCCTTGGCCGAAGAAGGGGCAGGTTCTATTCTCTGGTGCTAACGATTGGTATTACAACGCTTGCATTAACCTACGGCATTTCAACTGGGACTGGTACGCCACTGGTTACAAACTTGCTGGGGATATCCTGGTGCAACATGTTGTCGATACGCGCAATCATTGTGACACGCTGGTCTTTCCAATCGTGTTCAACTACCGCCATTATCTTGAAGTCCGCTGCAAAGAAATCATTATGTTGGGGAAGCTACTGGCGCATGCGGAACCTGAATTCCCCAATAAGCACAATCTGCGTTTGCTGTGGGATACGTGCCGTTCCATGATCACAACTCATGAAGCAGGTGCATCCCAAACTGATCTTGAAGCTGTTGACGAATCGATTTCAGAGTTCTGCACTGTGGACCCGGAATCCTACAGTTTCCGTTATCCCGTCGACCGCAAAGGGAACCTTTCAATTCCACCCGAGCTGCATGTAATCAATCTTCGTCAGTTACGGGAAGGAATGGATCGCTTGGCGTCATTTTTCGATGCTGTGTCAATGGCTTTCTCGCACTATCTCGAACTGAAGGCGGAGATGGAGAGTTCGTTTTGAGACCGCTGCGGCCGGAATCGTTCGACACGAGCGGGGCGGCATGTTGCGTCAGTTAACTGATCCGCCGGAGTTGCGTAAAGTCGCGCCAGCGCGTCACATCCACAGGTTCGCCCTTCCCGACCATCAACATTGCTCCAGCCTCGGTTGCATCGACATACGCCAGTGGCGTATAGTGGGCAATGTGTTCACGTTCATAGAATCGTCCATCTTTGGGCGGGTGCTTCCCGCATATTTGGATGACGATGAATACACGAAACTACAGCAGTACCTGATAGAGAATCCAGAAACTGGAGAGCTCATTCCGGGATCCGGCGGCGTGCGTAAGGTGCGCTGGGCACGCCCAGGTACAGGAAAACGAGGCGGTCTCCGAATCATCTATTTTGTTCGTTATCGACCTAACGAGTTTTGGATGCTTGTATGCAAAAGCAAAGCGCGAGAATGTTCCTGCGCACATTCTCAAACAGTTGCTGGAGGCGTTTAGAGATGACTAAGAAGCTAAGTGGTAAAGCGCTGGCTAAGTTCGAGGCCGAGCGCGACGTGTGGCAAGAGGTACTCGATGGTGTACGTGAGATCAAGGCGGGCGGTGGTAAGCGTACTAAAGTTGTAGCTAGGTCTCATGTCGTTCGCGTGCGGATGAAGAGCGGTCTGTCGCAAGCGCAGTTTGCCGCCGCGCTCGGGGTTTCGAAGCGTACCTTGGAGCAGTGGGAGCAGGGACGTCGCGAGCCTTCCGGGGCAGCAAAGCAACTGCTGAAAATCGCCGAGCGACATCCCGAGGTGCTTCTTGAGATTGCAGCGTAGAGCCTGAGCAGTGTTCGCCTGTCCTTGAGGATCTCCACATCGCTTCGGTGCGGTAACTCCGCTTGTCCCCGCTTCGTTGCTGGTCCATCATGCCGGCGGGCTATTTAAATGAAACTCACCAACGCTCGAATAATCGCGTGTTTAGTCACATTCTTACTGGGTGTATTGCTCGTGTACTTGAGCCAGGGGAAGGTAGTTCCGATATTCGTGGATGAACTTGCTGTCGAGTATCGTCAACACTGTTCGCACTAAGCTCGCTTATGCCCGACGCTCTGAAGGTGGAGTTTCAAATAACGCTGAACGATTGGTTGGAGTTTAGGACGGCGGAACTATCAACGTTTCGGTTGTGGGTTCTGCGTCTTGCTGAGCGATTGTCGCGGCCGTTGGTCGTTCTCCTGGTCCTGAGCATCTTAGTCGTCGCGGCCCGGCTGTCGGGGTTGGTTCACGTTGCGATTCCAAACTGGTTGCCGATTCCCATACTCGGCTTGATGGCGGCATCGCAAATCTACCTGTCATTGCCGAACATCAGTGCAACTCGCAAGGCGAGAAATGAGTGGAAGCAACGGATCGCGAACGTCGCGTACACCATGGAGCTTACGAACGAAGGCTTTCACTATTTCATCGGTCTTTCACTTATCGACATCAAATGGTTTGAAGTAGACTCCGTGTTTCAGAGTGAGCACGTGCTCATGTTTTGCGACGAAGATAACGAGTCATGCGTGCTCATCCCCAAGCGATCTTTCCCGTCGGAAACGCAGATGCGCGAATTCCTTGAGATTGCGTATCAGAAGACAGTGGTGGAACGCGGATTCCATAAGGATTAATGACGGCAATATCACCGACGGCTGATTCCGGGTTCGCAATACACGAGGACGTGTTCTCGGCGACTGAGTGTGAGCAGTTGTTGGACCATGTGCCGTCAGTTCGTTTCAATCGCGGCCGTGCGGGGACCCGTCACCTGATGTCGCATCCTGACGTAAGGCGCATCGCCTCCGATCCGCGAATGCTGCGAATCGCACGCGCGTCACTCGGCGCGGACGCACTGCCGTACCGCGCGACGCTATTCGATAAATCGGGCGCTGCTAATTGGTCCGTAGTCTGGCATCAGGACACCGCCCTGCCGCTACAGTCGAAGTTCGATTTGCGTGGCTGGGGACCATGGTCACAAAAAGAGGGCATCCTCTACTCGCACGCGCCGTCGTGGGCACTCTCGATGATCGTCGCGCTACGACTCCACCTGGACGCGTCAACTGCTGACAATGGTCCACTGCGTATCTTGAGAGGCACACACGCGTTAGGCGTGATGAGTGACGAAGACGTGTTCGCGATGGCGCGTTCTCGCCCGCATGTAGATTGCGTCGTTGGGCGCGGCGGAGTGATGGCGATGTACCCGCTCCTGGTCCATTCGTCAGGTAAGGGGCGATCCGGTTCACCGCGACGAGTGCTTCATATTGAGTACGCTACTTCGCTCGTCCTGGCGCCCGGGATTCAACTCGCCATCGCCTGATAAGTCGATGCCCTCAGTCGATGATGAATCATCGTAAGTCCACAGATGAAACTGGAAAACGCGCGTGGCTTCGCACGGCGGCGCTGGTCGCGCTGGTATATCCGATCGTCGGCGTCGTCTTCTCGTTGCCACCGTCTTCACATACGACGGCGGTGGCGTGGCGACTCGCCGCGTGGCTCGTAGCCGCACTGACTTTCGCAATTCATCTCGTTTATGAACATTGGCGACTGGGTAACTCGCCGATTCGCGGCGCCTTCCATGCGTCGGCTGCCGTCGCATTAGGAGCGGTTCTTCTCGCGACCTGGATCATCGCTCGCGGTTACTGGAGTGGCCTGGCCCAACAACGTCCACTTGCACCACTGGCGCTCGTCATTTTCCCTGTCGCCGCAGGCGTGCCTGCTTTTCTCGCCGGCTTAGGCGTTCTCACGGTGCTTCGTTGGAGGCAGAGGAGTGAGGCTAAATGAATGACAGAAACTTACATGTGCTCGTCTCGCCGGGTTTCGTCGTCAGTCTACTGTTGCTCGTCTTGAACGATTTCGTTTTCAAGGCACAGTTTCATAATCACGTTACCGGCAAGCTTTCTGACTTTGCGGGGTTGTTTGCGTTTTCACTCTTCTGGGCAGCGTTCTTCCCACACCGCAAGACGTTCATTTGCGTCTCAAGCGCAGTGCTGTTTGCCTTTTGGAAGTCCGCTCATTCGCAAACCGTGATTGATGGATGGAATAGTCTGCCGCTTTTTGAAATCGGAAGGACCGTTGACTATGGCGACCTTTGGGCGTTGCTGGTCCTTCCACTCTCTTATTTCTATGTTGATATTCGTCCCAAAACATACGCTCCGCGCACGCTCATTTATTTGATAGCCATTGTCTCGGCTTTTGCCTTCACTGCGACATCGTTTAGCCAGGAATACTCATACAACAATGGGTACGAATTCAACGCTTCCAAAAAGCAGTTGCTCGAACAGATCAGCCGCTTCCCTACGGCCCCGGTTGACGATTCCTTTTGGGATGGAAATGAATTCCGCATTACGTTTGACCATTGTACAGATGAAGCTATGGTAACGATTGCAGAAAACGAAGATCAGACTTTCATCGTGCTGAAGCGAATGCACAATCGCTGTCCGACCAAACGCACCGAAGACGAGTTGCGTGAGTTTTTCGAGAAGGAATTTATCCAGCGGTTGCGCGAAGGATCTGGCGCGTCCACTCAGGTGACGAGTATCCGGGCGGTGTCACCCTAGTCTTTCATCTCGGTGATCATGATCTTCGACGTGAGCGTCTTGTGGACCGGGCACTTGTGAGCGATCTCCAGAAGACGCGTGCGTTGTTCGTCTGTCAGATCGCCAGTGATACTGACGGAGCGTTCGATGTGGTGGATGAAGCCTTCTTTATTGGCGCACTCTTCGCAGTCTTTCTCATGCAGTCGGTTCTGCCGCAGACGCACAGTCACAGTCTCGATGGGCCACTGCTTGCGTCGCGCGTAAAGATTCACCGTCATCGAAATACAACTGCCGAGCGCCGCGAGCAGCAACGTATAAGGATCGGGACCAGCGTCGTCGCCACCGAGCGCGCGTGGTTCGTCCGTCGTAAACGAGTGACCGACGCCATAGCGCACTTCGTTCTGTAAGTTCTTCTGAGACGTTACGACAACTTCACTCATGATAATTCCTCTCGATGCGATGCAACGCCGCTTGCGGTGAAATCGACGCGCGGCTACACTCGCGTGCGTTCCATTCAACACGATCTCCGTGAGTAAAATCTATACAAAATTCTGTTTGAGGCGTCTGTATGAAGATTCATGAGTACCAGGGTAAAGAACTACTAAGAAAATATGGCGTGCCTGTTCCGCGCGGCATTGTGGTGCGTTCGCCGGAAGAGGCGTATCACGCGGCGAAGGAATTGGGTGGCGACGTGGTCGTCGTCAAAGCGCAGATTCACGCGGGTGGACGCGGCAAAGGCGGCGGCGTCAAGTTAGCCAAGAGTGCCGACGAAGCGGGCGAGCTGGCGCGACAGATGCTCGGCATGAAACTCGTCACGCATCAAACTGGTCCTGAGGGAAGGGAAGTTCGCGTGTTGTTGATTGAAGAAGGACTGCCAATCGACAAAGAGTTCTATCTCGGTATCGTGCTCGATCGCGCTTCGGGCCGGCAGGTGTTCATGGCGTCGGCAGCCGGCGGCATGGACATCGAAGAAGTAGCCGCGAAGACACCCGAAAAGATACTCAAGGAGACGATCGATCCCGGCGTCGGTTTCCAGTCATTCCAGGCGCGCAAACTCGCTTTCGGTCTCGGCCTGCCCGCGGCGCTTGTGGGCCAGGCCGTGAAGTTCATGCAGTCGCTCTACTCAGCGTACGAGCAGATGGACGCGTCGCTGATGGAGATCAATCCGTTCCTGTTGACGAAAGACAACCGTCTCATCGCGCTCGACGCGAAGGTCAACTTCGACGACAACGCGCTGTTTCGTCACAAAGAGTTTCTGGATCTTCGCGACCTTCATGAAGAGGAGCCGTTGGAGATCGAAGCGTCGAAGTTTGATCTCAACTACATCAAGCTCGACGGCACCATCGCGTGCATGGTGAACGGCGCGGGACTCGCGATGGCGACGATGGACATCATCAAGCTCGCGGGCGGTGAGCCGGCGAACTTTCTCGACGTCGGCGGCGGCGCTTCTCAGGAGCGCGTCGAAGCCGCGTTCCGCATCCTGCTTGCGGACGAGAACGTCAAAGCCGTGCTCATCAACATCTTCGGCGGGATTGTGCGTTGCGATATGGTCGCGCGCGGCGTTGTCGAAGCGGCACGTAATTTGAAGATCCAGGTTCCCGTTGTCGTACGACTTGAAGGTACGAACGTCGAAGAAGGTCAGCGAGTGATCCGGGAATCGGGTCTGAACTTCACCGTCGCGAACGGAATGCAGGACGCGGCGGAGAAGGTTGTTCAACTGGCGGCATAAACGGAGGTCGCTCAATTGGCAAGCATTTCATTTTGGGGCGGCGTCGGGACGGTCACGGGATCAAAGTATCTCGTCGAATCCGGCGGCTCGCGGGTGTTGGTGGATTGCGGTCTGTTCCAGGGATTTAAGGAGTTGCGTGAGCGAAACTGGCAGGAGCCGCCATTCGATCCGCGCTCGTTGAATGCCGTTCTCATCACGCACGCGCACATAGACCACACCGGCTACTTGCCGCGCCTCGTGAAGCACGGATTCAGTGGGCCGGTTTACTGCTCGCGCGGCACGGCGGATCTGCTGAAGATACTGTTGCCTGACTCCGGACGGCTCCAGGAAGAAGACGCCGACTTCCGCAATCGGCACAAGTTGACGAAGCATAAGCCTGCGTTGCCGTTGTACACGGAGAAGGACGCGTTTGCGTCGTTGGAATTGGTGGAACCGGTGGCGAACGATGGCGAGTCGCTTCAAGTCGCACCTGGCATTCGTGCGAGTTTCCGCATTGCCGGTCACATTCTGGGATCGAGTCTGGTGCTGCTCGAGGTGGACCAGGCAGGGGACGACGGCAAAGGACGTCGCGTGCTGTTCTCGGGCGATCTGGGCCACTACGATCAGCCGATCATTCGCGATCCTGTCACGCCGCCGTCATGCGATTACCTGCTGGTTGAATCGACTTACGGCGATCGTTTGCACGATCCGGAAGATCCGAAGATCGCGTTGGCGCGCATCATCAACGACGCCGCGCAACGGAATGCGCCCGTATTGATTCCAGCGTTTGCTGTTGGACGTACGCAGGAGATCGTTTACCTCATACGCGAGCTCGAAGACGAGAAAGCGATTCCCGTGTTGCCGGTGGTCGTCGATTCGCCGATGGCTGCGGCGACAACCGCGGTTTATGCGCGGCGAGCGGAAGAGCATGATGAGGAGTACGCCAGTATCCTGCGGCAACAGAAACATCCATTGCGGACGCACTCAATGACAACTGCTTCGACGAAGCAGGAGTCGAAGAGAGTAAACGACGCTGAGGGCGCGCGCGTGATCATCAGTGCTTCGGGGATGATGACGGGCGGCCGTGTGTTGCACCACGCGATGCGGTTGGTGCCGAATCCGGAAGCGACGATCGTGTTCGTCGGCTTTCAGGCTGCGGGAACTACCGGACGAAGAATTCAGGACGGCGAACCCGAAGTGAAGATCATGGGCCAATGGGTGCCGGTTCGTTGCCGCATCGCGAAGATCGGCGGCTTCTCGGCGCACGCTGATTATGGCGAAGTGTTGAAGTGGTTGTCAGGAATGGAGTCAACGGCTCCGAGAACCACGTTTCTGACGCACGGTGAGCCGGACGCGGCGAACGCGATGGCCGTGCACATCAAGGACACGTTTGGCTGGAACGTTCACGTGCCGGAGTACGGCGAGCGCGTTGAGTTGGCGTAACACACGGATTTTATGTGGATTGATCCGTGGTTTGTTGACTTTTCTGCGCGGCGCGTATCGAGGCAACGACCGCCGCGCGTACCGCCAACTGCGGTGAGTCCACCGGCGGAAGTTGCAGCACCGCGACATAACGCTTTTTACCGGCCTGATAATCTCTCCACGCGTAAGCAGTGTCCGTTTGCGGGTGCCCGATCACTTTGAAGACGGAGACGTCACCTTCCCACATCGTCCGTCCCTCAAACTCTTCCACGATCGGCACCGTCTCCACATACTCCGACTCCACGCCGTGCAGGCGTCGAATCGCATCTTGCAGTTCTTCAAGGTATTCCATAGCAGTAAAGTGGCTGAGCAGAGTAACACAGATCACGCTCGCTTTGCCCAATTCCTCGCCGTTGCTATACTCCCGCTTTTCCATCCTTAGCTATTGATCTAGAGGAGCAACAGCGTTGAGTGTGCTAGTTGATAAATCTACCCGCCTGGTCGTGCAGGGGATTACGGGAAAAGAGGGTACGTTCCATACGAAGCAGATGGTGGAGTATGGGACGAACGTCGTCGGTGGCGTCACGCCCGGCAAAGGCGGAACGACGCACGAAGGCATTCCGGTCTTCAACACGGTCGCTGATGCCGTCAGGGAAGCCGGCGCGAACGCAAGCGTCATTTACGTTCCGCCGTCATTCGCCGCCGACGCGATCATGGAAGCGGCTGACGCGGGCATTCCGGTCATCGTCTGTATCACTGAAGGCATTCCCACGCTCGACATGGTTAAGGTCAAAGAGTATCTGCGCGAGAAACCTTCGCGACTCATTGGCCCAAACTGTCCCGGAATCATCTCACCCGGCAAATGCAAGATCGGAATCATGCCGGGTCACATACATCGTGAAGGACCAATCGGCGTCGTCTCGCGCTCCGGAACGTTGACGTACGAAGCGGTCGGACAACTGACAGCGCTCGGGCTCGGACAGTCATCCGCGATCGGCATCGGAGGCGACCCAATTGTCGGCACGACGCACGTCGATGCGCTGCGACTGTTTCAGGCAGACGACGAAACGACCGGTATCGTGATGATCGGCGAGATCGGCGGCAGCGCGGAAGAGGAAGCAGCCGCGTTCGCGAAAGAGAACGTGACGAAGCCCATCGTCGCCTTCATCGCCGGCCAAACGGCGCCGCCCGGAAGACGCATGGGCCACGCCGGCGCGATCATCGCAGGTGGAAAAGGCACGGCGGCGGAAAAGATGAAAGCACTCGCGGACGCCGGCATTCACGTCGTCAAGTCGCCCGCCGACATCGGAACGGCGATGCGGGAAGCACTCAATCACTAATCAAAACGGAAACATGTCAAATCTAACTTTCGGAATCATCAAACCCGACGCAGTAGCCGCCAACCACACAGGCTCGATCGTTCAGAAAATTCTTGACGCCGGATTCAAGATCCGCGGGCTCAAACTGATCCACATGACGCGAAAAGAAGCGGAAGGCTTCTACGCCGTCCATCGCGAGCGTCCCTTCTTCGCCGGATTGACGGAGTTCATGTCGGGCGCACCGTGCGTCGTGATGGCGCTCGAAAAAGAAGGCGCCGTCAAAGCATGGCGCGATTTGATGGGCGCCACCGATCCTGCTAAAGCCGACGAAGGGACGCTGCGAAAACTGTTCGGCGGCTCCGTTGGCGAGAACGCCGTTCACGGCTCCGACTCGGACGAGAACGCCGCGATCGAGATCGCGTACTTTTTTAGCCGCCTGGAACTGGTTTAATTCACTCGATGAAGTACTGTCCGCAGTGCAACAGGCAATATCCTGACGCCTGGATCACGTTCTGCACTGAGGACGGCGAGCTGCTGCGAGAACAACTTTCACCGGCCGAGGATCCGAATTGGGATCCGCGCATTCGCGGCCCGCAAACCGACGTCGCTTCAGAGCAGCCGACGCAATGGCTGCCGCGCGATCCCCCCTCGCCGGGTGCGTGGATCGCGCCCGATGAGCGCGCGCCGATGGCGAACCGTCCGTGGCAACCTCCGCCGCCACCAGCGCCACTGCCTCGCCCCAACGCCCAGGGTCAACCGCCGGGAACTGCCGTCGCTTCTTTGGTCTGTGGCATTGTCGCGCTGATGTTTGGCTGGTTCTGCTTCTTTCCGGTACCGGGAATTCTCGCCCTGATTCTCGGGGTCGTCGCCCTTGGCCAACTGAAAAATTCTCCGAGCCAGAGCGGCAGAGGCTATGCCATCGCCGGCATAATCATGGGCGGCATAAATGTGGCGTTCCTGCTTTTGTGGATCGTGTGGTTCATCTTCTCGCTCATTTTGGGCGTTAGCTCTGGGTAGTTTAGAATTCTCTCGAAATGAAGCGTTGCCCAACTTGCGACCGGACCTACACGGATTCCAACCTGACTTTTTGCGTTGAAGATGGCACTCCGTTGAAGGCCGAGGAGCCTGAGGATGAGTCGACGCTTGTGTCGCCGTATCGTCCGCCGGCTTCGTACGTTCCGCCGCGTTCGGCCGGCGCGGGTCAGCGTCGCAGAGTTTGGCCGTGGATATTGGGGATCCTGGGCGCGTTTGCGCTCGGAGCGGCGGTTTTGGTGATCGCGGCGGCGATCATGATTCCAAAAGCCGCAAAATCCGTGCAAACGAATACAACCACGGATACCACGGAACAGACCGAAAACGTCAACGTCCCACCGCCGACTGACGAAGGCCAGGTGCTCGCGCAGTTGACGGACATCGAAAACGAATGGACGTCGGCGAACCTGAACGCCGACAAGAAAAAGCTCGCGCGCATTCTTGCCGACGATTACGTCGGCCCCGACGCCGGCGGCGGATTGCTCGGAAAGGCCGAGTATCTCGACACGATCGAGCGCGACACGAGAATCGAGAAATGGGAATTTAGCAATCTGAAAGTCCAGCTCGCCGGAAACCGCGCGACGTTGACGGGCGAGATAAAGTACGTAATCGAAGGACAGGACGTCGCATATAAATTCATCGACAAATTTGTCTGGCGAAACGGACGCTGGCAGGCGACCGGATCCGAAATAGGGCGGAAAGAGTAAGCATAAAACAGATGTCAATCATCACTGACGTAATCGAGTCGACTAAAGCGATCATTCAGGGTATGGGCGTGACGCTGTCCTACATTCCGAAGCGGAAATGGACAGTGCAATACCCTGACGAACCCGTGACCGTGCAGCCGCGTTATCGCGGTCAGCACCTGTTGCACGTCGACGAACTGGGACGCGAGAAGTGCGTCGCGTGTTATCTCTGCGCGGCGGCGTGTCCGTCCGAGTGCATCTACATCGTCGCGGCCGACGATCCGCGTCCGCCGGATCAGCGAACGGGCGTGGACGAACGTTACGCCGCCGTCTACAACATCGACTACGGCCGTTGCATCTTCTGCGGCTACTGCGTCGAGGCGTGTCCGAAAGACGCGATCACGCACGGTTACAATTTTGAGCTCTCGGTTTACAGTCGCGCAGACCTCCTCAAGACCAAAGACGATCTGCTGATCACCAAACAGCTACAGTCGAAAAACTACCGCGTCGCTTATTCTCACGAAGACGTCGACTCCGAGTACAAGGAGGTCTGAGATCTCAGATCTGAAATCTCAGATCTCAATGAGCAATCGCGAGTTTCATTACCGATGGAAGTTTGATCTCAAATCCAGCCCGGAGCGGCTGTGGCCGTTCGTCGCCGACACCAACCGTTTCAATCGCGACACCGGCGTTCCCAAGGTCGACGTTGAAAAGCAAGAGAAGCGAGGCGCGAATGCGCGTCGCAAGTTGCGACTGTCGATCTACGGAATGCCGATCGAGTGGGAAGAACAGCCATTTGAATGGGTCAAACCCGTGCGCTTCGGCATCGAGCGCGTCTACAGCAAAGGTCCGATGACGCGTTTGCGAGCGCGCGCGGAATTGAGTGAAAAGACAGACGGCGGGTCCAACCTCATCTACGAAATATGGGCCACGCCACGCAACCTGCTCGGCTCGCTCGCGATACCTTTACAGATCAAGTTGATAACCGGGCCACGGCTTCGCACTGCGATTCACGAGTACGACGAAATGGCTGTCGCACGCGTTGAAGCGCCGCCGCATGAGTCGGACACGTCGTCGTCATCTTTCGATCTCGCTCGCTTGCAATCGCTTCATCAGAAACTGCTCGAATCCGTCGCCGATTCAGACCAGGTGGAAGAGAAACGCGCGATAGCCGATCGCCTTGCCGAGTTTCTCGAACACGCTGACGACTTCGACGTTTCCCGCATTCGCGCCTACAAGCTCGCCGACGACTGGCGTCAGCCACGCCGGCTCGTGCTCGAGATTTGTTTGCGCGCGACGCGCGCCGGCTTGCTCGACTTTCGCTGGGATCTGCTTTGCCCGATGTGTCGCGGACCGCAGGAGTCGCCGCATTCGTTGAAAGACGTCGGCGCGCACTCGCACTGCGCCGCTTGCGAGATCGATTTCACAGTCGACTTCGAACGGTACGTCGAGTTGACGTTTCGTCCGAATCCGGCGGTCAGGCGGGTCGAGGTGCAATCGTATTGTGTCGGCAGTCCGGAGCTGACGCCGCACATCGTCGCGCAGCAACTGTTGCCGGCCGGCGACAAGCGTGCGCTGACGCTGCCGCTCGAACCCGGGAAATATCGTCTGCGCACACTGGCGTTGCACGGATCTCAGGAAGTCGTCGTCTCTGAGGACGGCGAGACGTTGGCTGCGGTCGTTCTATCAAATGCCGGATGGGGACGATCGCTGAACGTCGCCGAAAACCTGTCGCTGGAACTCGAAAATAAAACTGACGCCGAACAGCTTCTGATGCTCGAGCGCATGGCGTGGACCGACCAGGCGACAACCGCCGCCGAAGTAACCGCGTTACAGATGTTTCGCGATCTGTTTTCGAGTGAAGCACTGCGTCCCGGCGAGCAGATCTCGGTCGGCACGTTGACGGTCCTGTTTACTGATTTGCGAGATTCCACGAAGTTGTATCGCGAGATCGGCGACGCGACGGCATTTGGCCGAGTGATGAACCACTTCGACGTGCTGCGCCAGGCGATCGTCGAACACGACGGAGCGATCGTGAAGACGATCGGCGACGCCGTGATGGCTGTGTTTCGCAATGCGTCTGCGGCGCTGGCCGCAATGCTCGACGCTCAACGTGGGCTCGCCGAACCGCCCGAAGGCGTGATGCCGCTGACGTTGAAAGTCGGACTGCACACTGGTCCATGCATCGCCGTGACGCTGAACGATCGCCTCGACTACTTCGGCTCGACAGTCAACATGGCGGCGCGGCTGGAAGGACTGTCGACCGGTTCAGACGTGATAATCTCGCGAGCAGTTTATGAAGACGCAAAAGTGCGAGATCTCATGGAGTCGCGGCATCTTTCCGCCGTCGAGTTCGACATGGCGCTGAAAGGTTTTGAAGACGAGCGATTCGAGTTGTGGAGGGTTAGTTCAAGACACGAATGACCGCGATCCTGGCTGCGCAGGAAGTTTCGAAGATCTACCAGATGGGCACGAACAGCGTGACGGCCCTCGATAACGTGTCGCTCGAGATAGGCGCGGGTGAGTTCGTCGCGATTCAGGGAACGTCCGGGTCGGGGAAGTCGACGCTGCTGAACATGCTCGGCGGGCTTGATCATCCGACGAAGGGCGAAGTGTTCTTCGCGTCGAAGCCGTTGGGACCATTCACGAAGCGCGAGATGGCGCGCTATCGCCGCTACTCAGTCGGGATGATTTTTCAGAACTTCAATCTGATTCCGACGATGACGGCGCGTGAAAACGTATCGCTGGCGCTGGCGTTCGGAGGTCTGCGCGGGCAGCAACGGCGCACGCGTTCGAGTGAACTGCTGGCGCGCGTCGGTCTCGGCGATCGTCTGACGCACAAGCCGTCGGAGCTTTCAGGCGGCGAACAACAGCGCGTCGCCATCGCGCGGGCGCTGGCGAACAATCCGAAAGTGTTGTTGGCCGACGAGCCGACCGGAAACCTCGACTCGATTCGCGCGCACGAGCTGTTGGGCCTGCTGCGCGACATGGTCAACCGCGATGCGCTCACGATCCTGATGGTCACGCACGATCATGAGCTGGCGAAGACGTTCGCGGATCGCATTGTTTTCATGAAAGACGGAAGAGTGGTTTGAGGAATTTCGAAATTCGAATTTCGGAATTCGAAATTACCTGGAGGATCTAATGTCTAACCCAGCCAGCCAAATGACGCTCGAGGCCCTGCGATCGGTGCCGCTGTTTGCATCGCTGGACGACGATGCTGCCGCGGAGTTGCGCAACCTGCTTTCCGAGAAAGTCGTGCCGCAGAACACGCGCCTGTTCAGTCAGGGCGATCGAGGCGACGCGATGTACCTGATCGAGAGCGGGCGCGTTCGTATCAGCATTCGCGACGAAGACAAGCAGGAGCTCACGCTCGCGGAGTTGGCCCAGGGAGACTTTTTCGGCGAGATGTCCCTCATTGACGGCCGCCAGCGATCGGCTGACGCCCGCGTGTTGGAAGATGCGCGTTTGGCAGTGCTCTCGCGCGACGCGTTCCTTTCGTTTGTGCGCACGAGCCCGGACGTCGCGCTCGAGATGCTCAGCGCGTTGACCGATCGCCTGCGACGCACGGACGAACTGTTACGGTCGCGTGTTTCACGAAACGCGAACGAAGAAGAGAAGGCGCGTCTGACGCTTTCCGATCGCGCTGCCGACATGATCGCGGAGTTTGGCGGAAGCTGGAAGTTTATCGGCGCCTCGCTCGGGCTGATCGTGTTCTGGATCATCTTCAACTCGTTCCTGCTCGTGCGCGGGTTCGATCCGGCGCCTTATCAAATGCTCAACCTGGCGTTGGCGATCATCGCGGGCATGCAGGCGCCGATCATCATGATGTCGCAGAACCGGCAGGGCGAAAAAGATCGACTGCGCGCTGACCTCGATTACCAGGTGAACCTGAAAAACGAGCTTTCGCTGGCGGAAGTTTTGCGGCGTCTCGATGTTCTCGAAAGCGAACGCCTGCCTAAGCTGATGGACGATATGAAATCCAGAACATGAACTGGGTCGATACACTTCTGTGGCTGGTTTTCGACGTTGCCGTTACGACTGCGGTGGGGCGCGAACCAGACTACCCGCTTACGAAGGCGAGCACTCGCAGACGTCGATTCGAACTGCCGAAAACTGACACCTCAAAAACAATGCTGAAAGCAATCTTCTTCGACTTCAACGGCGTCGTCATCGACGACGAGACGATTCAAATGCAGGCCTATCGCGAGGTGTTGCGCGGGCACGATATCGACCTGACGGAAGAGTTGTACTTCGGCGCGCTCGGCATGGACGACCGCACGTTCGTGCGCGCGATGTTTGATCACGCGGAGAAGCCGTTGACGGATGGCGTGCTGGAATCGGTGCTGGAGGCGAAGACTGCCGGCCACCGCAACATGATCGAAGATCAACTGCCGATCTTTCCCGGCGTGATCACGTTTTTGAAAGCGACGTCGCGTCACTTCCAACTGGGTCTCGTCAGCATGGCGAACAAGGCGGAAGTCGGTTACGTGTTTCAACGCGCAAACCTCGCGCCGCTGTTCTCCGTTGTCGTGACGGCCGAGGACGCGACGGCTTGCAAACCCGATCCGCATTGTTATGTCACCGCTCTCGAGAAGCTGAACGCGGAGAGACAACACGAGCGGCTGTTGCCGTTGTTGCCGCACGAGTGTTTGGCGATCGAAGACTCGCCTCCGGGAATCCAATCCGCACGCGCCGCCGGCATGCGAACACTCGGCGTCACGAACACCGTGAGCAATGACGCGTTGCGCGCGGCGGGTGCGGACGTCGTAACCGCGAGTCTCGCCGACTGGACAGTCGACGCCGTGAAACTGGTTTTTAGGACTTAGTACTTTGTGCTTTGTACTTTGTTCTTAGTGCTTGGTCAGCGCTGAAAACACAAAGTGACAAAGCACAAAGTACTAAGTACAAAGTACTAAGCACAAAGCACAAAGATGAGTTTCTGGGACATTCTTCATTTAGCGCTGCGCAACCTGCGCCAGGCAAAACTGCGCGCGACGCTGACGACGATGGGCGTCATTGTCGGCGTGTCGGTGATCGTGACGATGGTTTCGTTCGGTCTCGGTTTGCAGAGCAACATGCTGGAGCGGTTCAAAGCGCTCGATCTGTTCAACGAGATTCAGGTGTTCGGCCGTGGCCTCAGCAGTCTCATCGGCGCAAACCGGCAAGGACCTCGCGACGAAGGCGAGAGCCGCAGTGGCCGTCGTGGAAGTGACAAAGCGACTCGCATTCTCGACGATGCCGGTATCAAGGAGATTGCGGCGATTCCGGGCGTCATGTACGTCGAGCCGAGCGTGGACTTCGGCGCGTTCGTGCGTGCGAACGATAAAGTGCTGACGCAAACGATCGGCGGAACAAACGTCCCGAACCTCTCGGCTCGTTTTCAGCATTTCGCCGCGGGACGGATGATCTCCTCGCCAAGTGCGGATGAAGCTGTCGTCACTGAACGTTTCCTCAAAGACTTCGGCTTCGGCAATCCAGCCGACGCCGTCGGCAAAACGATCGAGTTGCTCGCACCGCCGAGTGACAAAGAAGAGGAAGAAGAGACGCCGAACTTCTTCGGTATACCTCTGGACGATCCCGGACTTGACGAGTCGAGCGCAGTCGAGGTGCGGAAGTTCACGATCGCGGGTGTGCTTGGCGAGCTCAAAGAAGGCGCAGCGCAGGGTGGTCTTCGGGGAATGATGCCGGGCGCGCGAGTCTACATACCACTCGACGTGGCCCATAAATGGTCCATCACGCATCGTGGCCCGATGAGTCAGGTCGCGTTGGCGTTAGCGCGCCAACAGGGCAATCTCGCGGAAGGGCAGAACGAAGGATACGACGCAGCGGTCGTACGCGTGACGGATCCCGTACACCTGACTGAAGTACGCGCGAAGATCACGGAGCTTGGGTTCGGGAGTTTCTCGATCGTCGACGAACTGGATCAGATCCGGCTCGTCTTTCTGATCATCGACTCGGTGTTGGGACTGCTGGGCGGCATCTCGCTGCTCGTCGCGTCGTTTGGCATCGCGAACACGATGATCATGTCGATCCTCGAACGCACGCGCGAGATCGGAATCATGAAAGCCATTGGCGCTGAAGATCGCGAGATCAGGTTGATCTTCTTCGTGGAGGCGGCAGTGATTGGATTGCTCGGCGGAGTTATCGGAGTGCTGCTGGCGTGGGGAATCGACGGGCTCGCCAACCGTCTCGCTTATCGCTTCGTCCTGAAACCGCAGGGCGCGTCGTTTGTCGACTTCTTCGCGATCCCGCCGTATCTATCGATCGGCGCCATCCTCTTCGCGCTGCTCGTATCGATCGCCGCGGCCCTCTATCCCGCCTCGCGCGCCGCCCGCATCGACCCGGTTCGTGCGCTCCGACACGATTGAGTTTCCCGCAAAGGCGCAAAGGCGCAAAGAAGAAACAGCCAAAGAGGCAGTTGAAACAGAACAACAATAGCTCTCTTCTTTGCGCCTTTGCGGGAACCTTCTTAACTGGACAGCGCGGTGCCGCAGCGATTACAGAAGCGCGCGGAGATGTCTTTCTGTGCCGCGCCGCACGATGAACAGCTCCGTCCGACTTTTAAATTAGCGCCGCAGGAAGAACAGAAGTCGGAACCCGCGACGTTCGCTGCGCCGCAGGTGCCGCAACGGCCCGGTAACGGCGGCACGTAGCCGCCCGCTTTGCGCGATATGTGATCTTCGATTATCTTCCACGCGTCTTCCGTAAGTCTGTATTGCCAGTAAGCACCCAGGGCGGCAAGCGCCAGCAACGGCGCGAACACGATCGCGCCGACGGCGGCCACCGCTGCCTTGTCGAACCACTTCTGCATTCCGATTTCAACGCGCGTGCCGCCCGGTTCCGGTGTGATCTTGATCGTCAGCGCGGAAGAGAGACCGGTCAGGTCGCGCAAGGTGTTCGACTTCCGCGCCTGCACGATGCTCGTAGTCGACACCTGGAATGTTTGTACTTCATATTCGCTGTCAAAGAGGTTTCGCAGTTCCAGCGTCAACTGGGGAACATCGGCTTCTACGTTCGGGTAGTATCTACTGTCCATTTAGCGGCGGCTTCCTTTCGATGCGTTCTGGCGCATTGGTAAAACGATACTAATATGAAACTTGTTCTAACTCTATCGCTGCTCGTCTGTATCCTTCTTTCATCACCCGCCGCGCTCTCGCAAAACGGGACGCGCACCGCCGACGGCTTTTCTCCACGACACTGGACGTCGCAACTCAGTCTCGAAGAGCGATTCCGCGCCGTGCCGAAGCCCGACTCCGCGCGAGAGCACTTGCGCATCCTGACGCGCGAGCCGCACATCGCCGGCACTAAAGAAGACTACGACACCGCGATCTACGTCCGCGATCAACTGCGCAGCTACGGAATCGCCGCCGAGTTAAAGGAGTACGACGTTTGGCTCAACTATCCCAACTCGCCAAGCATCGTCGAACTGATCACGCAGCGACGGCAGCGACTGAACATTCACGAACCCGTCGTGCCCGGCGATCCGACGTCTTCCAATCCGAAGATCACGCCGCTTTTCAACGGCTACAGCGCGACCGGCGACGTGACCGCGCCGGTGGTCTACGCGAACTACGGTCTTCCCAACGACTACGACGAACTGAAGAAGGCCGGCGTCGACGTTAAAGGCAAGATCGTGATCGTCCGATATGGCAACTCGTTTCGCGGCGTGAAAGCGAAGGTCGCGGAAGATCGCGGCGCCGTCGGCTGCATCATCTATTCCGACCCCGCTGACGACGGTTACATGCAGGGCGACATTTATCCGAAAGGCCCGTGGCGTCCGGCGGCGTCAGGCCAACGCGGGTCGGTGCAATACCTGTTTGAGTATCCGGGCGATCCGTTGACGCCCGGCCGGCCGGCGATTCCCGGCGTCGATCGTTTGAAACCCGAAGAAGCGACTGACCTCACGCGCATTCCGGTGCAACCGATCTCCTACGACGCAGCGCGGGCGATTATCAGCGGGTTGTCTGGACCAGTAAGGCCGCGCGGTTTTCAGGGCGGCCTGCCGTTCGCCTATCACCTCGGCGGGACGAACGACGTTAAGCTTCGTTTGAAGACGGACATGGACTACAAGATCCGCAAGATCTGGAACGTCATTGGCCGTATCGACGGAAACGAAGAGAAGGACCGTTGGGTGATTCTCGGCAATCATCGCGACGCATGGGTGTTTGGCGCGGTCGATCCGAACAGCGGCACTTCGACGATGCTCGAGGTCGCGCGCGGGTATGGCGAGTTGCTGAAACAAGGCTGGAAACCACGCCGCACGATCATCTTCGGCAGTTGGGACGCAGAGGAGTATGGGTTGATCGGTTCGACAGAGTGGGCGGAAGAGTATGCGCCTGAGTTGAAGGAGAAGGCCGTCGCTTATCTGAATCTCGATGTTGCCGTGTCAGGGCCGCACTTCGGCGCATCGTCCGTGCCGTCGCTTTGGAAGGTGATGCGCGCCGCGACGATGGCGGTCAAAGACCCGAGGACCGGAAAGACCGTCTATCAACAATGGCAGGATCGTTCGCGCGAGGGACGTTCCGAAGGCGATCAGACGAACGGTGAAGCACGCATCGGAGCGCTCGGCTCGGGTTCGGATTACACGCCGTTTCTTCAGCACCTCGGCATCGCATCGACCGACATGGGATTCGGTGGCGACTATGGCGTCTATCATTCGTCGTACGATTCTTTTCACTGGATGGACAAGTTTGGCGATCCGGGATTTGTGTATCACGTCGCGGCGGCGCAGGTGTGGGGCACGCTGGCGCTGCGGCTCGTCGAAGCTGATGGATTGCAGTTTGATTACACAGACTACGCGAAACAGGTTCGCGACTACTTCACTGAAGTCGTTCGTATCGCCAAGGTGCGCAACCTCAGCAGCTCGTTTGATGAGAAGTCGATGAACGATGCGTTGGGAGATTTTACGAACGAGGCCGAACGCGTAAGCCAGTTGCGTCTGGTTGCGGTGCGCGACAGCGATCGCGAGCAGTTATCGCGGATCAATCAGTCGCTGATTCAAACGGAGCGGCAGTTGATCGATCCACGCGGTTTGCGCGGGCGTGAGTGGTACAAACACCAGATCTACGCGCCCGGGTTTTACACTGGATACGCAGCGCAACCGCTCACCGACTTCCGTCAGGCAATTGACGATCGCAACAGCGCGAATGCGAGGGAGTCGCTGGAGAGAATCGTGCAGGCACTCGAGCGTGCCACGAACACGTTGAAACAAGCTCACGATTAGCCACAAAAGGCACAAAGAAGAAAAGAGGAATGAAAGAGGGTTGTTCCTTTGACCCTGTCCCTTCCTCCTTATCTTTTGTGCCTTTTGTGTGTTTTGTGCCTTTTTGTGGCTAGTTCTTCTTGGCTTTCTTGTCGACTTCGGGTGGGAGTTTGTTCGCGGCTGCGAGAATCGACTGAGCATCCTCGTTCAGCAATTCGAGACTCGCGATGTCGGCTTCAGTCTTGGCTTCGCTGCGAAGCGGCTTGAGTTGCTCCATGATGTTCGTCACCGATTGGGCGAGCTTTCGCAGCGCCTTCGGAATCAGCGGATTGCGTTCGTCGCGCGCGCTGACGTCGTCGATGTTCGTGATCGCTTCGTCGAAGATGCGGGCGATGTCGCCGACAAGTTCAAAACGCGATCCCGCCGGTAGTTCACCCCAAAGCTCGGCGTCTTTCTTCAACTGCTTCGCGTTACTCCCCGCCGTTCCGGTCAAAACCATCATCCGTCGCTCGGCAGCTTTGATGAACACGTCGATCCGTTTGTCGAGGATCTGCGCTTCTTTTACTCGATCGACCTCCAGCGGCGTCAAATGATCGCGTTTTTGAAAAGAAGCATGTGCTGAAGAGATGAAGAAGAATAGGGAGAGCGCAAGACAAGCGAAGGTGCGTCTAATCATGGCTGATCACTCTTAGGGGTCGGAGTCGGACTTGGCTTTTGACTGGTCTTATCGTTGTCGTTCTTCTCGCGCACGACGGTGTGGCCGTAGAAGGAATTGAGCGCTTCCGTACGGCTCTCGCGCGCAAACTCTTCCACTTTCTTGATCCAGACAGCGTATTCGAGCGGCGTAGTGCGGCGCATGGTCGTCAGGCGCGGGCCGTCTGAGCGCAGCGCGAGTTCGAGTCGTTTGTATAGATCGCGTGTCTTGTTGCTGTCGCGCTTCATCGAGCTGAGGAACTCGAGTGCGTCCTGGATCAACGCGTGATAGCTGCCGACTTCGGCCGATGCGCTGTCGTAGTTTCCCTGCGACGTATGTTGCTCGGCGCGCGTCAGGCGCGCGCTGGCGAGTTGGATCGTGGTACGGAGTCGTTGTTTCGCGTCGTTCCCGGCCTGGTCGATCTGTGAGCGCTCCTCCTTCGTGATGACTCGGATTGGAGGCGGCGCGGGCAGCGGAGTTGGCGACGGAGATGGCTGTACATCCTGGGCGTGAACGGTGGGAACGCCGATAAGCAACAGGAACGACAAACCAAACAGCCAGGAAACTGATTGCGCCTGTCTCAAAAATCGGCAATCGACAAATGGCAATCGGCAATGTCTCACGGTTTCTTCTTCACACCCTCGCCCAACTGAATCTGCCGCCGCAGTGACGGCAACCGGAGTTTGACTTTATCTATCTCGAGCTGATTCGTGTTCGCATCAGCGGCGGCCAAAAACTTCTCGTATGCTGCGAGTGCTTCCGGATATTCTCCAAGATAATCATGCGACGTGGCAATGAAATAATGCGCCACTGTCGCGTCCGGTTTCGTCGATAAGATCCACTGATACTCGGGTATTGCGTCGCTATACCGTTTACCTTCGTACAGCGCCGTGGCGAGGTTCGCGTGTGCAGCGTAGTTCTCCGGGTTTCGCCTGACGACTCGCTGAAGGATCTGTGCGGCGTCGGCGAAACGCCGAGCCTGGACCAGCGCGGCGGCGTATCCGATCGCGTACTCAGGCGCGTCGGGTTGAATCTCAGACGCGCGGCGGTAGAAGTCGAGCGAGCGCGCGGGATCGTCGGTGCGATACGACGCGCCGAGTCGTCCCAACAGCATCGCACTGCGCGGGTTCTTCTCGAGAAGTTTTTCGAGTGCCTTGCGGGCGACAGCAGGATCGCTGCTGTTGGCTGCTTCGATCTCTTCCGGTGTTCCAACGACGCCGCCTTTCCCGTCGCCGTTTTGTTGAGGCAATTCGAGCCCGGCAGACTTCGCGACCTCGAGTGCTTCCTCTGACTTGCCTGCCTGCTGAAGCACGTAAGCCAGCCGCGACATGATCGTTTTCTCGGCCGGTTTGGCTTTCGCCGCGGCGCGGAGGTCGGTGATGGCCGGATCGAAGTTTTTCTCATCGATGTAGAGATCGGCGCGCTCGAGCAGTGCGGCGACGTTCTCGGGCTCGTCGCCGAGCACGCGATCCAGCGTCGTCTTCGCAGCGGTTTTGTCTCCGGTCGCTCGTTGAGCGCTTGCCAGAACGATCCAGGCTGATGACGGTGCTTCGGGGATCGCGGTTGCGCGCATTGCGAGATTCAGCGCGTCTTTTGCGTCGCCCGCTCGCAAACGCAACTCGGACAACAATCGCAGCGCGACGCCGTCCTGCGCGGCGATCTTCAGCGCTTGCCGGAACGATTGTTCGGCCTCAGCGTCACGCTTGCTGCGCATGAGCAAGGCGCCGAGTGCCGAATGTGGCATCGACCAGTTCTTCTTCTGAGCGATCGCAAGTTTGAATGCGGACTCGGCTTCGACAAGCCGGCCTAACGAAGCGAGTGCGTTTCCGATTTGGAACTGAGCTTCAGGAAACTCGGGACGCACTTTGAGCGCCTGTTCGTAGAAACCGATCGCTTTTTCCAACTCGCCGCGTGCGTGCGCGCCCTGTCCGCGTTCGAACAGTCTGATCGGATCTGCGGCGGCGTCGCCGAACGCCTCTTCCGTTTGTGCGGCGAGACGCATCGTCGAGCCTGCGAACAGCAGCCCGAAGCAGGTGGCGATAAGCAGGAGTCGCTTCAAAAATGAGGCGTTCAAGTTCGACATTGAAGAACGATCCGGGGAGGTTCCGATGTTAGCACAATCCCTATTGATTACGCAGAGATCGGGCCTTTAAGATGCGACCGGGTGCTGGTTGCTTTGCTTGTGACGCATGAGCTACCATGCCGATACCGAATACATGAGTGTAATTGCCAAGGAAGAACGACTTCGTGAACTCTTTCGTGCGCTTGATTCAGTGATCGTCGCGTACTCGGGTGGCGTAGACAGCAGCTACGTCGCTTACGTTGCGAATGAGGAATTGGGGCCACGCGCAGTTTGCATCACTGGTCAGTCGGCGAGTCTGCCTTCGTACCAGAATGCGGAGATCAGAAGCGTCGTGGATAAGTTCGGTTTTCATCACGAGATCATCGCGACGGAAGAGCTGGCAAACCCGAGCTACAGCGCGAACAACGCCGATCGTTGTTACTTCTGTAAGGACGAGTTGTATAACAAGCTCGAGTCGGTCGCGCGGAGCCGCGGCATTCAACACATCGTCGATGGCTCGACGGTTGATGATTTGGACGACTATCGTCCCGGCCGTCAGGCTGCGAAACAGCACGCGGTGCGCAGTCCGCTGATCGAAGTCGGATTGAACAAGAACGAGGTCCGCGAGTTGAGCCGGCGCGCGACGTTGCCGACGTGGGACAAGCCGGCGAGCCCGTGTCTGTCATCGCGCATCGCTTACGGCACCACGGTCACGATCGAGCGTCTCAACAAAGTGGACCGTGGCGAAGAGATTCTGCGGGAGTTTGGGTTTCGAGAATTCAGAGTGCGCCATCATGACACGCTTGTCCGTCTGGAGATCTCAGCCGCTGAGATGGACCGTGTGTTGCGGAAGGACGTGATCGCGCAACTGGCGGCGCGTTTTCGAGAGCTGGGCTTCAAGTACGTTACTCTCGACTTGCAGGGATTCCGCAGCGGATCCATGAACGAGGCTCTGCCAATCGAGATTAATCGACGGTAAACAACACTAACTCACTAAAGTTTGCACATCGAGAGGGCCATATGGTCAGCATGTACAGCACGGTATACGTGGACGATATCCGGGAAATAAAAGAAGAGAATCCATTTGAGTCGATGATGTCGCGGTTCGATCGCGCGGCCCAACTGTTGGACCTCGATCCGGATCTGTATGCGGTATTGCGCGTCCCTAACCGCGAATTGAAGGTCTACATTCCGACGAGGATGGATTCGGGGCGCATTCAGGTGTTCGAAGGTTACCGCGTGCAGCACAACTTCGCGCGTGGTCCAGCAAAGGGCGGTATCCGCTACGCGCCCGACGTCAGTCTCGACGAGGTGCGCGCGCTCGCCGCGTGGATGACGTGGAAGTGCGCCGTCGTCAACGTTCCCTTTGGCGGGGCGAAAGGCGGCATCATCTGCGACCCGCAACAGATGTCGACGGGCGAGATCGAGCGGATGACGCGACGCTACGCCGCCGAGCTGCTCGATTTCATCGGACCGGAAAAAGACGTCCCCGCGCCTGACATGAACACCAACGAGCAGACGATGGCATGGATCATGGACACCTACTCGATGCACGCGCGGCACACGGTGACG
The DNA here is from genome assembly GCA_036279935.1 of Pyrinomonadaceae bacterium. Classification (GTDB taxonomy): domain Bacteria; phylum Acidobacteriota; class Blastocatellia; order Pyrinomonadales; family Pyrinomonadaceae; genus PSRF01. The sequence goes on from DASURS010000014.1 coordinate 51,901, forward strand.
GCCGTCGTCACCGGCAAGCCCATCGATCTCGGCGGGTCCAGGGGCAGAAGAGAGGCGACCGGCCGCGGCATACTGTTTGTTGCCAACGAGGCCATCAAACGCTTCAAGATGACGCCGGCGGAGACTCGGGTGGTCGTTCAAGGCTCGGGAAACGTTGGCGGTATTGGCGCGCAGCTCTTTCATGAGGCTGGCTACAACGTTGTAGCGATATCGGACATTCACGGCGGCATCTACAACCCGAAAGGGATCGATATTCCGCATGCGCTGTCCTACTTGCGGACCACGCGCTCCTTCGAGGGCTATGAGGGCGTGGAGTTCGTGTCGAACCAGGAGCTGCTCGAACTGGAGTGTGACGTGCTGGTCCCCGCGGCGACTGAGAACCAGATTACGTCTCAGAACGCGGACAAGATAAAGTGCAAAGTGCTCGCCGAGGGCGCGAATGGTCCTACTACGGCGGCGGCGGACGAGGTCCTTCACCAGAAGGGGATCTTTGTGATCCCGGACATTCTGGCGAACGCCGGGGGCGTGACGGTTTCATATTTTGAGTGGGTCCAGGATCGGATGGGGTATTTCTGGCGGGAGGATGTCGTCAACGAAAGACTGCAGGACAAGATGGTCGCGAGCTTCAATGATCTGTGTCGATATGCGGCCGCGCACTCGGTCGATACAAGGACCGCGGCGTACATGTTGGCGATAGACCGTGTGGCCTACGACACACGCATGAGAGGCTTCTATGCGTGACCGAAAAAACATATTCATATCGGCGCTAAGTCGTGAAAAAGGCTTGATTTCCATTTTAGAGTAGAGTATGGTCTGGCTGATTTAGGACTCGGACCAGCGTTAAGATTTCTTGAGATTTAAGACACGGTTTGAGAGACGAAATCGTTGACAAGGGGTAGTTCATTTCTATAAGAAATGAACAAAGCAGGAACAACTCGGGCAAAGCGAATTAGCTGAAGGTGGAGTACGACGAGAAAGGTCGAAGTACTCTGTTTGCGTCGCATCCGAGCGTCGCCGCAGGATGAAGTTGGTCCAAGCGGTCTTTATCGATTGACAGAGTGTAGTTGGGGCCACCGCGGGGAACAATGGTGCGTTTTGGTGCTATGTTCGATTTCGGCGGCGCTATTACATCGAATTCTTTATTACTCATTTCGCAGGAGGAATGCGATGAGACTCGCAAATAGGGCGCTTATAGCTGCGCTCGTTTCGTTGGTGCTGTGTGCCGC
>DASURS010000015.1:0-17228 GCA_036279935.1 Pyrinomonadaceae bacterium
TTCGGAAGATTGAACACCTGATGATCGGGTGGCAGCGGCGCTGTGATCTGAGCAATCATTCGCCTGAAGCCTTCGAGAATCGGGCGTAAATTCGGCCGCACTCGCCAGTAGCCTCTCGTCTTCTGTAACGCGACGGTGCGGATGTGCATCGTGGTCATACTCGAATGAGAGAGCGTCATGGCGTCCCTCGCGTTGAAACCAAACTCCTTGTAGATATGCACTGCGGCCTGACTCCGCTGGGCCTCTTCGAAAGCCCTTCGGTCTCCTGATTCCCGAGCTTCGCGCAAATTTCTTTCGACCGAAGTCTCGGTTACGCCGGTTCCGATGCCCACCATCTTATACCCTTCCTTCAGCGCATGATCGGCAAACAGGAAGAAGAGAAGATAGGCGGCTCGCGTTCCTGCCGGCATGCCGTAGGCCTCGACGTGCTCCATCACTGCCATGCCGTCGCCGTAGAAACTGTACCTCATATTTGCCAGCACGGCGGATTTTCCTTCTTCGACCATGTCGAGATAGTACTTGCCGCCGCTGGATCGCCGTTTTATCTCGTAACCTTTGCCGGCTCTTTGACTGTGGTAAATGGCGTTCGTGCGCTGGATGACGGAGCGCGAGGCGGTTGAGTTCCCGGACGATGGTTTTGCCTGTGTGTGGCGTTGGATCACCGGGCTGCTTTTCACTTGAGCCGTCGCCGTGAACGGCGCTTTCTTGGTTTGCAGCACTTTCGGAACGGCATTCGGACGATAGACGGGCGCAGCCGCCGGCAGTTTGCGTTGGACCGAAACGGGGCGCGTCGGAAGAGGAGGTTTCGGTGGTTGGGGCAGCGCGCTTTTTCGTTGCAGCACTCGGGGCACTGGTTGAGGACGATAGACATGAGGCGTCGTCGCTGTCGGTGCAGTCGGCTTCTTCGGGTTCATGACTTCGCCTTCTTCCGCGTGTGTTCACCTTTAATGACCTGCTGATACGAGTAGAACTGGTCCATCGGCAGGTTCGCCTGTGTCGCGTCGTCGGCGCTGGGCTGGTAGTGGCCGGAGCCGTTGGACCACCACTGGAGCTTGCCGTTGTTGAAGAAGATCTCGCCCGCGTAGAGCACTTGCTTGCCTTCGGCGATCGACGGATGGCGGTAACGGTTGTGCAGCAGCATCTCGCCTTCCCGCGTGCGCACAAAGTTGTACTGCTGGTTCGGAACGTTCACGCCGTGGCTGTTGACCTGGTGCAGACGATACTGGTCGGCGAAGCTGTTGAGACGAAAGATATTGCTCGAGTTGACCGGCTCGATCGCGCCCGGATGCAGGTTCGGATAGAACTTCACCGCCTGGACCACGCGCGACGGCGTCGCTTTATTCAACTGGATGTTGTTCTGGTGAGGTTTCGTCTGCGCGCCAGAGGCAGGAGATTTCGGTGCCGAATTTTGTTTAGCCTTTGTCTGAAGCACTCTCGGAACCGGTTGCGGACGATACACGTTCGGCGCGGCCGGCGCTTTTCGTTGAGCCGGGCCGGTCTTCTTTACTTGTGGCAAAAGCGGTTTCCGTGTCTTCATCCGTCAATTACGCTTCCTGTCCCCACGGCACGTATCCACAACCTCCCGGACATGCTTCGAACCACTGAGGCTGATTCTCATAACGTCCACGCGCACCGCTCTTCTGACTGTTACATTGCGTGCATGCCCAGCGCATGTTGCCGGTATCGTCATCGTTGTTGTAGACGGCGATGGCGTCGTCTTTGTAAGCGGCTTTAAAATGATGTGTGCCGTCGCAGATGAGGTATTGAGTGATCCCTGATTGCAGATCGGCGAAGTCGGCAATGTGGTCGATTCCATCCGCGGCGCCTGTGCATAGATTACCTCCTACCTGACAGCCGCCGCCTTTCGAACCCGCCATTCCCGCGACGATTGTTGCGCTCCACGACAAGCCGCTGCGCGAACCGTCCCAGATGTCATTTCCTTGGCTGTCTCTTGGCGGTGTGTAGTTCGGTCTTACTCCGCCTCCACCCTGTGCCTGAAGACGCGCTGATTTCGACTGTCTTCCGCCGCCGTACGGGGATGCTTTCGCGCTCGCGCGCTTCGAAGATTTGAGCGGCGTGTACGTCTTGTAATTTTTCTTGTACGGGTTCTCTTCCGCTCGCTGGATCGTGCGAGCAGTGATCAAAGGACTGGCCAACTTTGGCTGCACTGCTTTCTTCGCCGCGGGCCGAAAAACGGGCGGCGCTGCGATTTTTGGCCCATTGTTGAACTTCGCCATCCGCGCCTGGACCACGCGCGGCGCCGGCAATGCGGCCGACGCCGCGGGTTTGGTTGGCGTCTTTGCCTTCGACTTCATGCTGGGAATTTTCAAAGTTTTCGCTCCATCAATGGACTGCCGCGTTGCGATCTGCCGACGCTCTTGAACCCTTGACGTCGATACATCGCGACGAGCGCTTGCGACGTGATGCCGTTGTCCGAAGGCCGCGCTTCAAGGCTGATGGAACTGAATCCCTGCCGGCGCGCCGTGTTCACCGCGGCGTCGATCAACTGTGCCGCCACGCCACGACGCCGATGCTCCTGGTCCACCTTGAGATTTGCAATGAAGCCTTTTCGTGGATCACTCGCGCGGATGTCGACCGAGCCGGCGATCTGCCGCGTGCCGTTCAATGTCGCGCGAATCTGTTGACTGTGGCCGGCGAGTGGGACCGGAGGCTGTACAGAGTAATTCGGTTTGGCCTGAGCGATCCGGCCCGCCGCTTTCATTGGTTTAATTGGTGGTCTTGCAGTTGGTCTCATAAGGCACCTCACTGTTTTCTTCGAGGCGGATACCATCCTTCGTCAATGCTTCGCTCGAGTAACTCCATCTGCTGGGACGTTTTTCGGATATAAGGACTATCGTAGAAGCCGTAATCCCACGGCGGCCTTAGTAACGGCTCTTGTTGCACGTGCCTTGGTTTAATCCGGACAGGTTCCTCTACCTTTTCCTTTTTGACTTTAAGCTTTCCTTCCTGTTTCCCCTCCGGTTTTGGCTTAACCGTATTTTCGTCAAATCGCATTACCGCTACGACGCCGTCGCCCCTGGTTGGCACGACCAGGCCCGAACTGTTGACGGTCCATGCGTTCCAACCCTCACCTAAACCTTGCAGGTGCCGTTTGCGGTCGTCTGAACGCAAGTCGCCGAGTCCCACGCCTCTTTTAGCTACGTAGGAAAGGCCATCACTTTCCACCACGAGATAATTCTCGGGTGCATAAATCGTCGCGCCCGTCAGCTCGACACGATCGGTCCTGCCTAACTCGACCAATTTTTTAAGCAGGTCTTCGGCATACGTAAGCTGGCCCGTGTTGCAGGAATGCAGAACGATTGCGCGGCCTGCGAGGCTGTCGAGACCAAACTTCTTCTTGATGATATTCGCCAGCGTGGCTGTTCCGAGATTTGCAAGTCTGTCCTCAGCTCCATGCGCGTGCAGATGGATCGCTTCGTCGCGTTGCAGTGCGGTACGTGAGATCCGTTCTATTTTTGTGTTGGCGTCGGTGATCGTTTCCGCATGTAAATACCTGGCCTTCGCACGCTTTAGGTTCTCATCGACAACCTCGCTCTTAACCATGTCCTCGCTGTCGTGCAGCGCCCATCCGAACCGCTGGACGGTTCCTCTGGACGGCGTCACGATCGGACGAGCCGGTGTGAGCTTCGGCGGCGAAAACCGCGTCGCGGCACTCTTCAGTTGCAGGCATCGTGGAGTCGACTGAGGGCGGTAAGCAGGCGGAGCAACAGGCGCGCGCCGTGCCGCACTCGATTGCGGGGCGTGCGCCTGCTTCGCTTGCAGCACTCGCGGCGTCGGCTGCGGCCGGTAGACCGCGGGCGCTGCCGGTGGTTTTTTTGCCTGAAACGTCAACTTTACTCCTCTCTCGTTGACGGCACCGTCGTCATCGCGGCTTTGACGCCCATGCGATCAGCTTCCGCCTCGAGCGCGTGGTCCTGAACTACGGCGACGCCACCGCCGAACGGGTTCCTCACGCGGCCCGTTCTTTGTTGGACGACGTGCCACAGTTCATGGCCCAACAGCTTTTGACCCTGAATCGTGTGCGGGTTGTACTGACCCGGAGCGAAGTGGATGTTCGTGCCCCACGTGTAGGCGATCGCGCCGAGTGATGACGCTTCGTGTCCGATGTGAACGCGGACCTCCGAGAAGTCGGCGCCAAAGGCGGTTTCCATTTTTGCCTGAACGTCTCGTGGCAGAGGCAGGCCCCCGGCTTTCTGTCGTAGCGGAACTCGAAACGCTTCGACGCCGTTGCCGCCCTTGCGCTGTATCGTCTGCGGAGAAGGGGACGCGCCTGTGTTCAGCCGTGCGCTCCAGAGATTGAGTCGCGCCTGGAGCGCGCGGTTGCCGCCGATGACGTGGGCCTGGACCACACTCGATTGTTTTCCGCTCATCGCAAACTCCTTTGGTTGATTCGCCGCACGCGAGGTAGTGTCTTAGTTTGGACTCTCTCTGCGATTCCCTGCGTTCTTTGCGGCTCTGCGGTAGAGCGTGCGTAAAAGAAGTAAACCGCAGAGCCGCAAAGAACGCAGAGATTCGCAAAGGTGAATTAAAGTGAGCCCAACGGCCTGACGACTGCCTTCCTTTTCTCCTGTCGCGTGAAATTCGACGCGGCGTTTGCAGCTTGTTGCCGGTCGGAGTAAGCGCCGATGCGGACGGCGTACCACTGGCGCGCTTCGGCGTCGCGGCCTGAGAAGAATGAAGGCGAGTAACCTTTGCTCTCCAGATCCTTGAGCAAGCCGTTTGCTTCGTTCTGATCGAGAAACACTCCGACCTGGACCGTTACGAAATCAGGTTCGCTCTCGGCAGCGTCAGCCGCTCCATCCGCCGCTGCTTCCTGAATGATCTGAATGCCGCCGCCGTTGGCCGCGTTCATGGCTTGCGCTGCTGCCGCCGGTGGTTGCGGAGCGGTCACTTGCGGCGCCGCCGGAGCAGATTGTTTTGGAGCTGCCGGAGCGGCAGGAACGACATCAGCAGCAGGGTTCACTTTTTTCGCTTTTGGAGCGGGTGCTTCCTCTTCGTTCAGAACAGGCTCTTTAGGCACATCCGCTTGATCGTTTTGAGCGACGGCATCGTGTGATGCGGCGCTGGTCGTCAGCCATTGTGCGCCGACGACCAGGCCCGCGCCGAACATCAGGATGCCAATCACGATCGAGCCCGCGATCAGTGAAAACACCGCTGTTTTTGTTAGTGAGAATTCGTAATTCATTTCTGCACCCGTCCTTACGGAATCATGACAGTGGTTTGTCCGGGGTTCGTGATCTGAATCACACCGCCATACGCGCACATCAGCTTGCAGTTGTTATCGAGCGCCGGCATGTTAGCGATCAGGACCGTCGGCGCGCCGGGCGCCCACGGCGCGGGAATCACGGGAATGCAGGGCATTGGCGTCAACGCACCCAACGCAGCGGCGGTGGCGGCTGCGACGGTCGGATTCGCCATTGACGAGCACATACCGAAGGGCATGATGTTCACCATCGGTTTGTTGTCCATGATGTTCGCGTCGGGTGTGCCAGTCAGCGTTTTGTTGGCAGGCAGCACGACGAGCGAGCTCGGCGCCGCGCCGAAGCTGCACTGCATCATCGCGCCCATGCATACTTGAAACGGCATAATCGTGTACCTCTAATTGATCTTAACGAGCGAACCCTTGATCGTCGTGATGCCGCCGCTCTCAACGGTGTTCGAGGCGTTACCCTTGTTGGTGATGTCCATCTGCGCCTCGTTCGTCAGCGACATGGCAGCCTTGTTTGTCATCGACATCTGCGATTCATGCGTCATCGCCTGTCCGGACTTGATCGTCACGGCGCCGGTGACGTCGATCGTCAGGTTCCCGGTGACTTTCAACTCGTAGTTGCCGCTGATGGTCTGTGTGAAATTTCCTTTGTTGGTGTGCGTCTCATCGCCGGTGATCGTCAGCGCGCGCGTTCCTTTGACTTCGTAAGTCTCGTTGCCCGTGTCAACCTTGAACGTGCGATTTCCTTTGGAGACGACGTACGTGTCGTTGCCTTCCTGGATCGTCGTCGATCGGTCCTGCTTGATCGTATTGGTCTCGTTGTGTAGGACATCCTTGGTGCGATCGTTCTCGACGACGATTTTCTGGTCTTTTTGCGCGTGGAAGTAGAGCTCTTCCGAGTCTTTCTTGTCTTCGAAACGGATCTCGTTGAAGCCGTTGCCGCCCTTCGAAGAGTTGGTCTTCACTGTGCTCTTCGTCTGCTCGTCGGGCAGCGTGTAGGGAACCGCCTGGACGCTGTTGTAAACAGCGCCGGTGACGAGCGGGCGATCCGGATCGCCTTCGAGATAACTGACGATCACTTCCTGCCCGATGCGCGGCAAAAAGATCCCGCCCCACTGTTTACCGGCCCAGCCGTAGTCGACGCGAATCCAGCACGAGCTGTTCTCGTCGTTCGTGCCCAACTGATCCCAGTGAAACTGAACTTTGATGCGGCCGTACTTGTCGGTCCAGATCTCTTCGCCCGCTTTGCCGACGACGACCGCCGTCTGCGTTCCCGAGATGCGCGGCTTCGGCGTGACGCGCGGCGGACGAAAGGCGACGTCCGACGGGAAAGCAGTGAACGAGTTGCTGTAAGTCTCCTGTGTTACCGCGTGCGAAACGGACTGCAACACGTAAGTTTTGTTTACGTCAGTTCGGTAATGGTCCTTCAGCTCGAACTTATGGCCCGCCACGAACGCGCGGACGAAGCCGTCGCCGCTAATCATCTTCTGCGGTTGCTCGAGCGCGTCGAGACGCAGGTCCGCGCGACCCTGTCCGGCGTCTTTCTTTGAGAAGTTGCCGGGATACTCATAGACCTTGTACGTCGGCGTGTCGCTCTGCGACTGCGACTTGAGATCAGTGTTCGGAGTTTCGAAGTTGTAGTCGTCGTGAGTGTAAGCCCCGCTGACGACCTGCTCTTCGACCATGCAGCGAGTGACGACGAGATCCTGCGCGTGGTCCACCAGCGATTGGCGGAAATGGACGGCCGACGACTCGAGCCCCGGACAAGTTTTATGCGCGTCGGCGTCATCGCCGAGCACGAGCGTGTGTTTGTCCGAAGTGTGTTCGAAAAAGTAGAAGATGCCTTCTTCTTCCATCAGGCGCGAAACGAAGTTGAAAGCTGTCTCGTTGTACTGGACGCAGTACTCGCGCGTGTCGTAAGTGCTCTTCAGATCGTTGCGGAAGTCAGTGAAACCGAGATCGGAGAAGACGGCCTCGATGATGTCGGGCACGCTCTTGTTTTGAAAGATGCGGCAGTCGCTGGTCTTCGTCAGCAGCCAGAGCCACGGATAGATGTCGGCGAAGTAGCGCGTGAGACGGAGGTTTGTCTCCTCCTGAATGAAGCGGCCGACGATGCCGTTGACATAGTGTTCGGTGTCGTTTCCGAGCGTGAGTGAAACGGTGACAGCTTTGCCGACAATCGCGGAGAAGTCGATGGCGTTGTCTTCCGACACCATTTCGAGCCGGAAGTTGAAAATACCTGAGATCTGCTCCTCGCCACGACACGAACGCAGCAGAAGCTTGTCCGCTCCCAGCGGAGTCGTGAGCTTCAGTTTCAGGTTGTCTTGAATGTAAGTAGAGCTCATCGTCTGTACATAAACTGGCTTTCGGCCAGATCGGCCGCGTCATCGCAATTGATATAAGCGTCGACCGTGCGCCTGAAGCTCGGATCGTGCGCCATTGCGAACGCGAGGTGCTCCTGTCTGAGAACGGAGAACTCGCAGTCGGTCAACGCCAGCGCGGTCTCGCTGTACGGTTTCTGTCGGAGCAGCGCGTGCTCGCCGAAGCAATCGCCTTCGGTCAACACTCCGATCACAGTCTCCTTGCCGTGCTCTTCGCAGCGTGACAACTGCACCTTGCCGCGCCGGATGATGTACATCGCGGTCGCCGGCTTGCCCTGCAACGTCACGAGCGTGTTCTTCGTCGCCGTGCGCTTCATGAGCCCGAGGAACGCCGTCTGCCGGCTGCGCGGCAGTCGATAGAGAATGCGACTCTTGATCGTGCTGGCATGCGAGCGAAGCGCGTCGGGAGTGATAACGATGTACGGGTCTTCCGTCACCTTCGGATGGTGGCCGTTGCCGTTAACGTTGATCTCTTCAGACGGCCCGAGCCATGTGGTCCACGAAAGCGCCGGCTCCGCGCTCAACTGGACGGCCTTAATCTCTTCGGCTTTCAGGATCAGGCGCACGTTGAATTCGAAGTCGTCTTTTACGTAGAAGCGGACCAGGTCGCACAGAACGCTGAAGCACCATTCGGTCGGCAGAAAACTCTCGAACTCCGTGCGGCTGAGCGGGCCGAGCTGGATCTCGAAACGCGCATGCTGGTCCCACACCCGCGTTCCCAGTACGACCGTGTCGCGTCCGAGCCGCTGGTTGGCGCCCGACTCGCCAATCTTCGTCCACTGGTCTTCTTCAAGGTCGCACCACTTGCCGACGAACTGCGTCATTTCAACCGGGACGTGGAAGTAGTCCATCAGGATCTGCTTCAGGCCGGCGATGGAACGAGGCGTCTGCGCGAGAATGCCGGCGTAGTAAAGCAGCGCGCGATCGCGGATGCGCATGCGGTTCTGCAACCGAGGCGTGCCCATCCCGATCATTGAATACAGGTAACGCGCGGTTTGATCCTCGCCGGGCGTCGCGGAGCCAAGACCGACTCGATGATGCTTTCGAATCCGGTAGAGCAGTGAAACTAAACGGTGATTGAAGATGTCGAGAAAGTCTTTGAGTGCGGTGTCCTTGTGCGACGCGCGTTGCAGGACCAGTTCGGTGCTGGGAATGTCGAGTGCGCCAAGGCAGCCGGCGAGGCCGAGGAAGTTGACGGTCATCTCGGCAGGCGCGGGTGGTTGCTCGCGCGTGGGCATGTCTTTCCTGCGCTTGACCTGCGCGATGTCGCTGGCGGGGAAGTTGAGCTTTACCGCGGATCGAAAATGAATGATCTCGTTCGCGGGATCGACGCCTTGCCCGGGCGTCGACAGCCGTTCACCGTGCATCGTGTGAATCATCTCGAGCAGGCGGACGGCCTGGAAAAAGTCGAAGCGGTGCCCTTCGGCGAAGAGCCAGTCTTCGACCGTTTCGCTCTTTCCCCAGCCGTACTGCTTTACAGCAGCACCGTTTCGCCCGCCATCGGCTCCCATTTTTTCCAGACCCCTTCGCGTTGTTTGCTCTTGATAATCAACTGCGTAAACGAATTAACCGCGGCGTAACTGGCGAGAAATCGATTCAGTACCGCGCCGAACAGAAATCCGCCGCTGCCTTCGTAGTAGTCCTCGTCGAGTACGACCGTCACTTCGTTGCCGCGACAGAAGCCGCGCCATGGTTCGTCGCCGAAGTGACGCATGACTTTGCGGCAGGACATTTCCCTGATGCCTTCGATCAGGTGGTGATGTGACTCGGAGAGACAGTAAAGCCTCAGGATCTCCTTCAACGCGGGCAGGCTGTCTTTCTCGTCCGACAACGAAAGATGATTGAGTGACAGATGTGACACCAGGCGCCAGGCAGTCGCGCCTCGCGATGGCGGCGGCGCCGGTTGTGTCGGTTTACCGAGACAAACGATCGGGCGTTGCTTATCGAGCGGTGCGTGCTGTTCCAACTGAAACACGGCGCCGACCGGAAGCTCGGACGGAAGATCGCGGTTCGTACACAACGTATGCGCGTAGACCGTCTGCATCGGCGGAAGGCTTGGTTTGAGGTCGAGATCGAGAAACGTCAGCACCATCTCCGAGCCGGGGAGATCCTTGCGCTGCGCCGGAACGCGGCGAGCGTGCCAGAACGCGCTGTGATTGGAAGTTTCGAGCCGGTGATTGTACGAGTAGAACGGTTCGATTCGATCGATCTTGTCGGCCTCGTTTGAAGAGGCGGAGACGGAAAGAATCGAGTGAATCTCAGTGGTTCGCTCACGGCGTTTGTCGGGGAGCAGCGGATATTCGAGACTGCGATGATCGAGACGAATCGGCTCCGTCGTCTTGGGAAACAGGTTCACGATCGGAGTGCAGCCGAGTGCGAATGTGTGCTCGTCGACGACGAGGTTCTCTGTCGGGCGACGGTTGAGCAGCAGATGCACTTCGAAGCTGTTTGATTCGCCGGGCGGTAGAAAATCGAGCAACGTGTTGGTGTTGCGTCGCCGGCGCGGGTGGGCCTGATCGAAACACAGATCGAAGAAGAGATACTGTTTCGGAAACGCGAAGTACTCGAGCAGCAGCATGTATCCCGGATGGACGTTCGGCGGGTGCGGCAGCATGTCGTCGTACGCTTCGAGTCCCACGGATTTGATCGTGTCGGGGCCGAGGAAGATGGGCGCCGCGCCCGGGATTTGGATCACAACGTCGTGGACGTCGCAGAAGAGCAGCTCGTAAAGCGTCTTGACTGACATCGGATCGCCGTTCAAATAGAAGCGCAGGCGATCGACGGGGAGCTCGTTGAGTTTGCCGCCGGGCAGGCAGCCCATTTTCAGCCGCAACGCCATCACCGCTTTGCTGTCTGCATCGACGAACGTTGAATGGCGCGTGCTTTCGAGATCCGCTTCGGCAACTGTCAAAGGCCACAGCGTTACGGGATAACAAGTTCGGAAACGACAGAAGACGCCGTTGGCAGCGTCGGCGAAGAGGGGCGTGTGACGGTCGATCGTAAAGCCCGTCGTCATCTTCCCCTGTTCGGGATCGATGTTGAACTGAGCGATGGCCATCGACGGGATCGGGCTGGTCAGTTGCGGATAGAGAATGTTGAGCAGCGCGGTGGTGATGTCCGGGAACTCGCTGTCGATCTCGTGCTGCAAACGGCCGGTCAGGAAAGCGAACGCCTCGATGAGCCGCTCGACGTGCGGATCGGCGCAGTCGTCGCGTCCGAGCTCGAGCCGTTTCGCGACTTTCGGATACCGCTGTGCAAACACGCCTCCCATGCGGCGCAGGTAAGTCAGCTCCGACTTGTAGTACTTCAGCAGCTCTTCGTGACTATTGGCTATCATGCAGCTCCGCCGTTCCACTCTTGTTGTTCAGGGTCGCGGGAAAGGAGACCGGCTCCGAATAGAGACCGACTACCAGTTCCGCAGAGATATTGAGCCACAACGCCGACTCCGCGCCGGACGCTGGTCCAACCTCGACGCGGACCTGGCGCAGGCGTGGTTCAAATGCCGTAATTGTCTGGCCCACGATCGAGGCTATCAGCGCGTGATCGTCGGCGTTGTGCGGGGAGAGCGACGAGAAGTCGGGAATGCCGTAGTTGACGACAGACCGTTCCTCCTCGGCGAGCTGGTGCAACGGGATGGAGCAGCGCGTGTTAAGCAGCCGCCCCAGCTCACGTCGCACTGAAGCTCGCAGTTGGTTCTGGTTAAGGATGCGCAAGGGCTGCTCGTCTTCCCAGTCGGCACTGTTGACCAGGCGATCGAAGAGCAACGCTCGCGCACCCGTTATTGGTTTAGGTTGAGACATGGAAACAAAACGGCTACGCGTTGACGTTCTTGGCCAGGTCCCACTTGGTATCGACGTGGCCCTGTTCCGCACCCTCTGCCTTCTGAGTGTGGAAGTCCCACGTGATGTGGTTGTAGTTCAAAGTCACGGTCTCGACGGGCTTGTCGCCGCCGCCACCGCCGATCGACACGGAAGAAAGAACGACGTTCTGCAACGTGTACTTGATCAACGGAATCACCGCGCCCTTGTCGTTGCGTCCCACCACCACTTCGACGCTCTTAAAGTTATCGCCTTTGCAGCATGCTTCGTTGAGCTTTGGCGACGACTGATCGAGGTACTTGGTGATCGTGAAGTCCTGGTGATTCGGCTTGCCGGACGTGCGCTCCGTGTTGCTGACGTCGCCCGTAATCTGCATCGCCACACCATGACTGAACGACAACAATTCGATCTGTTGTGCGAATTTATCCATCGTGCTGGTTCCGGGGATTGCCGGATCCATCTTCATCAACAATACGTCCATAAATCCTCCTTAGGGGTTACGCGGCCGCTGGTGGCGGCAGCTCGGCGACGAGACGAATCGAGGCCGTGAGCTCATCGAGTTGGAAGTGCGGGCGCAGGTAGACGACGGCCTTGTACACGCCGGGCTTGCCGACAACGTCTTCGACGTCGATGCGGGCTTCGCGCAGCGGATACGAGGCTTTCGAACTCTGCGACGCGCGATCGTCGAGCAGAACGTAGTCCGCGATCCACTTGTTCAGGTAGTCGGAAACGTTCTCCTTGGTCATGAAGCTGCCGACCTTGTCGCGCATCATCGCCTTGATGTAGTGCGCGAAGCGGGAGGCGGCCATGACGTAAGGAAGCTGGCTCGACAAACGGGCATTCGCAGTCGCCTGCGGATCCTGGTAGACCTTCGGTTTCTGCGTCGTCTGACCGCCGAAGAACGCCGCGTTATCGGTGTTCTTGCGATGGACCAGCGTGATGAAGCCGAGATCGTTCAGTTCCTTCTCGCGACGATCGGTGATGGCAACTTCCGTCGGGCATTTCAAAACGGTGTCGCCTTCGTCGGTGCGGAAATTGATCGCCGGAAGTCCTTCGACCAACCCGCCGCCTTCGACGCCACGGATCGCGGCGGTCCACTTGAACAGCGCAAACGCGTTGGTGATGCGTTCCGCCAAAGCGTACGCAGCGTTGCCCCAGCAGTAGTCCTTCGGCTGTCCGTTCACCTCTTCCTGGAAGTCGACTTCATCGGCAGGAAGGCGGCCGGTGACGCGTTGCTTCTCGTCCTCACCCTTATCGTTCGGACGAACGTCCTTGCCGTACGGCGAACGAAGCAGGAAGTGCGGTAAGCAGAGCGCGACGTAGCGCGAGTCTTCGCTGTCGCGGAATGATTTCCACGGCACGAGCTCGGTGCTGTCGAACAACTTCGCGAGGTCGCGAGGATTGCCGAGGTCTTCGAACGAGTCCATATCGAACATCTGTGGGGCCGCCGCTGCGATGAACGGAGCGTGCGCGGCCGCGGCCACGTTTGACATTTTCTCCAGCCACTTGATGTCCTGCGGACTGCGGCCAAACTCGTAGTCGCCGATCAGCACGCTGTACGGGCTGCCACCGAAGGTGCCGTACTCTTCCTCGTAGATCTTCTTGAACTGGGCGCTCTGGTCGAACTCGACCGCCCGTTCGAGGTCCTTCTGAATCTCGTCCTTGGTTGCGTTCAAAAGACGAAGCCGCAACATCTGGCCGGTTTCGGCGCGGCTGACGAGGTAGTGAAGTCCGCGCCATGAAGCTTCGAGCTTGCAGAAAGCGTCGTTGTGCATTACGCCGTTGAGACCTTCGTCGATTTCATGGTCCAGCGCCGCGATGCGTTTGTTGATGGTGCCCAAAAGGTCTGACTCCATGGTGAGCTCGATCTCTTTCGCTTCGACGGCGGCGATCAGTTCGGAAACCGCGTCGATGGCCTGCTTGGCTTGCGTAGGATCGCGCACCAGCTTTGACTCGAGAGTGTCATGAAGCGTTTGCAGTTTGCTTGTCAGTTCATTTTCGGGAGTGCTCATTACTGGTCACCTCCTGGTTTTTCCTTCTCGCCGTTCGCATCAGCCTTCGGCGTCACCATGGCCTGAAGCTCGTCAATTTTCGTCTTCAGCTCCTTGCGCTTTGTGTCGTCGGTCAGCGCTTCGAGAAACTTCTGTTGCAGCTTGACGTTGCCGTCGAGTTTCGCCACCGCGTCTGAAAGGCGCGTGCGTTTGTCGTAACGGTCTTTGAGATCGAGCTGCTTGAGGATCTTGATCGGGCTGAAGTCGTCGAGTTTTTCGAAAGCCAGCGATTTCTGGCTGATTTCGAGTTTCGGTCCGATGGACTTCATGATGTCGTTGAAATTGTCGCGATCGATCTCGATGTACTTGCGATCGCGAAGGGGGACTCGGTTTGGATCGGGTACGTTTCCTGAAAGGTCGGCCAGGATCCCGACGACGAAGGGAAGTTCCATCTTGACGAATGAACCTCGCGTTTCCACGTCGTAGGTGATCTGCACCCGCGGAGGACGTATACGATCCAGTTTATGTTGTGTGCTTTCTGGCATCGACTTTACTCCTTTGAGTTATGGGTTGAGGTTAGCGGTTATAAGAAATAATCACGTGGGGGGTTGCCGTGCTTTAACTCATGTGGGCCACCTCTTTCCGGTCAGCCGCAGCAACCTATCGATCTCATTCATCTCACCTTCGTTGCGGACGATCTGCAGAAGCAGTTCAGGCAAGCTCATGCTGCCCCACTCGACGGCTCGCTTAACTAAGTAAGGCGTGGGGCTATGGGGTTCGGTGCGAAGCAGGTAGTCGGCAGCTTCCGACAGCCGGCGATAAGCCTCGGCTCGGTTGCGGATCGCTCCGCCCGTGGACCATGACTCGGCGTTTTCGTCGCCTGGTTCACCGGCGGCGACTGTTTCGCTGAATGCTTCGACGTCTTCGTGATCTGTTTGCAGGTCCTGCGAGGCGAGCTCTTGAATCGCGCAGAGCGTTTCTTTGAACTGGCGCAGGCTCGGAGCGTCTTTGCCGCACTTCTCGTCGAGCGCTTCCTGGATCGCGGCGCAGGCGTCGATCGCGTTGCCGAGCTCTTCGACGAGCTCGACGTAAAACGAGCTGTCAGTCTGCGCGACGGCGGCGCGGAACGTGGCGACGGTCGGATTGATCTTCGCCAGCGCTTCCTGCAACGCGCGCGGATCCTTCATCGCCAGGTTTTCAAAGTGGCAGGCGCTTTCCCAGTCGAGGTACGAGTAACTCTCGTCGCCGGCCTGGAGCGGCAATGTCAGCGGGATCTGTTTCAGCTTGAGTGTCAGTTTCTGTTCGACCCAGTCGATCGGCGCGACGCGTCCTTCGATCTCGTCGACTTCCAGGCTCGGATAAACATGGTCCCAGAACTGTTCGCACAAACCGGCCAGCAGGCTTAGACCATTGGTCACTCCGGCGAACCCGTGAAGGTGCAGCCACGATTCGAGCAGCCAACTCGCAATCTGTAGATCTTTCGTGCGGTTCGTCAGTGCGTCGACGCAGAGCGCTTCGACTTCGGCCCAATCGGCGCGTTTGAGGCTCGACTTGTAAATGCCCTGGCTGAGCGAAGGATCGTCTTCGCGCCGAGCGTTGGCGATCTGATCGTAAGTTCCCTGGTACCGGAGCGGCTCGCCGGCCGGATTATCTCCGGCGATTGGTTCTAACAATTCTTGAATGTCGATGTCTGGTGACTGAGTTACAACGTTCATGATTTCTATTCCTGTTCGTTCGTGTTCCCGAGCACGACGGGCAAGATCGGAACGGGCGGGGCCTTTCGTGGGAAGCAGGGAAGCAGCACGGGCTCCTGCTTATTTGCAGTGACCATGCTCATACGCATGAATACTTCGGCGTATGAAGGCTTCAGATCCGGGCGTTGTGGTTGTCCGGCCGGATCCGGATCGGTCCTGACGGTGAACTTAAGCGTGTAAGGATCGGGATCGAAGCCCTGATCGCATTCGGCGGGGGTACCGGTGCGTTTCAACATGAGACCGTGTCGCAGGAGCAACGTAAATAGCGACCAGCGATCGTCATATTCAAAGACTGCGACCCGATCCTTAGCCTTGACTGCGTTGGGGCTCGCGGTCGTCACGGGTACCGTCGGCGAGTCCTTGGCCCAACGCAGAGTCAAGCGCACCGGGTCCCCAAAGACCCAGCGCCCGTTGACCTCGTCGCTGAGATACGAAAAGTTCTGCTTCCCGACTTCGAGTCTCCAGTCGATGATCTGGTTCGCGGCGATCTCCTGATCTCGATTGACGCGGAACTGGATGTTGAAGTCGAACATCGGTCCCTGCTTCTTTTCGAGGAACGGAGCAAAGAACTCGCGCAGTTTGGCCACTTGTGCCAGAAACTCGGTGGCTCTTTCAGGCGAGGCGCCGAAGTCCGCGCTGCGCACCAGCGCGTCGTGCGCCGCTTTTTCCTTGGCATCGAACAGCTTGAAGAACTTCAGCAGTTCTGCCGGATCGAGATCGGGATAATCGGGACGCGTGCCGAGATCGGTGAACGGAAAACCGCCCGAGAGGGCCTTGTTGAACGCTTCCTCGATCTCGCGATAGTTGTTCAGCGCGGCGAGCGTGTCGTTGACTGCCTTGACGCGAGCGAGCTCGTTGCAGCGGCGATAGAACTGGGCGCGCATCGAGTTGCGGATCCTCAGAAAGTAATCGCGCGACGCCTCGGAGTTGATCTTGAGCGATGTACAACTGTCGATGCCGACCTTGTCCATTTCGGCGGCGATGAAGATTTCCAGCGCCGAAACCGGATTGCCGGGCTGCTTGTTGTCGAAGGCTTCGAGATCGGAAAGGATCTCGTTCCAGTCAAACGCGCTCTGCGCGTAAATGTTGTGCTGCGCGGCGAACGTGAGCACCGGCACTGCCAGGTCGCGCGCGAGAAACGCGATGTTCTTCCGTTGCAGCAGGAGATAGCCGTTCAGATCTTCGAGACTGAGCAGGTCGTAAGTGAGATAAGAGACCGGCTGGCTGCCGTTCCACCACGAAAAATCCGGGTGCTTCATGACGTAAAACCGTTGCGCCACAAACTCGCGATAGATGTTGCGCAGCAGCGAATCGACCTGGGCCGATAACTCGCCACGCAGCTCGCCGTCGATGCCGAGTGGAGCGGAAACTTGCAGCACTCGCGTAAGCAGTGGTTGAACGTCCTGAAGACTTCTGATCTCGGTGATCAAACTCGCGCGCAACGCCGAGCCTTCGCTCGACGGCGCGAGCGCCTGGTATTTGCGCGCCTGCCGGAACAGACGGCTCATGCGCGTTTTCAATCGCGTCCGCGCGGCTTTCTTGACTGAATTGTTGAGATCCTCCCGCTCGTAATGGTTCGCGGTAACGAAGTTTTCGTATTCGTCGTACAGCGAGAGCGCCTCGCGCAGCGCGTCCTGGTCCCAGTAGAGCACGCGTCTCACGAGGTGCTGATAACGAGGCCGTTCAGCGTCGAGAGAAAGGTCGTAATCGACTGCTTCCTTCGCCATGAAGTTCTGGCGGCGCAGATCCTGAAGGGCTTTTCTCAGCTCGCCGAGCGCAGTCGAGATCGTCATCTCGTGAAACTGCGAATGCGGGTCGAAAACAAACGTCGACAGCCATGTGTATTCGGGACGATTGAGGAGCGCTTCCGTTTCGGCGATGTCGTTCAGGTGGTCGTAAGTGACGCCTTTTAGATTGAACGACGACTCATAGAAATCTTCGACGAGGTCGCTCACTCGATGGGAGCTCTCTTTATAGAAGTAGGCTGAATCGATCGGCCGTCCAGCCGCCATGATCATCGCTCGCTTGTAGAGAAAGTCGTCCTTGTCGATGTT
>DASURS010000016.1:0-96000 GCA_036279935.1 Pyrinomonadaceae bacterium
CAGAATTCGCCTTGGGTGGTGAGTTTCAACGCTTGTTGCTGCGCTATACGCAAGCACTAATTACCCAGATATCGCAAACCGCAGTTTGCAACCGGCTTCACTCCGTAGAACAGCAACTTTGTCGTTGGTTGTTGCTAAGCCATGATCGCTTGAACACAGACGAATTGATCATGACTCAGGAATTGATTGCAGATATGTTGGGTGTGCGCCGCGAGGGCGTTACTGTGGCTGCCGGTCATCTGCAGGATATAGGAGCAATCAGTTATGTGCGCGGCCGCATACAGATCCTCGACCGCCAGAAATTGGAAGCTACCGCATGCGAGTGTTATCGAGTCGTCAAAGAGGAGTTCGCTCGGTTACTTGGATAACAGGCGTGCGGTTCACATTGCCTTCCATGGTAAGGGGTAATATTTACGCTCAGGCAGTGTTTATCACAGCGCAGCTATCATCTTTTCCTTCTATTCGCTTCTTTGCAGTTAGCACTGTCCCAATAGCTTCCTTCGCAAGACTGAAGACGGTGCGCCTATTCTCAAAAAACACTTTGAGCCACGCTCGCCTGGTTGTTTGCGGAAAATAGATCGCGCGAAACGCCAGCCGCGTGATGAAGTGAAAAATCCGCGGACCAACTGGTGCGTAGCTCATCGCCTGAACGGCTTCTGCGTTGCGTGCAGCGTCGTAGGAGTGGGCCCATGCATAATGAAGCTCGTGGTGAGTTTGCGCGATGGTCATCTTAAGAGGCACGTGGGCCATCGTGTTTTTCTCAAACTTCAGCCAGTGTTTTGGCCGCACCAGCCGGCCCTCTTCTTGTAGCCGCTTATAAAGCGGCGTAGATGGAAACGGTGTGAGTTGGCCGAAAACCGGCAAGCCCGGAGGCCAGGTGCGAATCTGTTGCAGTATCCGCTCTGCTACGCCGGGTGTGTCGTTATCCATACCAATAATGAAGGACGTGATGGCATAGATATTTCGCTCAGCAAGACGTTCGAGCACGCTCGTGTATTCTTCTGGCTTGTTAAAGCCCTTCTTAACATCGGCCAGATTAACGGGGTCAATCGACTCCATCCCAATAAAGATTACCTTTCCTCCGGATTCTGCAATCAGGTCAACCAGCTCCTGATCACGTAAGAGGTTGGCGCTAATCTGCGCGATCCAGGGAAGCTGCGCCCCGGCAGCGATAATGTCGCGCAGCAATGATTTGGTTCGTTTGATACTGATAGCGAAGTTATCGTCGACAAAGAATACCGAGATTACTCCGCCTTCAGCTTTAGCACGCGCCTTCAACGTCAGTAGTTCGTCAACGATACTTTGATTTGTGCGAAAGCGGATCGAGTCGCCGAAGAATCCGGTGACGGTGCAAAACTCACAACCATAAGGACAGCCTCGCCCTGATTCGAGTGGAACAATGTGCAGCGAGCGCCAATGTGGGCCGACGCGTGACAGCAACGGACGCACAATGCGCGGGAAGAAATTGAATTGATCGAGATTGAGCGACTCCCAGGGAATCACCGGGTACTCATTGAGATTTGGTTTCCGTTCTTTGCCGAACTCGTCAACCGGAGCATAGATCTCCTTGAGTTCATGTCGCGCGGCGTCTTCAACTATCCTGGGCCATGTTTCATCAGCTTCACCAAGCGCGATTGCGTCCGCGTGGCGTGGTCCTCCATCACGACCGAGCGCTTCATCAGGAACTTCAGTCACGTGTGGACCACCAATTACAACCTGTACGCCTGCAAGGCGAAGCACGTCGGCGACTCGATAGGCTTTCTCAATCATTCGAGTCATCGCGCCAATGCCGACTAATTCGATCTTTTGGTCAAGTACAAACTGAACGATCTCATCATCGCTCATGGGACGGGCATTAGCGTCAATCAGAACAACCTCGTGACCCGGCGGAGTCAGTGCCTGGAGAAGAAACATCCAGAGGTGTGGCATGAAGTTGCGCGTGACGCCATTGTCTGGGTTGTAGAGCAGGATTTTCATCTTCCGATCTCCGGTGGAATTAACCAAGCCTTTTCATCTGCGCTGGATTGCGCAAAGGGGCAAGAGGAGGAGGGAAAACTCGATCCCGATGTCAAAGCAGGCTATTGCTTCGCGCGCACTATAACACATATGTGTGCTAACGCACATAACGTGCTTCAGTCGGTATGTGTGTTGGCGCACAGACTTGTCTCTGCCTGACTGCTACTGATATCGGTGCTCGTCAGATGTAATCTTTTATGGGTTTAAGTGGTGTGGCGGGTTTGCATACTATGAGTCTACTTAAAAACAGTAATAATGGTGGTCCAGGTGTTAACCGGCTGCTCGACACACTTCCGAAAAATGAATACAAGCGTTTGTTGCCGAAGCTGAAGACAGTGAGTTTGGTTTTAGGCGACGTGTTGTACGAACCCGGCGCTGTAATCAAGTACGTCTATTTTCCTAACGACTCGATAATTTCATTGATTTCGGAATTGTCAGACACATCGTGGCTTGAAGTGGGAATGGTGGGAAATGAAGGGATGGCTGGCCTGGCTGTCTTTATGGATGTCAGTTTTTCGTCAACACGCGCTCTAGTGCAGGGCTCGGGCACAGCCATGAGAATGAGTTCAGCGGCTGTACGCACTGAAGCAAACCGACTTGGCAGTTTACATCGCCTCCTGCATCGCTATTCGCACTCACTCTTGACTCAAATCTCTCAATCATCTGTCTGCAACCGCTTTCATTTGGTTGAACCTCGATTGGCGCGGTGGCTATTGATGACACGCGATCGTCTCGGAGCCGAGGAGTTTCCGTTAACGCAGGAATTCCTATCCAGCATGTTGGGTGTGCGGCGCGAAGGCGTAAGCAAGGCCGCTGCAGCGCTGCAGGCCGGCAAACTGATTCATTACAGTCGAGGGATGATTACGATAGTTAATCGCCGCGGTCTCGAAGCGAAAGCCTGCCAGTGTTACGCGATCATTAAGGCCGAGACGGATGCATACCTGAACTGAGTTCCTGTCTAAGATTTCGAAGTCTCACCCGTCTTTTATATGTGCTCTAACGCACACAGCAACTCTCTACTTGTAATCTTTCTGTAAGCTCAGCATCACTCACAACGTTTTGAGAAGAAGTTGCAATGTGTGAGGCGTAACATTGCGTAGTCAATGCATCAAAGTTCTCGGTAAGCAGGGCAGGGAGTTTTTAAGAATGTCAGTTGATCCTATTCGCGGTGTTGCTCAAAGCAGATTAACCTTCAGAAGAGACAATGTTTTTCTTACAGAGTTAAGGCGAAGAGTCGATGACTATTTTCACAGTTCCGGTCGCCGTCGCCGGGACTGTCCCGCAATGTATTTGAAAACCGCAATTATTCTGGCTGTCTTTGGTGGATTCTATCTATTACTCGTGTTCATGGCCGGCGCTTGGTGGCAAGCTTTGCCACTGGCTACTGGACTTGGTCTGGCGATAGCTGCGATTGGTTTCAATATTGAACACGACGGCAGTCATCATTCCTATTCAAATCACGCCTGGATCAACCGGTTGGCGGCCATGACGATGGATCTGATAGGCGCCAGTTCTTACGTATGGCACTGGAAACACGTAGTCATACATCATACTTACGTAAACATCACAGGCCATGACGCCGATATTGATATTGCGGTTTTTGGCCGATTGACGCCACATCAAAAGAGATTCAGATTTCATCGCTGGCAGCATTTCTATTTGTGGCCGCTCTACGGATTGAACGTCATCAAGTGGCATCTCTACGATGATTTCCGTGACGTAATCCTTGGTCGGATCGCACTCACACGAATGCCGCGGCCGAAACGATGGGAACTCATTGGCTTTGTCGCCGGCAAAGCACTGTTCCTCACGTTGGCCTTTGGATTACCACTCTTGGTCCATCGCCTCTGGATAGTGCTCCTGTTCTATGCGCTGACAGTTGGTCTTGCGGGTGTGGTCGTTAGCGTTGTGTTTCAACTTGCTCATTGCGTTGAAGAGGCTCAGTTCCCGTTGCCGCAAAAGAACGCAGGCTCGATGGAAAATGCGTGGGCGGTCCATCAAGTCGAAACCACTGTGGATTTCGCTCGACGCAGTAGAGTTGAGAGTTGGCTCCTCGGCGGGTTGAATTTTCAGATCGAACATCACCTTTTCCCTCGCGTATGTCACGTGAACTACCCTGCCATCTCAAGCCTCGTGGAACAGACCTGTCGAGATTTTGGCGTGAGCTATGTTGAGCACACCTCCCTTCGCGCGGGACTCTCGTCCCATTTCCGCTGGTTGCGCCGTATGGGTGCGCAAACTGCCGGCGGCGCGCATTTAATCGTTGCCCCAGAACATGGACCAGCAGAGTGACGTTAGGAGCGTGTTGGTATGAGAGTGTTGTTAATTAACCCGGAGTTTCCGGATACCTACTGGAGTTTTCGACACGCGCTGCCATTCGAGGGTAAGCGATGTGCCTTTCCACCACTGGGGCTATTAACTGTCTCTGCGTTACTACCGCCGGACTGGGAGCGGCGACTGATTGATCTGAATGTGGAGTCGCTAAAGACCACCGACATTGAATGGGCCGACATGATATTCGCCACGGCGATGCTGGTGCAGAAGGATTCGCTCAAAAAAGTCGTGAAACGCTGCAAGTCGTTTGGGAAACGCGTAGTGCTTGGTGGCCCATACGTCACCACGACGATCGAGGATCTGCCCGACGCGGATCACATTTTTATTGGAGAGGCGGAGACGACGTTGCCGCAATTCGTTAAGGACCTGGCGGCGGGAGTTGCAAAACGCCGTTACCAGGCAGTCGATCGTCCGCCGCTTGCGGCGACTCCTCTGGCCGACCTTCACTTGGCGAATTTGAAGCGTTATAGCGCGATGAGTGTGCAGTATTCACGCGGTTGTCCGTTCTCCTGTGAGTTCTGCGACATCATTGAAATCTACGGGCGCGTGCCACGAACCAAAAGTAATCAACAAATGCTGGCCGAGTTTGATGCCTTGATGGATCTCAACTGGCGCGGCACCGTTTTTATTGTTGACGACAATTTTATCGGAAACAAAAAAAATGTAAGGCAACTATTGCCGGAGCTTGCGCGGTGGCAGAAACGAAATGGCTATCCCTTCTCGTTGCTCACTGAATCCAGTGTAAATCTGGCGGACGATGAAGCGCTGCTCGAGAACATGCGCGAAGCCGGTTTCCGACGCGTATTCCTTGGCATCGAGACACCCGTCGAAGAGAGTTTGAAAGAAGCGCAGAAGTCTCAAAACCGAGGCAACCTGCTCGACTCAGTAAAGAAGATTCAGAGTTACGGTATGGAAGTGATGGCTGGCTTTATTGTCGGCTTTGACAACGATCCGGACGATGTATTTGAGCGACAGATCGACTTCATCAGAAAGAGTGCA
The DNA here is from genome assembly GCA_036279935.1 of Pyrinomonadaceae bacterium. Taxonomy (GTDB): domain Bacteria; phylum Acidobacteriota; class Blastocatellia; order Pyrinomonadales; family Pyrinomonadaceae; genus PSRF01. The sequence goes on from DASURS010000016.1 coordinate 5,350, forward strand.
ATTCCTCTGGCGATGGTCGGCCTGCTAAACGCGCTACCCGACACTCAGTTATGGAAACGGCTGGAGCGGGAGGGACGGCTATTGGGAGAAGCTTCAGGAAACAATACGAGCTGCTCCTTGAATTTCAAGACCCGAATGGATCCCGCTATGCTCATTAGGGGCTACCAGTCGATCATGCAGACCATTTACGCTCCTCGTGAGTACTATCAGCGCGCGCTTGACTCGATGAAACGAACGGCCCAGGAGTTTGTGGAGCCTCAGCACTATAACGTGATCAGCGCTGTTACGGCGTTCGCGCGCGTAATGCTAAAGCTTGGAATAGTTGATGGTGAGCGCAAAGAGTTCTGGCGCTTCTTTACTCAAGCACTTGTAAAGCATCACGACAAGCTTGCCGAAACGCTGCGGCTGGCCGCGATGGGGTATCATTTTCGGAAGTTGAACGAAGTGTACGGCGAGCAGTGAGCGTACGATCGGTTCGAGTGCCATGGACTGACGTTTACGTCGTTCAAGGGACCCTTGCAACTATGTGCAAGATATATCCTGCATTTGACACATAGTGTTTGCCGGCGTAGGGTTCTAGTGAACCGAGTCCGGCTTACTCCTTTCTCAGCTCCTCTGGAATCAACCAGATCTCCTGAAGTCAACAGCCTCCAATCGAGGAGCAAGAAATGTTTGGACGACAAGTCACCATGAAACTCAAAGCCAATGCGGCGGCGGAGCTTACTCGGATCGCGGAGACCGAGATCGTCCCGATCCTTCGCCGGCAGAAGGGCTTCCGCGACGAGACCATCTTCATCGCGCCCGAGCGCGCGGAAGCGATAGCCAACAGTTTCTGGGACACGCAGGAAGACGCAGAAGCATACAGCCGAACTGCTTATCCTGAAGTACTGAGGGTTCTCGCCAATGCGATCGAAGGAATTCCCACCGTCCGAACTTTTAACTTCGTCAGCTCCACGTGCAACCGACTTTCGCTGGCAAGCTGTCGTAAGGTCGATGGATTTTCAAGTACGCATGTGATGTTGCCCCTACACACTTTCAGTACTGTTACCGGTGCAGGCGTAAGAGGAAATATCTTTTGGGTGTAATCTGATTTGGCAAGCTTGGATCAGCCTATTTGCATCTTTATATGGCACTATCAGAAGCGGCATGAGGTAGTTGCGCCTCTTCCAAATGTGGATCACGCCAGATAGTTCCTGCCAGAATCCTGGTATGCCTACCATCCCTGCTCCTGAATAAGATTGGGCGTATGCGGGGAAGCGGGCGCTCACATAATCATTCAAGATACCAGCAAGAACTGCGCGCTCCCGTTTTGTTCGAGGCAGTGCTCCGTAGCTGGTTGCATGTTCTTCAAGCAGTCCTCGTGACAGCAATCCTCCTGGGCAGATGACAAGTTCCTGCCTGTAATTCGAAGCTGGGGAGATCCGTATCAATTCCCGAAAAACAGCGTCTTGATTTCAAGAGAAGCTGGCGGAATTGACGGGCTATGGGCCTCTGGATTCTTGGTCGAATCGTGATAAATGGGATCTCGGGATGGACGTGTATGTTTCCACCGTTGCGGATAACCCGCGAGATCCCACACTGATCCGCATGCAGATGGAAGTACCCTCGTCCCTTGAAAAGCCACAATAGTGGGCTTACCACAAATCCGACACGGACGTTTCTTGCTAACGCGCGCAAAGCCGACCGAAATCATGGGTTTACATTTTTGCTGCCGCTCGGTTCATATGAGATCGTGCGCGGAATTTATGACCGACAAAAATCTCATTTTATGACCGACAAATTTCACTTTATGACCGACAAATTTCATTTAATGACCGAACCCACACCACAGCCAACCGCGCTGTGGGTTCGGTCATAAAGTGAAATCGGCCCATCAACGGAATCAATAACTTACGGGGAGGATTCGGTCATTAAATGAAAATCTTTTCGGGCATAACGTGAAAATTCCCTACAGATTTCGGTCATAACTTGAAATTTTCCTCACGTCCCACTGTTTAGAGCCTTTCATTCCGCTTCACTATCTCTGTTTTAACTGATGTTGTCGAAAGTTATCTGGCGGTTGCCACTCTCACTGCGACATAAAGGAGACAAACGTAACGGTGAATTGCATAGCTGCTTATTACAGAAAGAACTAAATCGGGTATATGAATCATGGTTAGGCTTGGACGATGACATCGATCCCCTCAGCTGCGTCCGGCGAGGGGTTAATGCAATTCTTCTTGGGCTTATGTCAACCCCTCTAGGATTTCAGTAGATGGGCTGCGGGAACTAGGTAGTGACCGTGGGGCGATTGATAACCTGATTGGCTCTTTGCGAGCGGAAGCAGCAAAGATACCGAACATGCGTTCAGAGGCAAAGAGAGAACACGAGTTTAAGGAAGCCGCCAGTAGGATTTTGAAAAAGTGGGAAGAGGACCGACTCAACCTCTCGAATGTTACTCGGTCAATGTTTGGTCGCGATGCCACCAAACTAGCGAGTAACTTTGTTAGCTCGGTTGCTAATAAGACAGCAGCCGGCCTGGTTACAGGAACACTGACTGAAGCAGGAAAAGCGACATTGGCGACTACGCTCACCGGTAGGGCACAAAATGTAGATTGGGTTGGCGCGCTCAACGCTGGCGGTGTCTTTGGAGCTGCTGCTGGTCTGATTGTGGGAGCGATCACGCATGTTGGACTTACGTATCACGATCAAGCTAAACGTAAGAAAAACAGTCCCTACCGATTCCTGACCACCTTGGAGAACACTGGTCTTCTGTGCCGCTTTTAGGGTTATGTTATGGGCACAACTGTTCAAATGACGCGGGCTTTCGTGGTCGTCTTCATGACAAGAACGAAAGCGTGCGTTGGATAAGCCAAAACATCGCCACACTGCCGATGGCGTAGGGCGGAACGAGTTCCGCCCAGCGCGGAAATGAAATGTGTATGAGGCGGATGAGAGCGATCAACGACAGCACTGCGCCGATGAATAGGAAGTGCCCGCTCTCAACGCCAACGCTGAAGAACAACAGCGCCGTCGGAATATGTCCCTGCGGCAAGCCGGCTTCACTTAACCCGCCTGCGAAACCAAGACCGTGCATCAATCCGAACGTAAGGGCGACCAGCCAGGGCGCGCGCGCGGTGAAAGTTTCCAGACCGCGGTGCAAGCGCACAACCTCAACCGCGACAAAGACAATGCTCAACGCGATCACCGCCTCGACCGGCCGCTGGGGCACGTGCACAAAACCGAGTGTTGCCGCCGAAAGAGTGATGCTATGGGAGAGCGTGAAGGCGCTGACGGTTTTCACCAGCTTCCAACCGCCGCGTGTGATGATGAGCAACGCGAGCACGAACAGCAGATGGTCAATGCCTGTAAGAATATGCTCGACGCCAATTGTGATGTACGTCCGGGCGACCTCCAGCACACCGGCCGCAGCTTTCACCTCGAGCGACGGAGCGGATGGCGTGATGCGTGAGACTTGCGTCGTGCCATCGAGACGCTCCAAACGAACGAGCACATCAGTGGTCGTCGAGTTAAGACCGACAATGTGAATCGTGCCGCCGATCAGCCCGCCCGCGCACTTCACGGTCCAGCGTTCGCTAAAGGCATTGTGGATCATGGAACCACGAGGCTCGGTCACGTTCGTGCAGGCCCTCGGAAGTTCCACGTAGAGTCCCAGTCGCAAGTCCTCTCCCCGGCCGGGCACTTTCCAAAACACGTCGTAAGTTTCCGGTCCGGTCTGTCGCAGTTCAAGATAAGCGGGACGCACCTCGTGCGCGATCGCAGCCGAGGAAAACACGAGCAAGAAGAGAATTGAACCGGAGACCGCAAGAACGGAGCAAAGAAAACTCCTTCCTGTTGGTTCCGGTTCGGCAACTCTTCGGTTCTTCATCGTTGCACCTCCGCCAGGTGCGGACTCTCAATGGTCACCGTGTAGTGCTTGAGCAGTTCCTGGTAAAACTTTTCGTTCAATTCCAACCGCGCCGCGTCGGCCCACTCGCGGCGGACGTCATCGCGCACTTCCGCCAATGCGGGCACGCGTCCCTCCGTGCGTTCGCTAACGAACACTAGATGCGCGCCGTAACCAGACTCCACCGGGCCTTGCCACGTGCCTGGCGAAAGCTCGCCTAGCTTCGCGGCAAACTTTTCTCCGAACTGTTTCGCGATCTCACTGGTTGGTGTGGCCGTGAAGGTGTGTTCCATCAGGAACGAATCGCCCAGCGTCAAGACGTCGGCCTGCTCGCCAGCCCGGTTCAACTGCACGAGTAGTTCAGCGACGTCACGCGCGAGGTTTTCACCGTGCTTTGCCGGATCGAGATACACCTGACTAAATGTGAAGCGTTGCTCGACGCGAAACCGGTCGGGGTGCGACTGTAGGTATGCGTTCAAGTCGGCGTCGGTCGGTTCACGTATGGCGGCGACATCATCGGAGATGAACTCCAACTTTTGCCGCAACCGGCGACGGATGACGCTGTCGTCCTTGTCCAACCCCATTGCCATGGCTTCGCGGCAATAGACCTCCTCGCGCACAAGGTCTTGGACCAGGCCCGCTAGTTCTTCAGTCGTGGGCGGGCGCTGCCAGGTTTTAGCGAAGCCGGATGCGAGCTGGTCAATCTGGCCTTGCGTCACGATGATCTTTCCCGGCCGATCGCTGCTGCCCGGCTTGGACACCAAGCCGTATGCTATGAATAGCACCGCTCCCAACAGGAGGAAATGCACCAAAGGTTCGCGCAGGATTCGTTTCATGTGCTTCACCTTTCACGATTATTTCGCCGGCGTATACCAGATTGGCGACGTGTAAGCGCGCTCCTGAAGTTTCATCGCGGTCCCAGGCAGCGGCTTGATCCCGAAGCGCTTCGCGTCATAGGCAGTCCAACGTGGCGTGGGAATCTCCAGGACGCGCACGTAGTAAAACGCGCGTTGTTTGGCGTCGAAGTTCGGGTCTTTCCAAACGGTGATCAATTCCGGATCACCAATGGTGTTGGACCAGGTGGCATCTTCAACGTCTACGGTGTCACCGACGGGCGGCACCTTACCATTCGCGCCTCGTTTGCGCTTTTCAGCGTCCCCCCAAACCACGTCATAGACCTGCTCGTGAAGCTCGCCCCTGGCATCGATCCAGCCTTTAACAATCTGAATGCGATCGAGGTTTGCGCCGATGGGGTCTTTCAGTGCCGCGACGAGGAACGTCGGGGACTTGCCCGCAGGAGCCTCGCTCAGATCGCCGCCCATGGGGACGCCCTTGGAGTAGCCGATGGCTGCGGGCATGCGGTTGGTCGCATCTCTCGGTTCGAAATCCCAACCGCCGAAGAACCGCACGGTCATGCGCGGGCCGGTGGTCGCATAAACTTCGCGGCGTTGCATCGCGTCGAAGATCGCCTCGCGGGTGTTCTCGGTGGCCCAGACGGCGGCATACCCGGAGGCCGAGACTTCCCAGTCCATGATGGTCACACCTGTCTTGGGGTGTTTGACGAAGGTCTTGGTCAGACGTTCGGGGCTCGGTTCCTGCGGGGTCGTCTTGCCGAAGAAGTTATCTTCCTCCATTGCGGCGAGCGCGTTGTGCGCATCGCTGCTGCCGATCATGCCAAACTTGTAAGGGTTCGTGCCGAACTTCTCTTCGAGCTTGAGCCCGTTCTTAAGGGCAGAACGCGCGTATTCGAATTCCAGCATATCCTTCGTCTTTGCGGTGCTGCCATCAAGGTTGCCCTTGTCCCAGATTTCAAAGTTCGCGAACTCGTCGTTGGGCGAGAGGTAGGGATGCGCTTCCCCGGTGCCCTTGGTCTGCGTCATTTCATAGATACGCTCCCACTTGGCGCGGGTCTCGCAGTATTCCTTGTCGAGCTTCTTTCCGAAGGCTTCGACGATCGGGAACATCAGGCCGTTGCTCAAATTGCCGTTGTGCGCGATGGCCAGCACGGGGCTGCCGGACTTCTCTTCGGTGGCTGCCATCCACTTCCAAAGGTCCTCGGGATTGTCGCTGCCCCAGGGCTTGAATGTGACCATAGGCACGACCAGGCTGGCTTGTGCGCCGTTCCCGCGGAAAAGAACATTGCGGTGCAGGTTGTTGGCACCCGTGTTCGAGGTCCATTCGAACCCGATAATGGCCGAGAAGCGTCCCGGCTCATTGGCTTTCTCCGCCGCATCGATCTCGGTCTGCCAAGCTGTCTTGTAGGCTGGATTCGCAGGTCCATAGACCATTTCCTTAGGGAAAGTCCCTTCGCCGAAGGACATGATCATCTCGATGGCGGCGTCACCGCCCTTGCCCGCCTGCATCATGTCATACCAGCGCCGCCCCTTCGGCACCGCGAGAAGTTCCTGCTTTCCAGCCATGAGATCGGTGATGAGCCCCATGTTGTCGGAGTGGTCCGCCACCACGAGCCAGTCGAGTGGCCGGGACAGTTTCACCCGCTGGCCGCTCGAGGCCGTGACCTCCTCGCCGCGGGCGAATCGATACGCATCGCTAGGGCCGAGGCGACAACCGAAAATGCCCGCATCGAAGGACAATCCCGTGTGCAAGTGCGAGTCGCCGAAGAGCGGCCGCGTGGGGAAGTTGCGGCCCGCATAGGGCGAATAGGCCGGCTTGGTGGGAAGCACTTTTTCGAGCGTTGCCTTGTCCTGGGTCCCGGCGTCCTGCGCCCTGGCCGGCAGCCCGTTGCGTCTTAGGCCCAGCGCGAGGCCCATAGTGATCAGGCCCACGATAACTAATGTCTTGAGGGATTTGGTTTTCATAGTGGTCGCCTTTCGATGTTTTCATCAGTAGTAACCGTAATTCTGGTCTCGCCAATTCATGCGGCGAGGGTTACGCTGCCGGAGCTTTTCTAGCTTTTGTCTTGCTCCGCCTTCGTTCCTCCTAAAAGTAGAGTGTCAGGGCCGCACCGATGGCATTGACGTGTTGGGTATCTGAGCGGCTGTCGTTTTGCCGCAGATAGTAAAGATCCAGAATGACCTGGCGTTTGGGCAGTAACATTCTTCGAAGCGGCCCTCGTCTTAATGATATCTGCACGCCGGTCGCCAAACGGTTCCGGTTCCAGGTGTCGTAGCGCGTATCGTAAAAGACCTCACCCGAGACATAAGGAGTGATGGTGCGTTTCTTCAACTCGAACTCTCGTTCAATCGTCAAGCGATTGCGGTAACGAAAAGAGAAGTCACCTTTGAGAAAGCGGAAGTCCTCCCGATTCCGATCGCTCAAAACGAAATCGCCGGGAAGCAGCTTTCGCAAAGTCTGTTCCGTCAGTAACCTGTGTTCCCTGTAAGAATCGTCTTCCAGTGATCTGCCGTAGCGATAACCCGTGCGCAAGATAAGGTGCTTATTCGGAATGTAATCAATGTGCGCTCCGATTTGGGCTTCGAACGCCTGAGCGTTAAAGAGTTCTCCGTCCTCGACAGCCTTGCTCACGGTCCCAAGTAAGAAGAGCCTGACCTTCGGCTTCAGATTGATGTATATATCGATCTCGGGCCAAAACTCATCGCGGGTTGTCGGCTCTTGCGCACTTGTCGTCTGTGTGTTGCTCGAGAAGAAAAGGAGAAACACCAGCATGCTAATCCTGACCAACGAGACTCCCATGAACCGAACGGATCCAGGGGAAAAAACAACACGTCGATTCGCATTTGGTTTATGTCTGATGGGCTCCTCTCCGTGTAACCATGTCCCCATCGTCCAATCAGTCTGGCGGCAAACCATTTCAGAACTTGAAACCCAACCCCACGATGGGCCCACGTTGGTTCATGTCATAAACAAAACCATTCTTGTTATAGTTGACATCCAGAATGCGATAACCAAATATCAGGGCGACTTTCTTGTTAACGTTGTACCCGCCGCCGCCAAACACTTGGTAAGTGAACTTCGAACCGCCGCCGCCGAGATCAAATTTTCCGGTAATGAATAATTTTGGTGACAGAGCCGCCTTGCCGCGCAATCCGACCACACCATCCACCCAGTTACGGCTACCCTGAACTTCAGTTGCCGGGAGGATTCCAGCGCCGAAAGCCAAATCTGTACTCACATGCCAAACGCGCACGCCGCCTAACACATCCACAAAGGCGCCCTTGTCCGGATGGTCCAGCACCCGATAGCCCGCCTCGGGGTCAAAGATAAAAGTCTTGAACTTGGCGTTGACGTTGGAGAACAACGGGCCGGGCGTGGCTTTATTGTCCGAGACAGCTACATATTCGACGTCAGTCAGCGTCACAAACTTGCCTTTGCGGGCCTCAAGCACTCCCATTAAGGCGAAGTCCAACGAATGAAAGATGTCGCTGAAGCTTTCATCAACTTGAGTGGTGCGGTTGCCGATTCCTCCGGTGCCGTGCAGGCTGGCCAGCCAAAAGTACGGGCTAAATTGAAACTGCCACTTATTGGTCGAAGTTCCCTGTGGAACCTCCGTCTCCGCTGACCTCGCCGCTTTGGCCGCGGCAGTAGGAACGCTCGTGACGGCACTCACGTCAACCATCTCCGCACTGCCGGCTTGTCGTTTGGTTTGAGCGCTGTTGTCCGGCGCTCTGCTTTCAGCAGGGATGACAGTCGATTGTGGATTCGAGCTTGTTTTCAACTCACTTGTTCGACTCAAATTTGCGGGAGCATTGGTCGATGAGTTGTCGGCCACGGCTTGAGTCTGAGCGCTGACGCTAACTGCACCGGCTGTAGCCACGATGAAAGCCACGCCGAGCGTAGTCTTCAGTGTCGGGATGAATGACATTAGTTTCGTTTCCTTTGAGCCAAGACTGCTTCTAAATTGGGTAATTATCCGCTAGCGCGCGGGGATAATTACCATAAATTGAACCGACAGGAACTCTCCAAAAGTGTGGTCCCCAACGCATCTCCACAAGTGCGGTGCTGGATGCGAATCTGATCGGTCGATCCTTCGGCTGCAATGATCGATCCACAACTGAACTCGGCGTGTTTGGTTTTACTTCTTTATGCGTAAGAGACAACCGAAATGTTGGAGGCAGTCTGGAAGGAACGATGTGAGAAAAGGGAAGTTAGAACACTCGGCGCATATCAAAAGCGATCGGGCACCTGCGTGCACATCTCGATGAGCCGCTGAAGATGTCGCCCGCGACTTGGGGATGAGCGTTTCGGGCTTCCATCACCACTTCAGAAGCGTTACGGCAATGAGTCCATTGCAGTACCAAAAACAGATCCGCCTGCAGGAAGCCCGCCGCCTAATGCTCGGCGGAGACCTCGACGCCGCCAGCGTCGGCTTCAAAGTCGGCTATGAGAAGCCATCTTACTTCAGCCGCGACTACAAAAAACGATTCGGTGCCCCACCGCAACGCGACGAGGCGCGCATCAACCTCGAGGCGCTTCGACAAGATGCGAGGGCGGTCGAAGAGTGAACTGAGGCTCGTACGAGCAGTGCGGGCCACTTTGGTGCTCACAATTTCATTTTATGACCTACAGGAATTTCATTTAATGACCGACAAATTTCACTTTATGACCGACAAATTTCATTTAATGACCGAACCCACACACGCGCGCATGTAGTGCCCGCAGCGCCTAACCTTGCTGAATGAGCGCTCATTCAGTTATCATGAGGCCCTTTCATTGGCGTAGTGTCGAAAGGGGAGGATGGGCATGAGGATTGAGAGGGCGGCGGTACTGGGGGCGGGGACTATGGGGGCGCAGATCGCCGCGCACCTCGCGAATGCTGGTGTGCCCACGCTGCTGCTCGATATTCCTCCACGCGAGCTGGCGCCGGAAGAGCAGGCAAAGGGGCTGACGCTCGATAGCAAACAGGTTAGAAACCGGATTGCGAACAACGGACTTGAGGCTGCGAAGAAGGCAAAACCCGCCGCGTTCTTTACCCCCGACTACGCGTCGCTCGTCACCATCGGCAACTTCGACGACGATCTCGACAAGATCAAAAACTGTGACCTGATCGTCGAAGCCGTCGTCGAAAATCTCGACATCAAACGCTCGCTCTACGAACGAGTCGAGCAGCATCGACGCGCCGGCGCGATCGTTGCCTCAAACACCAGCGGCATCCCAATCCACCTGCTCGCCGAAGGCCGTTCCGACGATTTCAAGCAACACTTTCTCGGCGTCCACTTCTTCAATCCGCCGCGCTACCTCCACCTCGTCGAAATCATTCGCACGGAGTGGACCAAGCCCGAAGTCTCCTGCTTCCTGTTCGGCTTTCTCGATCAACGCCTCGGCAAAGGCGTCGTCCCGGCGAAGGACCGTCCAAACTTCATCGCCAATCGCATCGGCACGTTCGGCGCGTTGCACACGATCAAGACGATGCTCGACGACGGCTACTCGATCGAAGAAGTCGATAAGATGACTGGCCCAGCCGTCGGCCGCCCGAAGTCCGCGACCTTCCGCACGTTTGACCTCGTCGGACTCGACGTCTTCCATCACGTCATCAAGAACCTTTACGAAGCTCTGCCCGATGACGAAGAGCGCGACATGTTCGTCGTCCCCGAAGTGCTCGCGCAGATGGTCCAACGCGGACTGCTCGGCAACAAGACCAAAGCCGGCTTCTACAAAAAGCAAAAAGGCGAAGGCGACAAACGCGAAATCTGGACGCTGGACACCGCCACGCTCGACTACCGCCCGTCCGAGAAGGTGAAACTTCCCGCGCTCGACATGGCGAAGAACATCGAAGATCTCCCCGAGCGTTTGAAGACGCTGACGTGGGGCAAGGATCGCACGGGGGCGTTTCTGTGGAAGACGTTGACGCGCACGCTGTCCTACGCCGCGAAGCGCATTCCCGAGATCGCCGACAACGTCGTCGAAGTCGATCGCGCGATGCGCTGGGGATTCGGTTGGGAGCTTGGACCATTCGAGGCGTGGGATGCGATTGGCGTCGAGAAGTCGGTCGCGCGCATGAAGGAAGAAGGAATGACGGCGCCGGCGAACGTCGAACAGATGCTGGCGTCCGGCGCGAGCTCCTTCTACAAGAAAGAGGACGGGCAGCAGTTTTACTTCGACTTCGCGACCGGCAGGTACGTCCCCCTCGCTGATCCGCCGGGCGTGCTGATTCTCAAGTCGATCAAAGATCGCACAGGCGTGATCAAGAAGAACTCCGGCGCGTCGCTGATCGACATCGGCGACGGCGTTGCGTGTCTCGAGTTTCATTCGAAGATGAACGCCATCGGTGGCGACACGCTCCAGATGCTGAAGTCTGCGCTGACGGAAGTCGAGAAAAACTTCCTCGGTCTCGTCGTCGGCAACCAGGGCGCAAACTTCTGCGTCGGCGCGAACATCATGCTGATGCTGATGGAGGCGCAGGAGGAAAACTGGGACGAGCTCGACATGATGGTCCGAGTTTTCCAGAACGCCACGATGAGCCTGCGCTACTCGCCGAAGCCGGTGGTGGTCGCGCCGTTTCAAATGGTGTTTGGCGGCGGTTGCGAGATGGTGTTGCACGGCGATCGCGTGCGTGCGGCAGCCGAGACGTACATCGGACTCGTCGAAGTCGGCGTCGGCATCATTCCAGCGGGCGGCGGCACGAAGGAGATGCTGGTGCGCGCGCTCGACTCGATTCCGAAAGGCGTTGACGACGCGGATCCGTTCCCGTTCGTGAAGCGCGCGTTTGAAACGATCGCGCTCGCGAAAGTGGCGACGTCGGCGGAAGAGGCGAGAGCGATGGGGTTCCTGTCGGCTGACGACACGCTTTCGATGAATCCGGATCGATTGATTGCCGATGCGAAGAAGGAAGTGCTGGCGTTGTCGGCGAGCGGATACGTTCAGCCGCAGCAGCGAACGGACATCCTGGCGTTAGGACTGCCGGCGTTGTCGACGCTGAAACTCGGCATTCACCAGATGAAGCGCGCCGGATACATTTCGGACCACGACGCCGAGATCGGCGAGCAGCTCGCGCGCATCCTGACCGGCGGCGACTTGAATCATCAGACGCGCGTGTCCGAGCAGTACTTGTTGGATTTGGAACGCGAGGCGTTTCTATCTCTCGTTAGCAAACGCAAAACGCAGGAACGCATCGCACACATGTTGAAGACCGGAAAGCCGTTGAGAAATTAAAATTTCGAATTGCGAATTTCGGATTTGGAATTTAACGGACACGTTGCGGTTTTCTGAAAATTCGAAATTCAAAATTCGAAATTCGAAATTTTCCCGAGGTAGCTATGAGAGACGCAGTAATTGTTTCGGCGGTCAGAACAGCAGTCGGCAAAGCGCCGCGCGGCACGTTGAGAACGACGCGTCCGGACGAAATGGGCGCGGCAGTGATCGAGGAAGCGCTGAAGCGCGTGCCCGGTCTCGAAACGTCGGAGATCGAAGACGTGATCATGGGTTGCGCGATGCCGGAAGCGGAGCAGGGAATGAACGTCGCGCGCGCGGCCGCGATTCGCGCGGGCTTGCCGGTCGAAACCAGCGCGATGACGATCAATCGTTTCTGTTCGTCGGGCTTGCAGTCGATCGCGATGGCTGCCGATCGCATTCGGACGGGCAGCGCGGACGTGATCGTCGCGGGCGGTCTCGAAACGATGTCGATGATTCCGATGGGCGGTCACATCATTCGGCCCAATCCGTATCTCGTCGAGCACTATCCTGACTTCTATCTCAGCATGGGACTCGCGACCGAGAACGTCGCACGCAAGTATGAAGTGACGCGCGAGGAGCAGGACGAGTTTGCGTTACAGTCGCATCAACGCGCGGCCGCGGCGCTTGACGCCGGCAAGTTCACTGACGAAACGGTGCCGCTGAACGTCATCCTCGAAGATCTCGACGAAAAAGGCAGGAAGCAGCGGCGCGAGGTACTGTTTGATAAAGATGAAGGAGTGCGACGCGACACCTCGGCGGAAGGGCTGGCGAAACTCAAGCCGGCGTTCCACGTGAAAGGCACGATCACCGCCGGCAACGCGTCGCAAATGTCGGACGGCGCGGCTGCCGCGATCGTGATGTCGGACGCGCGCGCGAAAGAGCTCGGCGCAAAGCCGATGGCGCGGTTCGTCGCGTACGCCACCGCCGGGTGCCCGCCCGAGGAGATGGGCATTGGTCCCGTGTTCGCGATTCCGAAGGCTTTGAAGCTCGCCGGCCTGACGCTCAACGACATCGACGTGATCGAGTTGAACGAAGCGTTTGCGGCGCAGTCGTTGGCTGTGATTAAAACGCTGGGTCTCGATCCCGAAAGGGTCAACGTCAACGGCGGCGCGATCGCGTTGGGCCATCCGCTGGGTTGCACGGGCGCAAAACTGACGGCCACCATCCTGCGCGAGTTGGAGCGGCGTAACGGCCGTTACGGAATGGTGACGATGTGCGTCGGCGGTGGCATGGGCGCCGCCGGAATCTTTGAACGAATCGCAGCCTAAGAGGGCCACGAAAAGGCACAAAAGAACAAAAGGCACACGAAAGTCTAAGCCGAAAGGACGAACTCAATGTCAGCCGTAGCCGAACACAAGCAGTTAATTAAAGGTGGCGCGTTTCTGATCGAAGAGCGCGCGCCCGAAGAGATCTTCACGCCCGAAGATTTCACGGAAGAGCATCGGATGATCGCCGAGACGACGCGGCAGTTTGTCGACAACGAAGTCAGTCCTCGTATCGGCGAGCTCGAAAAGCACGATTGGAAACTCGCGCGCGAACTTGTCAGCCAGGCAGCGGACCTGGGACTGATCGGCGCAAACATTCCCGAAGAGTTTGGGGGCTTGGGTCTCGACCAGACCAGCGGTGCGCTCATCGGCGAGAACATCGGACGCTCCGCTTCGTTCGCAACGACGCTCGGCGCGGAGAGTGGCATCGGCTTGTTGCCGATCGTTTACTTCGCCACCGAAGCCGCGAAGAAGAAGTACTTGCCGCAGGTCGCCGCCGGTAAAGTGATCACCGCGTACGCGTTGACTGAAGCCGGCGCGGGCTCCGACGCGATGTCAGGAAAAGCGACCGCGCGTTTGAGCGACGACGGCAAGGAATACATTCTCAACGGCGAGAAGATGTGGATCACAAACGGCGGCTTCGCCGACATCTTCATCGTGTTTGCGAAGGTCGACGGCGACAAGTTCAGCGCATTTATCGTCGAGCGCCAACCCGGCCTGACGTCCGGCGCGGAAGAGCACAAGATGGGAATCAAAGGCTCGAGCACGACGGCGCTTGTGCTGTCCGACGTCCGCACGCCAGTCGAGAACCTGCTCGGCGAAGTCGGCAAGGGTCACAAGATCGCTTTCAACGTGCTGAACATCGGCCGCTTCAAACTCGGCGCGATGTGCGCCGGCGGCATGAAGCTGATGGTCCACGAGTCGGTGCGTTACGCGAACGAGCGGCAACAGTTCGGCAAGTCGATTTCGTCGTTCGGCGCGATCAAGGCGAAACTGGCGGAACAGGCGATCCGCACGTGGGTCGGCGAGTCGATGATCTATCGCACGCTCGGCATGATTGAAGAGCGACTGAACACGGTCGATCCGAAGGACATGGACGCGCGGCTGCGCGCGATCGAGGAGTACGCGGCGGAGTGTTCGATCATCAAGGTCGCGCTTTCCGAGTACTGCGATTTCGTCGTCGACGAGATGGTGCAGATCTACGGCGGGTACGGTTATTCCGCCGACTATCCGGCGGAGCGCGCGTATCGCGACTCCCGCATCAACCGCATCTTCGAAGGCACGAACGAGATCAATCGCATGTTGATCCCGGGCCGCCTGATGAAGAGCGCGCTCAGTGGAAACCTGCCGCTGCTTCCCGCGGCGCAGGCGTTGATGGACGAAGTTCTGTCGCCGTCGATGGGCGGTTTCGACGACGACGATGCGTTGTTGGCGGCGGAAGAAAAGTTGGCGAAGAACGCGAAGAAGGTCGCGCTGATGACGCTCGGTACGGCAGCGCAGAAGTACATGATGAAACTCGGCGATCAGCAGGAGATCCTGATGGGCATCGCGGACATCATCATGGACACGTACGCCATGGAGACGTCGATACTGCGCGCGCGCAAGCTGGCGAACGCGCAGGGTGAAGCGTCGGTCGAGCGCTACCTCGACATGACGCGCGTGTTCTGCAACGACGCCGTTCAGCGGATCGAAGCGAAGGCGAAATACACGCTCGCCGGCATGACGGAAGGCGACGAGTTGCGGACGTTGCTGGCGGCGCTGCGGCGGTTCACGAAGTTGCAGCCGATGAACACGATCGCCGCGCGGCAGCGAATCGCGGATGAAATGATCCGGGCGAATAAGTACGTTTACTGAGATCTCAGATCTGAGATCTGAGATCTCAAAAGCCTCACTCAATAAAAGGAATCCTCACTGTGAAGTACAACCGTTTCGAGGAGCTGCCTGTCTGGCGGGACGCAATTGAATTGGCGGTCCTGGTGTTTAAATTGACGTCACAACCGGCATTCAAAGGCTTCTATGGCTTGAAGGATCAATTGGAGCGCGCAGGCGTCTCGATTTCAAACAATATCGCCGAAGGATTTGAGCGAGGGACGACCCAGGAGACACTGACGTTTCTTTACATTTCAAAAGGCTCCTCCGGCGAGGTTCGATCCTTAACGTATTTGCTTGAGCGCTTACAGGCATTCGCCACTTTGAAATCTGAGATCTTAAATTTGAGATCTCGCGCGACAAGCATTTCCCGACAACTTCACGGCTGGTGCAGTTCGTTGCAGAACTCGGAGATCAAAGGCACGCGCTACTTGACTGATAAGAGTCGAAGACTTGAAAAGACCAGGCGCGACCGCGAAGAGTTTCTAAAAGAGTTGGAGGCTATGAGATCTCAGATCTGAGATTTGAGATCTCAAAACGCATGCGCGTCATTCCCATCTCGCTGCCGACGCCGTTTTATATCGGTCCGGTGAACGTCTATCTGATCGCTGAAGATCCGATCACGATCATCGACACTGGACCGAAGACGAAAGCTACGAGCGATGCCTTGCGCGACGGTCTGCGCACCGCGGGCTTTCGTATTTCCGACATCCGCCGCATCGTCCTCACGCACGCGCACGAAGATCACTGCGGCCTCGCGAAGTCAGTGCGCGACGAAGCCAAAGACGCGAAAGTTTACGTTCACGACTGGGAAAGCGGCCATCGTCACAGCCGCCTCCAGTACGACGAACATCGTTCGCTGCTCGAGCGTGCCGGAGTCCCCGAAAAAGAGATTCGACTCATGCGCCACATGTACGAAGGCATGCGCGAGTATGCCGACACGTTGGGCGACAACGAGTGCGTGTCGTTGAAAGACGAGGCCGAGCTCGAGTTTGAATCAGGCAGTCTTCGCATCCTTCACACTCCCGGTCACACACCCGGATCGTGCTCGTTTCTGCGCGAAGCCGATCGGACGCTGATCGCCGGCGACTGCGTCCTGAAACGCATAACGCCAAACCCGGTGTTGTCGCCGGATCCGCTCGATCCCTCGCGGCGTTTCCCGTCGCTGGCTGAATATCTCGTCAGTCTCGCGCGCTTGCGCGCCTGTTCGCCGACGCTGGTTTACGGCGGTCACGGCGACGTGATTCGCGACTACGAAGAGCTCTTCAACCGCTACTTCCGTGCATTCCAGGAGCGCCAGGCGCAGGTGATCAGCCTCGTAAAGCCGAGCGGCGTCACGGCGTGGCAAGTCGGGCAGGCGATGTTTCCCGGCGCGGACGACGTTCACAGGTTTCTGGCCGTTTCCGAAGCCGTTGCCCACCTCGATCTGGCCCACAGCGAAGGGAAGATCGCCGTCGAGCTGTCCGGACACACCGAAGTCTACAAACCTATCTAAATTTTTTGGAACCACCGGTGAGTGTGTCGCGTGTAAAGCCCAAACTCTCTTCCGGAGGAAGTCTATATGAAAGCCAAGTACGTGCTCGGTCTCCTGCTTGCTCTAATTCTATCTACGGGCCTCGCCTTCGCCCAGCAATCCAAACCGGCGGCGCCGCCTGAGCCACCCGAACCCGCCGACGATCTCGTGAATACATTTTCACTGTTTAACGACGGCGGTTATCTCGGCGTCTATGCCGAAAACATCAACCGCGAGAACATGGCCCGTTATCACGTGAGTCAGCCGCGCGGCGTTGGCATCACGCAGGTCGTTCAGGGCAGCCCGGCTGAGAAGGCAGGCTTGAGAAAAGACGATGTGATTCTTCGTGTCGACGGCGAGAACATCACCAGCGTGCGCAAGCTGAATCGATTGATTTCCGAGATCGCGCCTGACCAGTCGGTGCGCGTGACTGTCAGCCGCGGCGGCGCCGAACAGGAAGTCACGGCGACGATCGGAAAGCGAAACAACTTCAGCGTCGCTCAGGATATGTTCCCCAACAATGGGAAAGCCTGGAAGTGGGAAGGCTTCGATCCCAAGACGTGGAAATTCGAAAGTCCGAACATCGAGAAGTTCCAGCTCGGCGACCACGATTTCGGCGATCTGACGTTCGTTCTCGGAAACGGCCGCCGTCTCGGCGTCAGCACGATGCAGCTCAACAAGCAGCTCGCGGATTACTTCGGTGTCGCCAAAGGCGTGCTGGTCACCGCGGTGAGTGAAGATGGTCCGGCAGCGAAAGCAGGCGTCAAGGCCGGCGACGTGATCACGGCCATCGACGGCGAAGAGGTCGACTCACCGGGCGATCTGGCCCGTATCACTAACGGCAAAAAAGAAGGCGACGTTACGCTGACCATCATCCGGAACAAGTCGCAACAGACAATCAGGGTGACACCGCGCCAGGGTGGTCTTTCAACCGCTCCCGGACGGCCGCAGGTGGGACGCCGGATAGTGATTCCGCGGATTGAAATCCCGGTGATGCCCGAGATCGACATCGAAATGCCGCAAATCCGGATTCCGACGGTGCCGGCGATCGACATCAGGATGCCGCCCATGCGCATCAGAACGCCGCGCGTGCGAGTTTTACGTCCGGTTCGCGGCCCGATTTAACGCTCGAACAGCGTTCTCTCAGCAGTGCGCTTGCCCAAAAGAGCGGGTTATGTGATGATCGCTCGCGATGACAGCGTTCATATACAGCTCTGATCTTTTGAGGAGTGCATAAAGAGTTGAAAGCAGAATTAGAGAAGTTAATAGCTCTGCAGAACCTAGATACAACCATACGAAAACTGGAAAAAGACCTGGAATTAATACCAGAAAGGCGCGCCGGAATCGAAACAGAATTCGATCGGCGCGCTTTTGAAATTAAGGCCCTCGAAAGTCGCCGCGACGAAGCCAGACACAACCGTTCCCGCCTCGAAAACGAAGTTATCGACCAACGCAACCGCGCCGAGCGTGCCGAGCGAAATCTGATGTCGTCGAAGAAGCAGGATGAGTACACGGCGGCCATTCGCGAGGCTGACGCCGCACGCAAACAGATCTCCCAGCTCGAAACCCAAATACTCGAGCAGATGGATGCCCTCGAACAAGCGGAAGCAGCGTTGAAGGAACGAGCCGACGAGATCGCGACGTTGAATTCCGATCGCGAAGCAAAGCTCAAGGCGTTTGACGAAGAGACCAAGTTGCAGTCGGAACAACTCGCGACGTCGCGCGTCGAGCGAGAGCAAGTGTTCGCGGCATTGCCTAAAGCGATGAGCAACATGTATTCGAGGATTCGCGCGCGCATTCGCGACGGCGTAGCGGTGGCTGAGGCGCGCAATCGTTCGTGTACGGCGTGTTTCATGGCGTTGCGGCCGCAAGTGATGGCGGAGATTCGCCGCGGCTCGGACGTTATCACGTGCGACAATTGTGGCCGCATCCTTTTCTACGTTCCGTCAGACTCGATACAGGCTGACACCGCGACGAGCCAACCCAACGTCGCCATCACGTAGCGCGTAGAGCAGCGGATGGCGTCGTTTACCCCGGTTCCCCTTCGTAAAACTCGAACTGTTTCTATTTGGAGGATATTAGTGTGCGTGTGCTTGTGACGGGAGGCGCTGGCTACATCGGCAGCGTTGTCACCGAAGAGTTGATAAAGGACGGCCACGACGTGGTTGTCTATGACAATCTGGTCAAAGGACATCGTGAGGCCGTCGTCGAAGGCGCCAGTTTTGTCGAGGGAGATCTGCTTGATCCGGACACGCTGGGACGCGCGTTGAAGGACAATCGCGTCGAGGCGGTGATTCACATGGCGGCCTATTCGCTCGTTGGCGAATCGTGCGAGCATCCGTCGAAGTATTATCACAACAACGTCGTCGCCGGTCTGGTGTTGCTCGATACGATGATGGAATGCAACGTCAAGCGCATCGTGTTCTCTTCGACAGCGGCGACGTACGGAGAACCTGAGTCACAGCCGATCTACGAAACCGCCGCGAACGCGCCGACTAATCCGTACGGTGAAACAAAACTCGCGTTTGAAAAGGCGATGGCGTGGTACGACCGCGCGTACGGATTGAAGTACGTCTCGCTGCGCTACTTCAACGCCGCGGGAGCGAGTGAAAAGTGCGGCGAAGATCACGATCCCGAGAGCCACATCATCCCGATCGCGCTACAAGCCGCGACCGGTAAACGTTCGCACGTCGAGATTTACGGCGATGACTATCCAACGCCTGACGGAACGTGCCTGCGCGATTACATTCACGTCATTGATCTCGCACGCGCGCACATCCTTGCGCTGAAGGGTTCGACGCAGAGTGCGATTTACAACCTTGGCTGTGGCGGTAACGGTTACAGCGTTCGTGAGGTCGTCGAGACGGCGAGACAAGTCACCGGGAAAGAGATCCCTGCTCGCATTGGACCACGCCGCGCGGGTGATCCGGCGACACTGATCGCGAGTTCCGACAAGATTAAAAGCGAGCTTGGCTGGCAGCCGCAGTATCAGGACCTGCGCGTGATCATCGAATCCGCCTGGCGCTGGATGCAGTCGCATCCGAACGGCTACGCCGGATAAAAATAACATGTCTCTGCGCTACCTCGGCGGCCTTTGCGTCTCGGCGGTGAGCCTTTTTGCAACGATATTCACCGCCGAGACGCGAAGGCCGCCGAGATAGCGCAGAGAGAAGCGTAGTTCCGAGACCAAATTACTTTTCAGCAGCCTGCCGGCAATCCGGCGAGAGTCATTGCCTGCGTCCGACGATATCGAACTCGAACTCGATTTCGTCGCTGACCCTCACCATTCCGTGAAACGCCGACGTGGCTTTCACCTTGAAGTCATCGCGGTCGATATCAAACTCGCCTACTGCGCGCAGATCATTCCCGCTCAACGTAACAACCGCTGGAATCGTGATGCGTCGCGTCACGCCGTGCAGCGTCAGATTGCCATCGATCTTCACCTGGTAACGATCCGTGCCGGCGGCTTTCGCCGTCACGTTTGTGCTCTGAAAGGTGATGTCCGGATATTGGTCCGGGTGCAGCACGATATCGTGCAGCTCTTTATTGATGATCTGTTTTTGCTGTTCCGTGAAGTCGGCGCCGGTCTCGTGCAGTGAAGCCGCTTTTACGACCAGCCGCAGTGAAGCCGGCGTGATCGTCTGCGGAGTGATTCCGACCTCACCCGTGAACTCACTCGCCGCGAGATGATGGTTCTTGCCTTTGAACCACAACAGCCCGCTGCGGTCCGCATGGGCCATGAACTTGCTGCGGCCGGCGTCAAGTGTGTAAGTAACCGTTTGGGGCGCTGTGGCAGTGGCTGCGACGGCAAGACAAGCGAACGTCGCCAGTATTAGAGCAGTTGTGATGGTTCGTCTATGCATTACATATACCTCCGAGACAGATCTGCGGGAGTATACTTACTCACATGACGGTGAAGAGAACGCGACAAAAGGGTGGAATGATCGTCACGGCCCAGGAGTTTCTGAGCCTGGACCGGCCCAAGGGCGACCTGATCGTGAAGATCGGGCGCGAGCAAGTGTCCGTCACCAGCCTGGACCGCATCTACTGGCCCGACGAAAAACTCACCAAGTTTGATCTGCTCTGCTTCTATCTGAAAGTCGCCGGCTACATTCTTCCGTACCTGAAAGATCGTCCCGCGATCCTGCAACGATGGCCACGTGGCATCAAAGCGCCGATGTTTTTCCAGCAGGACCTCGAAAGCGCGCCGGAGTTTATCAAGACGCAGAGACTCACGAACCAGGAAGGCCGCGATCTCGATTACGCGATCTTTTCGACAATCGGTTCCGTGATTCATTTTGTCAACCTCGGCAACATCGAACAACACCCGTGGCACTCCACCATCAAACATCTCGACAAGCCCGACTGGATCGCGATCGATCTCGATCCGAAGAGCGCGCCGTGGGAGAACGTGTTGCAGGTTGCGTTGAAAGTGAAGGAAGTCGCCGACGAGATCGGATTGGAAGTGTTTCCTAAGACGTCCGGCTCATCAGGCCTGCACATCTATATCCCGTTGAAGCCGAAGAACGAATACGATCGGGTCGCGGAGTTTGCGAGAATGCTGGCGGTGGAAGTCGCGCGCCGCGCGCCGGCTATCGCAACGGTCGAACGGACCATCGCGAAGCGCAAGACCACGCAGGTTTACGTCGACTGGATGCAGAACGCTCGTGGGAAGAGTCTCGCCTCCGTGTTCACCGCTCGGGCGAAGCCGAAAGCGACTGTCTCGATGCCGCTGACGTGGAAACAAGTTTCGCAGGGAGTAAAGATTAGCGACTTCACCATCACCAATGTTCCCGAGCTTTTGGAGAACCAGGGCAACGCGTGGAGCGAGTTCTTCGCATCGAAGCAAACGTTGAAGTTATAGGGCTTTTTTGCCCATGTGTTTCCCGCTTGCGGGAGATCAATAGAAAAAATGATTTTCACCGAGCCGGCCGCAGGGTAGTGTCCTAATCTGACTCTGCGTAATCTCTGTGTCCTCTGCGACTCTGCGGTTTAATTGCTTTATGCCATGTTCACCACCGAGACGCAGAGCACGCAGAGCAAGCGCAGAGAAAAACCTTCAGTTTAGGACACCACCGGCCGCAGATAAGGCTTGACGAGGTTACAGTTCCCGCCTATTCTGACGTTCGCGGAAGTCAGCAACATGAACCAGAGCCTCTATCGCTACTATTATTATTACGGCCCGCTCTTCACTGGGAGGAGCGGTCGGGCGATAGGCTGTCGGATGCTGAACATCTAGCACTTTAGACAAGATTCCTAGAAACCGGCCATCAATCCTTCCAGAGGATTGGTGGCCGGTTTTTTATTTTGCGAGGATAACCATGACACCTATCGAAACCATTTCCGTGTTACAGGACCACGTCGCCCTTCGCATCGTCGAGCTCGATCCCGATCATCCTGGTTTTCGTGACCGCGACTATCGATCGCGGCGAAACGCTATCGCGCAAATCGCCACCAGTTATCTGACCGGCGATCCAATTCCCCCTGCGCCATACACCGAGCTCGAACACGGCGTTTGGCAGACGATCTGGCGCGCTCTCGGCCCGGCCCATCGCGAACACGCCTGTGCCGAGTATCTCCAGTGCCTCGAACGGCTCGACTTTGACACCGATCGGATCCCGCAGTTGGACGAAGTCAGTCGAAAAGTCGAGGCCATCAGCGGCTTCAGACTCGAACCCGTCGCAGGCCTAGTCGAGCCGCGGATGTTCCTTGAATCGCTGGCGAACGGCGTGTTTCTTTCCACGCAGTACATTCGTCATCATTCAACTCCGCTTTACACGCCCGAGCCCGACGTCGCTCATGAAATCATCGGACACGCCGTAACGCTTGCGAGCCCTCGACTCGCGCAGCTCAACCGGCTGTTCGGCGAAGCGGTGAAGCGCACGACGGACCCGGACGAGATGGACCGGCTCGCGCGCGTTTACTGGTTCACGATCGAGTTTGGCGTGCTGCGTGAAGACGGACGGATCAAGGCGTACGGAACGGGCCTGTTATCTTCGGCGGGAGAACTGGCCGAGATGCACAAAGCGGATCTGCGTCCGCTCGATCTCGAAGTCGCGGCCAACCACGTCTACGATCCGACGCACTACCAGTCGATCCTTTTCTGTGCGGAATCGTTCGACGAGATGGATCAAGCGCTGCGCGAATTCCTGGAGCGCTGGTAACTCGCGTTTATGGGTTTTCGGATCGCCTTGTGGTTTTTGGATTTTTAGTTCAGCAGGAACTGCAAATTGCGAAGGAATTTGCGCGGGTCTGAGCGCTGGTAACGGCATCACCGTTGCTTGGGAGGGTTTTTGTCCACCTCCCACAAACGTTGAAAAGTCAGCCCACCGCCATCTTAGGAGGTATTTATGCTTCGCAAAAGGATCGCATTGCTCTTCCCGGTCTTGATGCTGGTAGCCGCTCTCCTGGCGACTCCCTCTGCATTGGGCCAATCGACTGCCGTTCTCCAAGGTACGGTAACGGACGCAAAAGGCGCGGTATTGCCTAACGCCACTGTGACCGTCAGAAACCGCGCAACGTCCGCAGAACGCACGACGCAAACCGACGACAATGGTAATTATCAAGTCGCGGCGCTCCCGATCGGCGTCTACTCCGTGGAAGTGAAAGTGCAGGGGTTCAAGATTCAGGTCGCGGATCAGGTAACCGTCGAAGTTGCCAAAACCGTGGTGCAGAACTTTCAAATGGACGTCGGCGCGATTTCCGAACAGGTGATCGTCTCGTCCGACGTGCCCATCGTCGAGACCACGACAACGTCCGTCGGCACAGTCATCAACCAGCGCACTGTGCAGGAGATCCCGCTCAACGGGCGTCACTTCGTCGACCTCGGACTGTTGATACCCGGTTCCGTGACGCCGCCTCAGAACGGCTTCCTGACGGCGCCGCTGCGCGGCCAGGGCTCGTTTGCTTTCAACACTGCCGGCGGCCGCGAAGACACCGTCAACTTCATGATTAACGGCGTCAACCTCAACGACATGGTCCAGAACCAGATCACGTTCCAGCCGTCGATCAATACCGTCCAGGAGTTCAAAGTCGACAATTCAACGTTCAGCGCGGAATACGGTCGTAACTCCGGCGCCGTCGTGAACATCGCCACTCGCTCCGGAAACAACAAGTATCACGGCGAAGCTTTCGAGTTTCTGCGTAATGACGTCCTCGACGCACGCAACTTCTTCGACGCGCGCAAACCGCCGTTCAAGCGCAACCAGTTTGGCTTCAACATCGGTGGCCCGCTGAGCTTGCCGCACTTCGGCGAGGGTGGTCCGGTCCTTGCCTATAACGGAAAGGACCGCACATTTTTCTTCCTCTCTTACGAAGGCACGCGCCAGCGCCAGGGCCTGACCCTCACGAGTAACGTACTGACCGACGCCCAGCGCGCTTCGGCCACCAGCGCGACGGTCCTGCAACTATTGCCTTTGATTCCGCGGGCCACCAGCGTGGACATAGTTGCCGGCGTTCCGGTCGCCAGATTTGCCGGTTCGGGAACCGCTCCGGTTGATATCGATCAGGTCACCGGGGACGTGAGCCACGACATCAGCGCCAAGGATCGCATTCACGGCTACTACGCATTTCAGCGCGACAAGCGCGGCGAGCCGAACCTCCAGGGCAACACGATGCCCGGCTGGGGCGACACTCGCCAGTCGCATCGCCAGATCTTCACGTTGAACGAGACGCACATTTTTGGTCCAAGCCTCACGAACGAAGCGCGCCTCGGCTTCAACCGCATCAATATCACGTTCACCCCGAACACCCAGCTCAACCCCGCTGATTTCGGCATCAACAACGGCATCAACGCCGATATCGGTCTGCCGCAAATCAGCATTACGGGTTTCAACTTCAACCTCGGCGGGCCGGCCGGTTTTCCGCAGGGCCGCGCGGACACAACCATCGTCCTCAGCGATACCGTCAGCTATCTGAGAGGGAACCACTCATTCAAGTTTGGTGGTGAGGCAAGACGGTTCTACAACAACAACTTCACGCTCGACACAGGCACGTTTACCTTCGCAAACGTCAACAGCTTCCTGGCCGGCAACGGAAACTCGTTCAGCGTCACGCTGGGCGATCGTTCCAGCGCTATCATCCAGAACGCGCTCGGCTTCTACGTCCAGGACAACTTCAAAGCACGTCCGAACCTGACGTTGGAACTGGGCCTGCGTTACGACTGGAACATGACGCCGACTGAGCGGTACAACCGGTTCGTCGTTTTCGATCCGGCGACGCGATCGTTCGTTCGCGTCGGTTCGGGAATCGACAAGGTCTACGAAGAAAACAATAGGAACTTCCAACCGCGTGTCGGCATCGCGTGGGATCCGTTCGAGGACGGCAAGACGTCCGTTCGAGCGGCCTACGCGATACTGACGGACCAACCCGTAACGAACGTCGTGACGCCGCTGACTTCGAATCCTCCGCTGGCGACGCCGTTGACGTTTAGCGGCCCAGTTACGTTTTCGAACGCGGCGGTCGTCGCCGGCGCGGCGGGACTTGGTCCAGCCAACGTCGATCCCGGCTTCGACAATGCGTACGTTCAGTCGTGGAACGTGAACGTTCAGCGCGAGCTCGGAAATGATCTCGCCGTGACAGTCGGATATTTCGGGTCGAAGGGCACGCATCTTCGCATCTCGCGAAACATCAACCAGCCGATCAACGGCGTTCGCCCGTTCGCGAACGTGTCGTCGACGAGTCCGATTCGTCCGGGTGCTGCGTTGAATAACATCTCGCAGATCGAAGGCACGGGCAATTCGAGTTACAACGCTGCGTGGCTGACTGCGACAAAGCGCTTGTCGCGAGGGTTCCAGTTCAATGCTTCGTACACGTTCTCGAAATCGATCGACTACAACTCGCTCAACAGTCAGGGCGTGGTAATTCAGGACAGCTACAACCTGCGCGGCAGTCGCGGTCTGTCAGACTTCGACGCGCGGCACCGGTTCGTGATCAGCGGACTTTACGAGTTGCCGTTCCGCGGCAATCAGTTGAAGGAAGGCTGGCAGTTGTCGGCGATCGTGCAGTCGCAGAGCGGGAATCCGGTGAACATCGTGATCAATAACGCGACGTTCACGGGAACTAATAACACTGTGCGACCGGACGTCACTGGTCCGATCTCGATCCTCGGCACGCCGAATCGCTGGTTCGATATCTCGCCGTTCATCGTGCCGGTGGGACGTTTTGGTAGTCTCGGGCGCAACGTCGTCATCGGTCCGGGTTTCAACAACACGGATTTTTCAGTGATCAAACGGACGAAGCTGACTGAGAGCCAGTTGATCGAGTTTCGCTGGGAAGTCTTCGACGTGTTCAATCACGCGAACTTCGGTCAACCGGGCCGCGTAGTCGGCAGCGCAAACTTCGGCCAGATCACGAACACGCGTTTCCCAACGGGCGACTCGGGTTCGTCGCGGCAGATGCAGTTTGCGTTGAAATATAAGTTTTAAACGCCGAGGATTAGCTTGGCGATGCTGAAGTAAATAATCAGGCCGGTTGCGTCGACGAGGGTCGTAATCAACGGGGCTGAGAGCACTGCGGGGTCGACGCCGAAGCGTTGGGCGAGAATCGGAATCATCGATCCGACTGTCGTCGACCAAATGCAGATCGCAAACATAGTTACTGAGACTGTTAGAGCTAGCGGCAGCGGGGCACGCCAAAAAAGAGCTTGGACGAAAGCGATCGGCGCCACTAGTAATCCCACTAGGACGCCGGTCGTGGCCTCGCGACCCACGACACGCCACGCGTGTCTCACTCCAACCTCTCCTAACGCCAGACTCCGAATCACCGTCATCACTGTTTGCGCGCCGGCGTTGCCGCCCGTCCCGATCAGCAGCGGGATGAAGAACGCCAACGCGACCACGGCCGCGAGTTCCGCTTCGAACCGGTGCAACACCGCGCTCGTCAACGTCCCCGCAACAAACAGCAGCAACAGCCAGCCGATGCGTTTCTGCACGACACGCAATATCGGGTTGTCGAAATACGGCTTGTCCATCGCGCCAGGCTCGACGCCCGCCATTCGCAGGATGTCTTCCGTCTGTTCTTCGATCAAAACGTCGATCACATCGTCGACCGTGACGAAACCGACCACACTTCCATCCTGCTCGACGACGGGCACCGCGAGCAGGTTGTACTTTCCGATCTTCTCCGCCACCCTTTCCTGATCGTCCAGGACGTTCACCGTCACCGGCTTCCGTCGCATGACCTGCGCGATCGGGCGATCGAGCTCAGCCATAACCAGATCACGCAACGAGATCGCACCGAGCAGACGGTCAGTCTCGGGATCCATCACGTAGCACGCGTAGATCGACTCCTTCTCACGCGCAACGGCGCGAATGTGTTTCAGCGCCTCGCCGACGGTCATCGTCGGATCGAACCGCACAAACTCAGTTGTCATGATCCCGCCCGCAGTATGGTCGGGATATTGAAGCAGGTCCTCCAACTCGGTGCGCATGTCAGGCGAGAGTTTCGGCAGGATGCGGTGCCGCTCGTGCAGGCCCATCTTCTGGATCACGTCGGTGCGTTCGTCAGCAGAGAGCCCTTCGAGAATGGCCGCGACGCGCGCAGGTTCCAACTCTTCGAGGATCGCAGCGCGGCGACGCATCGTCGGCTGGTCGCACAGCTCGATACAACGCGCGAGCGGCAGCATCGACACGATCGCCGCTGCTTCCGAGAGACGCAGTTGGTTGAGCAAATCGGCGAGATCTTCCGGTGGGAGATCTGCAACCTCAGAACCTATACCGACAAAACTCTCATCCAGCCGTAGCTGGATACGTTCCAGTAGTTGTTGCAGATCTTTCGACGTAGGCATAACGAAGAGAAAAGAGGTTCCCGCAAAGGCGCAAAGACGCAAAGGGCATTAAGAGCCGGTTGTAAGACACCTAATGCCGAACGCTGGAGGTTCCTAACCTCTTTGCGCCTTTGCGCCTTTGCGGGAAATTTTCCGAAACGACTAAACCTGCGCGCTGATCGTGCTCTCGACGGCCGGGTTCAACGCCGCCTGCGCGGCTGCCAGCCTGGCGACCGGCACGCGGAAGGGCGAACAGCTCACGTAGTCGAGACCGATCTCGTTACAGAACGCGATCGACTGAGGATCGCCGCCGTGCTCGCCGCAAATGCCGACCTTGAGTTTCGGCTTCACACTGCGGCCACGCTCCGTTCCGTAGCGCACTAATTGGCCCACGCCGTCGCGATCGAGCACCTGGAACGGGTCGTCTTTGACGATCTTCCGCTCGATGTAGTTTGGTAGAAAACGGCTGGAGTCGTCGCGGCTCAAGCCAAAGGTCGTTTGCGTCAGGTCGTTTGTGCCGAACGAGAAGAAGTCCGCGTGAGCGGCGATGTGGTCGGCCATCAGCGCGGCACGCGGCAGCTCGATCATCGTGCCGACGTGGTACTCGATAGTCATGCCGTGCTCGCCCATCACCTGCTTTGCGACTTCGTGAATGAGTTCAGCCTGCTGGTGCAACTCTTCGCTGAGCGACACGAGCGGGACCATGATCTCGAGTTCGACTTTCTTCCGTTCGCCCTGCACCTTGCACGCTGCTTCGAAGATCGCGCGGCACTGCATGCGTGTGACCTCGGGGAACAACAGACCAAGGCGGCAACCGCGGAAACCGAGCATCGGATTGGCCTCGCGAATCCGAACCACTTGCCGCAGCAGCCCTCGTTTGTGATCGATTTCGTCGAGTATCTGATCCATCGCGGTCAAAGTCGTCGCCGCTTTCAATTGCATCTTCAGCTCTGACAGTTCCGTGCCCAGCTCTTCCGCATTCGGCAGAAACTCGTGCAACGGCGGATCGAGCAAACGAATGGTCACGGGCAAGCCGGACATTTCGCGAAAGATGCCGATGAAATCGCTGCGTTGCAGCGGAAGCAACTTCTCGAGCGCCTTCTCGCGCGCGCCGACGCCCTCGGACAGAATCATCTCGCGCATCGCGGCGAGACGTTTGTCTCCGAAGAACATGTGTTCGGTGCGGCAGAGACCGATCCCTTCAGCGCCAAATTGTCGCGCCGTCTTCGCGTCGAGCGGCGTGTCGGCATTGGCGCGCACGCGCAGGCGGCGAAACTTGTCGGCCCACGTCATGAGTTTGAAGAAGTCGTCGCCGAGCGTTGGTTGAATCGTCGGCACCTGGCCGAGGAACACGCGTCCCGTCGAACCATCGACGGTGATCCATTCGCCTTTCGTGACGACGGCGCCTTCGACGGTGAACTGTTGCTGGCTGTAATCGATATTGATCGCCTGCGCGCCGCTGACGCACGTCTTGCCCATGCCGCGCGCCACGACTGCGGCGTGACTCGTCATGCCGCCGCGCGCCGTAACGATCGCCTGCGCGGCAACCATGCCGTGGAAGTCGTCAGGGCTCGTTTCCAAACGCACGAGCACGACGTGTTTGCCTTCGCGCGCCATCTCCTCGGCTTCGTCAGGACTGAAAACAACCTGGCCCTGCGCCGCGCCCGGACTCGCAGGCAGTCCAGTCGCGAGCACAGTCGCATTTGTTTTCGGATCGACTGTCGGGTGGAGCAGCTGATCGAGTTGTTCCGGTGTGACGCGTTGGACGGCCGTCGGCTTGTCGATCAGTTTTTCGTAAACCATGTCGACGGCGATGCGCACCGCGGCTGCGCCACTGCGTTTGCCGGTGCGCGTTTGCAGCATCCAGAGTTTGTTGCGCTCGATCGTAAACTCGCAGTCCTGCATGT
This sequence comes from Pyrinomonadaceae bacterium, assembly GCA_036279935.1. Taxonomy (GTDB): domain Bacteria; phylum Acidobacteriota; class Blastocatellia; order Pyrinomonadales; family Pyrinomonadaceae; genus PSRF01. Next base: position 34,646 of record DASURS010000016.1, read on the forward strand.
CGTGGTAGTGCTGTTCGAGCAGTGTCGCGATTGATGCGAACTGGTCGTACACTTCGGGAATCTCTTTCTTGAGCTGCGAGATCGGGTTCGGCGTGCGAATGCCGGCCACGACGTCTTCACCCTGCGCGTTCAGCAGATACTCGCCATACAGTTCTTTCTTTCCGGTTGAGGGATTGCGCGTGAAAGCGACGCCGGTGCCGCTGCCTGCGCCCATGTTTCCGAAGACCATCGCCTGCACGTTCACCGCTGTGCCGAGCGAATCCGGAATGCGGTTTACGCGCCGGTAATCGATCGCGCGCCGGCCCATCCACGAATTGAAGACGGCTTTGATCGCAACCTGTAGCTGTTCGTACGGATCTTCCGGAATCGCCTGCTGTTCCGTCAGGATGATCTGTTTTTCGGCGGCGATGATCTCGCGCAGATGATCGGCTTTGAGATCGGTGTCGCGGCCCCCTTGCGTTTGCGCCTTGAAACGATCGAGCACGCGTTCGAACTTCTCGTGCGCCACGCCCATCACGATCTCGCCGAACAGCGACGCGAAACGGCGATAAGCGTCGAGCGCGAAGCGCAGGTCGCCCGTTTGCTCGGCGAGCCCTTGCACGGTCTCTTCGTTCAAGCCGAGATTCAGGACGGTGTCCATCATTCCCGGCATCGAGAACGCGGCGCCGGATCTGACTGAGACGAGTAGCGGGTTCTTCGGGTCGCCAAACTTCTTGCCGACCTTCTCTTCGATCCGCGTCAAGCCTTCCTTAACTTGCTCCCAGAGCCCTTCGGGAAAGGCTTTGTCGTTGTCAAAGAAGGCGTTGCAGGCTTCGGTCGTGACCACGAGTCCGGGCGGGACGGGCAGTCCGGCCTGCGTCATTTCGCAGAGTCCGGCGCCTTTTCCGCCTAGCAGCGTCTTGCCGTCTCCGGGCCCCTCGTCGAAAAGGTAGACCCACTTATTCGTTTTGCGTTCGGATGATTCGGAGGCTTCTTCTGTAACTGTGCTCATGGACTTGCAAATTAACGCATTTCTGGTGCTTTAGGGAAGTGGAGTAGGATAGTTCGCAACACGGAGGATAGAGATATGGCCAATGTCACCTCATTGAGCGTGAACGGGAAGAAACTGCCTCTGAACGTCGACTCACAAACCAGCCTGCTCTCCGCCTTGCGAGACTACCTGAATCTCACGGGAACGAAGTACGGCTGCGGCGAGTCGCAGTGCGGCGCGTGTACGGTGCTCGTCGATGGAGTGGCGACGCGCTCGTGCGTTACGCCGGTCGGTAAGGTCGCGGGCAAGCAGATCACGACGATCGAAGGTCTCGAAACAAACGGCCAACTGCATCCGCTCCAGCAGGCGTTCATCGAAGCCGACGCGATGCAGTGCGGCTACTGCACGTCGGGAATGATCATGGCCGGTGCGGGGCTGCTCAAGAACAACCCGAAACCTTCGCGCGAGGAGATCGTCAAGGCCATGGATCGCAACCTGTGCCGTTGCGGAACGTACCTGCGCATCGTCAAAGCGATCGAGATTGCCTCCGGCACGGCGAAGGAGGTGCGGAAATGAAGAATGAATTCGACCTCGAACTCGAGCGCTACGAGCTTTTCGCCGAACCGTTCTACAACTTCAGTTTCAATCGCCGCCAGTTTCTGAAAGTCTTCAGCGGTGGCATCGCGCTGCTCGTGCCGGCGTCGAACCTGCTCGCGCAGGAGCAGGGCGAATCCGGCGGACGCGGTTTCGATCAGCGTCTACCAAACGACATCGGCGCGTGGATTCATATCGAAGAGAGCGGCGCCGTCTCAGTTTTCACGGGCAAGGTTGAGCTTGGACAGAACATTCGCACGTCGTTGGCCCAGGCGGTCGCCGAAGAGTTGCACGTTCCGGTGAACACGATCCGTCTCGTGATGGCTGACACCGATCTCGTTCCGTTTGACGCAGGCACGTTTGGCAGCCGCACGACGCCGACGATGGCGCCGCAGTTGCGCAAAGCAGCGGCTGCCGCGCGCGAGACGCTGATCGCGCTCGCTGCGGAGCAGTTGAAAGTCGCGCCGGCGGACGTCCGCATCGTCAACGCGCGTTTCGTCAATCATGACGCGTCGAAATCGTTGAGTCTCGCCGACGTCGCGAAAGGACAAAAACTCGTTAAGACGATCCCGCCGGACGTCGCGGTGACGACGGTGAAAGACTGGACCATCGCAGGCACGTCCGTTCCGAAGGTCGGCGCGCGCGACTTCGTCACCGGCAAACACGAGTACACGACCGATATCAAACTGCCGGGCATGTTGTTTGGCCGCGTCGTTCGTGCGCCGGCGCTGAATTCGTCACTCGTTTCCGCCGACACAAAACCTGCGGAAGCGATCGCCGGCGTCACCGTCGTACGCGAAGGCGACTTCGTCGGCATTACCGCCCCCGATCCGCAAACAGCCGCACGCGCGGAAAAAGCGATGGCGCTTCATTGGAAGACGCCGGGCCAGCCCGGCGAAGCGGAGTTGTTCGAACTGCTCAAACGGGATTCGTCGCCCAGTCGTGGCGGTGGACGGCCCGTCGGTTCGATCGCCGATGGCATGTCCGCGGCTGATAAGAAACTCTCGCAGACGTACATCGTCGCTTACATAGCGCACGCGCCACTGGAGCCGCGCGCCGCGGTTGCCGAGTGGAAAGACAACAAGCTGACGGTCTGGACCGGCACGCAGCGACCGTTCGGCGTGCGTTCCGAGTTGGCGGAAGCGTTTCGCATTCCGGAAGACAAGGTGCGCGTGATCGTGCCGGACACCGGTTCCGGTTACGGCGGCAAGCACACCGGCGAGTGCGCGATCGAAGCTGCGCGTCTCGCGCGCGCGAGCGGCAAGCCGGTGAAGCTCGTGTGGACGCGCGAAGAGGAGTTTACCTGGGCGTACTTTCGCCCGGCGGGCGTGATCGAAGTTTCGACCGGCGTGAAGAACGACGGCACTGTGACGGCGTGGGAGTTTCACAATTACAACTCCGGCGCGTCGGCGATTCAAACGAAGTACGCGTTTCCCAATCAGAACATTCAGTTTCACAACAGCAAGTCGCCGCTGCGGCAGGGCTCGTATCGCGGGCTGGCCGCGACCGCGAACCACTTCGCGCGCGAAGTACACATGGATGAGCTGGCCCAACTTGTCGGCATGGACCCCGTTGCGTTTCGTTTGAAGAACATTCAGGACCAGCGCCTGCGCGCGGTGCTTGAAGCGACGGCGAAGTCGTTTGGCTGGGGAGTAAAGCGGCAGAGCGGGCGTGGTGCGGGGATCGCGTGCGGTTTCGAGAAGGGGAGTTACATCGGAACGGCCGCGGAAGTGTCAGTCGATCCGAAGACGAAGAAAGTGAAGCTCGAACGCATCGTGGCGGCTTTCGAGTGCGGCGCGATCGTGAATCCAGTGCATCTGCACAATCAGGTCGAGGGTGCAGTGGTTCAGGCGATCGGCGGGGCGTTGTTCGAAGGGATTCATTTTCAGAACGGGCAGATACTCAATCCGAAGTTTTCGCGTTATCGGCTGCCGCGCTTCAGCGACGTGCCGCCGATCGAGATCGTTTTGTTGGACCGCAAGGATCTACCGTCCGCAGGCGCCGGTGAGACGCCCATTGTCGGACTTGCTCCCGCGATCAGCAGCGCCATATTCGAAGCAACTGGACAACGAATTAGATCGTTACCGCTTGACGCACAGATGAGTCCAAAAGTTTAGCCACAAAAGGGCACAAAAGACACAACAGGCACAAAACGAAGAAGGAAGCAAAGCAGTGAGAGACGCCCTTTTCTCTCATCTGTCTTTGTTTTTGTGCCTTTTGTGTCTTTTGTGCCTCTTGTGGTTAATCGCGGGTGAGTTTAGCGAATGCCTGTCTGATGACGTTCACGATGCTTTCGGGTTCGACTGCGTAACGGCGGAAGTCGAACGTCGTCACAGGCGCGACGCCGATGCCGGACGACGTCAGGAAGATCTCGTCCGCCTCAACCAGATCCGCCATCTCGTAAACACCCTCGACGAGCGGGATGAAATGTTTGCTTGCGACGTCGATGACGCACTCGCGGGTGATGCCGGCGAGCGCGCCGGTCGCGAGCGACGGCGTGTGAACAGTGCCATTCCTGGCCCAGAAGATGTTTGCGGTGGTTGCCGAGACGATCTCGCCGCGCTCATTCAGCACGACAGCCTCGTCGAAATCGCGGTTGCGCGCTTCTTCTTTCGAGAGCACGTGATCGAGGTAATTCAAGCTCTTGATTCCGGCCAGCGGCGAGAACGTGTTGATGCGATATGGCGATACGGCCAGTGACAGGCCATTTTGCGAAACGCGTGACGGATCGCCGGTCATGATCAGCAGGTCAGTCTTTCGCGCGCTCGCCAGTTTCGCTTTCCAGATGTCGCGCCCGCTGCGCGCGAGAAACGTCACGCGGGCGCGGCCATCTTCCACCTGGTTGACGGCGATCAGTTTTCTGACGGCCTCGCCGACGCTCTTCTCAGTGCAGCCGGAATGATCGATGTCGAGTTTGGCTGCGTGTGCTGACAGTCGTTGCCAGTGTTTGGACCAGAGGAACGGCTGGGAGTCGTAGACAGCGAGCGTGGTGAAGACGCCGCGTCCGTAAAGCGTGGCTGAAGAAACGGCCGCGACGCGCGCTTTGGCCGCTTCGACCATCGTTCGGTTCAGCGAGATGACGGGATGCAACAAGCCTCCCTGTCGAATGAATTAAACAGTTGCCGGCACTTCGGCTTGCAGCTTCTGTGAAAGCGCGTTGCGCCACGCGGATTCGAGAGCCGTGAGATCCGCGTTGACGACCTCCTGCCCGTTAACTGCAACCCTCAGCGAGTTTCCACCGACCCTTCCCAGAATCGTAAACGGCGCGTTGTTCTGCTCGGCGAGCTTTTGAACATTCTCAGTCACTGAAGAATCAAAGCTAACAATGATGCGTGACGGCGATTCGCTGAACACCAACGACGTTGCGCTCAGCGTTCCGTCGAGTTTCACTTGCGCGCCAATCGCTTCGCGTCCGAGCGACGAGAAACACGATTCAGCAAGCGCCACTGCGAGTCCTCCGTCGGAACAGTCGTGAGCCGACGCCAGGAGTCCGGCTTCGGCAGCTTCCAAACACGTCTTCTGCACGGCGAGTTCGCGATCGAGATCCAGCTCGGGCACTTTCGCGGCGGCTTCGATCTCCGCCGTCGTGACGCCGCCAATGCTGACCGCGTATTCGCTCATCGACAGATCGTCCTGCGTGACGCCGAGTAACGCGATCACGTCGCCTGCGTTCTTGAATCCCGGCGTAATCGTGCGACGCACGTCTTCGATCAAACCGACCATGCCGATCACTGGCGTCGGCAGTATCCCGCGGCCTTCAGTCTCGTTGTAGAAGGAGACGTTGCCGGAGACGACGGGCGTTGACAGCGCGCGGCAAGCTTCAGCCATGCCGTCGACGACTTCCGAGAATGACCACATCACTTCCGGCCGCTCGGGCGACGCGAAGTTCAAGCAGTTCGTGATCGCAATCGGCTTCGCCCCAACGCACACGACGTTGCGCGCGGACTCCGCGACGAGCAGCTTCGCGCCCTCGCGCGGGTTCGCGGCGCAGTAACGGCCGTTGCCGTCGAGCGACATCGCAAGCGCGCGGCGCGTTTCCTTGATCCGCACGACAGCGGCGTCAGCGCCGGGAAGAATCGCCGTGTTGGTGCGCACCATGTGATCGTACTGTCGGTAAACCCAATTCTTCGACGCGATATTCCCGCTCGAAAGGACTTTAATCAGGTCCGCGTTCAGGTCTTGAGAGTCGAACGTGCGAGGCTCAGACGTTACACGGATCGGTGCACGCATCGGACGTTCGTATCGCGGCGCTTCATCCGTCAATGCTTCGACCGGAATATCTGCAACGGTCTCGCCGTTGTGAATCACCTGCATACGCTTCGTGTCGCGCACGCGCCCGATGACGACGGCGTCGAGGTCCCACTTGCGGAAGATGTCCATTACCTCACGCTCGCGTCCCGAATGGGCCACGATCAGCATGCGCTCCTGCGATTCTGAGAGCAGCATCTCGTACGCCGTCATGTTCTGTTCGCGCTGCGGCACCAACGAAAGATCGAGCTCGATGCCGTTGCCGGCGCGCGCGGCCATTTCGCACGACGACGAGGTCAGTCCGGCCGCGCCCATGTCCTGAATGCCTGCGACTGCGCCGCTGCGCATCGCTTCGAGGCACGCTTCGAGTAACAGTTTTTCGAGGAACGGATCGCCGACCTGAACCGTCGGCCGCTTCTCCAGTGCCTCTTCGTCAAACTCCGCCGACGCCATCGTCGCGCCGTGAATCCCGTCGCGTCCTGTCTTCGCGCCGACGTACAAGACCGGATTACCGATGCCGGTAGCTTTTCCGAAGAAGATTTGATCGTGACGCACGAGCCCGAGCGCGAACGCGTTGACTAACGGGTTGAGCGCATATGCATCGTCGAACGCAACTTCGCCGCCGACAGTCGCGACGCCGAACGCGTTGCCGTAGTGCGCGATACCGGCGACTACGCCCGCGAGCAGCGATCGATTGCGACGCCCGTGTTGCGGGTGGTCCAGCGAACCGAAGCGGAGGCTGTTCATCGACGCGACCGGCCGCGCGCCCATCGTGAAGATGTCCCGCAGGATGCCGCCGACGCCCGTCGCCGCACCTTGAAACGGTTCGATAAACGAAGGATGATTGTGCGACTCGATCTTGAACGCGGCGCACCAGCCGTCGCCGAGATCGACGATGCCGGCGTTCTCGCCGGGAGGTACGATCACGCGATCGCCGGTGGTCGGCAGTCGCTTCAGGTGGATGCGGGAAGACTTGTACGAGCAGTGTTCAGACCACATCACCGAAAAGATGCCGAGTTCGGCAAAAGTCGGTTCGCGGTCAAGCAGGTTTTTGATGCGCTCGAATTCTTGTTGAGTGAGGTTATGGGCGGCAATAACGTCCGGAGTGATATCACTCATCAGTTTTCTTGACCAGTTTGTCGATCGCGGCGCGCAACTCGTTCGGATCTACGCGGCCCATGTGCTTATAGACCACTTCGCCTTTCGCGTTATAGAGAAACGTTGCCGGCAGACTGCCCGACCACTGCGCATCCACGAGGCTGATCGCCGGTTCCGGATCGTTAACGTTCAGCAGGTACGCGGGCATCGTCGCCTTCATCGAGCCGAGAAACTTCGGCACTTCGGTTTTGATGTCGCTAAAGTCGTCGAGCGAGACGGTGATGAAGTCCAACGAGTGCGGGCGATATTCGTTGTCGATCTTCACGAGGTCCGGAAACTCGTCGCGGCAGGGATCGCACCAGGTCGCCCAGAAGTTGACGAGTAACGGGCGTTCCCGCTGTTCGCTGATCAACTGTTTGAGCGCGTCGGTATCGATGGCCGAGACGACGATCGGTTTCTGCGGCTTGGCCGGCGACTTTGCGGGCCCGGTCTTTCGTTTCTGGGCCGGGACCGCGAGACTCGCCAAAAGAACACAAAAACAAACTGCGATTACAACTCGTGAAAAACGCATAACTCAGGCACGCTTGATGGTACAACCAAATGCTTTGGCTTCGGGTTTGTCGATTGCTTTTCCGGTCAACGCGGCGTCGAGCGCGTTGCGCAAGTCGCTCGTTTCGATCTGCGCTTCATTGCGGCTGTTGTCGATGCGGCCGTGATAGAGCAGCTTGTTGTTGGGATCGATGAAGTAAGCTTCGGGAGTGACCGACGCGCCGAGTTTGTCGGCAATCTTGTTACCTGGATCCTTCAGAATTGGAAAGGTAAGTTTGTGCTCGGCGGCGTGTGCTTTAACGGCGTCGGAGTCTTCCTTGACGTTCGAGTTGATACCGATCACCGCGACCCCTTTGGCTTTGTAATCCGCGGCGAGCTTTTCCATGCGCTCGTTGTAGGCATTGGAGACCGGACATTGCACGGCGATGAACAGAAGGACTGTGCCGTTCTTGCCGGCGAGTGACTTGAGCGAATGTTCCTGTCCGCTGACGTCGGGAAGCGTGAAGTTCTCGATGGTGGCGCCAATCGCCGGCGCGGCGGGAATTTCGCCTTCAGCGCGCACGCCCGAACCGATGACAGCGCCGGCAATCACGAAAGCGAAAGCCAACAAGATTGCAACGTTTCTCATCCTTTATTATCTCCTTTAAGACTGCCGGTTTGGGGAAGTTGAAGATTAGCAGGCGATACGCGACGTGGCAAGTTGACATGATGTTGGATTTTCACCGATCTTGTGACTGATGGCGTCCAACATAATCAACACTGATTTCGACTTTTCGCAAGCGCTCCCGACTCCGCTGCGTTTGGATGCCGACGAGCGTTTCCGCGGCCGCGACGTAACGATCGCTTTTCTCGATTCCGGCTTCTACGCGCATAAAGATTTGACGGAGCCGGCGAACCGGATCGTCGCTTATCACAGCATCTTCGCCCCGGAAGATGATCCGACTTTCCTGCAGACGCCAGACGTCGCGAGCTGGCACGGAATGATGACGTCAGTCGTGGCCGCCGGAAACGGTTACCTGTCGGACGGCTTGTATCGAAGCATCGCTCCGGAAGCGCGCGTCGTGCTGGTGAAGATCGGCAAGAGCGGGCGCATTCCCGAAAGCAACATCGAAACGGGCCTGCGCTGGGTTTTGGAAAACAAGGACAAGTATGGGATTCGCATCGTCAATATCTCCGCGGGCGGAGATTTTGAGCAGTCGTATCTGCACAATCCGTTGAGTCGTTTAGTTGAGGAAACGGTGAGCGCGGGTGTGACGGTCGTTTGCGCAGTTGGTAACGCCGGTCTCGCGCCCGGGCATCCGGTGTTGCCGCCGGCGAGCTCGCCTTCGGCGATCGCCGTCGGCGGTCTCGACGATCAGAACTCGCTTGATCGTGCGCGGCGCGGCATGTATCGCTCGTCGTATGGACCAACAATTGACGGCCTGCAAAAACCGGAAGTGATCGCACCGGGCATCTGGGTAGCAGCGCCGATTCTTCCGCACACGCCCACCGCTGTCGAAGCGCACCTCTACGCCGAGCTTGACGCCGCCGCTGACGACGATCTCTCGGCGATCATCGCCTCCCACGCCGGAGTCGACAAAGAGCTCGACGAGGCACGCGGCCTCGCTGTGCCGCTGTTGCGGCAGTTGATTACGATCAAGCTTCACGAAGGAAACGTAATCAATGAACACTACAAGTTCGTCGACGGTACCTCGTTCGCGTCGCCAATCGTCGCGTCAATCGTGGCGTGCATGCTGGAAGCGAACCCGAAACTGACGCCGCAGCAAGTGAAGCGAATACTGATGGACACGGCAGAGCGCGTTGAAGGCGTGGCTGTCGAACGACAAGGCTGGGGCGTGGTCGTGCCGAGAAAAGCCGTCGAGTTGGCTCTTCTGAGATCAAAGATCTGAGATCTGAGATCTCAGAGGCTGGACATGAAGAATCTGCTGTGCAACAATTCGCGTCACCCTAAACCCCGCAAAGAAGATTGGAGAGTGTTTGAGTTTGTATGTCTGAGAATGAAACCGCAATAGCCTCGGGCGCGGCTAACCAACCGACCGAGCCCGCGCCTGAAGCAGCCACGGAAGAGATCACCTATCACGCAGTCGAGAAAGACGGAGTCGTCACGGCAATCTGGGAGATGCAGGGCCGCAAGCACCTGCGCACAATCGACCCGCGCTCACGGCAGGGACAGGACATCCTTCGTCTTTACACCACTGAGCATCACGATGAGACTGGCGAAGCCGCCGCTTCGTGACGCCCGTGGGTTCAATTGACTAAATTCCGCGGCTCGCCTCTCACAAAAGCTTCCAAATTATCCACTAGCTGATCAGCGAGCGTCTGCATTGCCTGCCTGCTGGCCCACGCGTTGTGTGGCGTCACGATCAGGTTCGGGAGATCCACTTCCAACAGCGGGCTTCCGTCGCGTGGCGGTTCGACGCGTAACACGTCGATACCTGCGCCGGCAAGCCTTCCCGCTTTGAGTGCGTCGAGCAGCGCGTGATCGTCGATCAGTCCGCCGCGGGCTGTGTTGATGAGAAGCGCCTCGCGTTTCATTTGCGCGAGCTCTTCCGATCCAATCAGGTTTTTAGTTTCTTCAGTCAATGGGCAGTGCAACGAGAGCACGTCGCTGAGCCGCAGGACGTCGGCAAACGACTTGCGCCCGTCGCGCACAGTCGTTGCTCCTTTTCGTTCGGCGACGATGACTTCCATTCCGATCGCGCGTCCGAGTTGCGCCATTGCGTTTCCGAGCGTACCGAAGCCGACGATTCCCAAAACAGTCCCGCGCAGATCGCCAATCGGATGATTCAGTAAACAAAACTGCTTCGCTTCGTGCCAGCGTCCTGCTCGCACGTCGTCGCGATACGCGATCAGATTGCGACGTAACGCCAGCATCAACATCAGCGCGTGTTCGGGCAGTGAGCTGGCGGCGTATCCGCGAGTGTTGCAGACGGCGATCTCGTGCGTGCGGCAGTAATCCAGATCGACGTTGTCTGTTCCCGTTGCGGCGACTGCGATCAGTTTCAGTTTCGGAAGTTGAGACAGGACATCGGCGCGCAACGCCAACTTGTTGCAGATCGCGATCGTCGCGTCGCGCAATCGGTCCACGACCTGACTGTCGTCAGTTTCGCCATATTCGACCCACTCGTGTGGGAAATTCGGCCGACGAAAAGGGACCTTGAAGGTGTTGCGTTCGAGGAAGACGATTGATTCAGACATTTCCTTCACGAGATTGGATCGAATCCATTTATTTGGAACGAGTCCGTCCCGATGACCGTGGGCCGGTACTTGTCACTGTGGTCTAACTCCAAATATACCTAGACTTAGTCTTCGCGTCTCGGCCTCTTCGTCAAGCGTCGGCGAGTGGAATGTTCGTTGCCTTTCCCCGAGCGTCCATTCCTCGAAGCTTTGAGACGATTCAAAAATCGTCGACCCCAGCGAACCCGCAAAACACGAACGAAGGAGATGATCATGAAGGCAACAAGGTTCCTGCCGTTTCTGATAGGTGTCCTGCTAAGTTCTTCGATTGTTGCATTTGGTCAAACCGCTGCCAGGATTTCGGGCACCGTCACCGACGAAAAGGGTGCGGTAATTGCCAACGCGACGGTCACTGCCAGAAATACCCAAACGAACATTGCGCACGAGCGCCAGACTGGAGAGGACGGGCAGTATCGCTTTGAAACCTTACCCGTCGGTCCCTACGAACTCACGGTCCAAGCCACCGGATTCTCCAAGCACGTGCAGACAGGTATCACACTGGTTCTGAACCAAAATGCCGTAGTCGACGTCTCGCTGAAAGCCGGTGGTGTTCAGGAGGTCGTGAACGTTACCGAAAATGCCGCGATCATCAACACCGCCAACGCCGAAGTCTCCACTCAGTTTGACTCGCGACGCTTGTCTGAACTGCCTTTGGGTCCAACTCGCAACGTTCTCGCCGTCGCCCTCTCGGCGCCCGGGGTCAGCCAACTCGGTTCAGGGCAGACCGGTTTCGCCAACGGAATCAGCTACTCTTCGAACGGCGGTCGCGTTCGCTCAAATAACTTCATGGTCGATGGCCAGGACAATAACGAGCCCGGCGTCGCCGGCGCTGCGCAGCCGTTGAACAATCCTGATCTGATTCAGGAAGTTCGCCTGATCACCAATCAGTTCCTGGCGGAATACGGACGCAACTCGAGTTCGGTATTCAACGCCATCACCAAAGCGGGCAGCAACAACTATCACGGTTCGCTGTTCTGGTTCCACAACAGCAACGCCCTGAACGCTTGCAGCAATACCGACAAGCGCGCCGGCTTCTGCAATCCAAATGCGACGGTCGAGTCGAGAAGACACGCGCCGTTCCGGATAGAGAACCAGATGGGCGGCACGTTCGGTGGTCCATTGCACCTGCCGCGTTTCGGCGAAGGCGGACCAGCGATCATCAACGGTACGAACCGTACGTTCTTCTTCGGCTCGTATCAACGCTGGAGCGATCGCCAACTCGGTTCGGGCACCACGTTGAACGGCGCTCCGACCGCAGCGGGCCGCGCGGTCCTGGCGAGCGCTGCCGGCGATTTGCCGCAAGTGCAGGCTCTTTTGAACCACTTGCCGGCCGCGCAGTCGCCGATTTCGCAATCCGCATCGTTCACGCGTAACGGCCAGACGTTCACGGTGCCGCTCGGTTCGTTAACCGGCTCCACTGCGTTCTTCTTCGACAATCACCAGGCGTCGTTTAGAGTCGACCACAACTTCAACAGCAACCATCAATTGACCGGTCGTTACCTGTTTAGCGATTCAGACACCGGCGGCACGGGCCAGGCAACGCCTCCCGGACTGACGACGCAAAATGTCGCGCGCGTGCAAACGGTTTCTCTCGCACACGTGGGCACATTCTCGCCGACCGTTGTCAACGAGCTGCGCCTCGGTTACCAACGCTTTGCGAGCGTGACGAGCGCCAGCGATCCAAAATCGGAAGAAATTCCGTCCCTCGAGATTTCCGAACTCGGATTGATTGGCTTCAACGCGGCTGCCAGCAGGACCGCGATCGGTTTGGCCGTGAACCTGCCGCAGTTCCGCACCAACAACATCTACCAGATTCAGGACAATCTCTCCTGGACCACTGGTAATCATGCGATCAAAGTCGGTACCAACATCATCGAGAATCGCATTCAGAGCTTCTTCTTCCCGACGATTCGCGGGTTGCTCCGGTACGCAACGCTCAACGCGTTCGTAAATGACTTTGCCGAAGCCGCGAACATCAACAAGCCGTTGCCCGGCGGTGAAGCGATCAATAACTACAACTGGTTTGACGTCCACTTCTATGGCCAGGACGAGTGGAAGATTCGCCCGAACTTCTCGTTGACCTACGGTCTGCGTTACGAGCGCCCGGGTGAGGCGACCTTAAGCCTGCTGGCGGCGAACGAGAGGATCGTTGCAGTCGCGGGGAACGATTCGCGCTTCGCAATGACCCCGGTGCCGAAGATCGATAAGAACAACTTCCAACCGCGCCTTGGTTTCAACTGGAACCCGCGCACGGATACGGATGGCATTCTCGGGTTCATCACGGGCGGCGACAAGCTCGTCATCCGTGGCGGCTTTGCGGTGACCCACGACTACACGTTCATCAACATCGCGTTGAATGTGGCGAGCTCGTTTCCGTTTGTGGCGGCCGTCAGCTTGCCGGCGAGCGTAAACTTCGCGGGCGCTGCCTCGGTGCCGAATGCATTTACCCGGCTGCCGAATGTTTCGAACGCAGGCGTCAATCCAAACGAATTCACGCGCACGGTTGTAGGCGAGGATTTTCGTTCGCCCTACTACCAGAGCTTCAGCTTCGAGGCTCAGCGTGAGCTCGGACCGAACGTCGTCTTTCGTCTCGGCTACGTCGGATCGAAGGGCAACGCCTTGTTCCAAACTCTCGACGGAAATCCACGGCGTCTGAACACGTTGGCGCCAAATACCTGTACGCCGACGTTCACCGGTCCGAATGCTGATAGCTGCCGCGTTAATCCTAAAGCCGCGGTGGTCCGTCTCCGCGCCAATGCCGCTCAGTCGATGTACCACTCGCTCCAGGCGAGCATGGAGAAGCGGTTGAGCCGTGGCGTCAGCGCCGGTGTTCACTACACGTGGAGTTCGTTCATCGACACTGCTTCCGAGATCTTCAACCCGTCGAGCGGCGAGGTTGCCGTTTCGCAGGACTCTTTCAACCGGAGCACGGACCGTGGTCGTTCCACTTACGACCGCCCGCATCGCTTGACAGGCAACTTCGTTTACGAGTTGCCGTGGTTCCAGAGTCAAGACGGGTTCAAGGGACACCTGCTCGGCGGCTGGCAAGTGAACGGGTTCTTCACGTTTCAGAGCGGCGCGCCGTTCACCGTGTTGAATGGATCGGATCCGGCTGGCGCCCTCTCCGGCATCAACACGCTGGTGGGTGACGCGATTCGTCCGAACCTCGCGACGAATTTGCCACTCGGCGGCATGACGGTTCCTGAGATCATCGCGGCCGGCGGCGCTTCGTTGTTCCAGCGCATAACGGCAGCTCAGCGAGTTGGTAATGCCGGCCGAAACATTCTACGCGCCGACGGTATTAACAACGTCGACCTTGGAATCTTCAAGAACACGTCGATTGGTGAAAACCAGCGGCTTCAGTTCCGAGCTGAGTTCAACAACGCAACGAACACGCGTGACTTTGGTATTCCCGAAGGTCGTGTCAACTCGTCAAACTTCCTGAACCAGTGGGGTACGAACGGCGGCAACCGTCGCATCGTTCTCGGTGTCAGGTATATCTTCTAGCCCGCTACCTCCATCCGTGTTATCTGTGTGACTTCTACACAGATAACACGGATAATAAGCCCCTTGAGGAGGCGTAAGCTATGAAGGTGTATGCGTTGCTGCTTTCTTTGCTAATGGTTCCGATTGCGTCGAACGCTCAGGCGCCTGCTACCTCAAAGACCTCTTCCGAAGTTGAAGTCGTAAAATTCAGCTGGAGCAAGGAACGCCTCAACTGGGAACAGAATCCCTTCAACGGCCCCAACGAAAACTTCCACGAAATGCAGTTTCGCGCCCGCTCGGAGAAGCGCGTGTCTGACGCGAAGAAGAGCGGCACTACGGGACAGCAAACCTCAGCAGAACGCGACCTGAAAGTCGACGCGGCGATCGTCGCCGCCGGCCGTCAGCCTTCAGGTCCCGCGCGCTATTACTTTATCTATCGCGCGTCGTTAAAAAACGCGAGCACCAGGCAGATTGCAGAGATCGATTGGGACTATGTTTTCATCGACTCTGCGACCGGGCAGGAACTCGGCCGTCATCAGTTCACCAGCACAAAGACGATCGCGCCGGGTAAGAGCAGGGAGCTGACGTTCATGCTGTCCAGCCCTCCGGCAAAACGCATCAGTGTTTACGCACTGAATAAGCAGGAACGATCCGGCATGGCCGATCAGATCGTCGTAGTCAGAGTGAAATACGAAGACGGCAGCGTCTGGCAGATGCAGTAAATTGACCTTTCCAATGACTCCCGCCCTTTCCACGATCAGGGTCGCCCTGCCCGAAGAGGCAAACACGCTGACGCAGATCGCGCTCGACGCGAAGCGCTACTGGGGCTATCCCGAGCACTGGATCAAACACTGGGAAGCAGACCTCACGATCACGTCCGATTTCATTCGTGACAACGTAGTTTACGTGGCGGAGAAAGACGGCGAGATACGTGGGTTCTATGCGTTGTGCGTGACTGGAAGTGACGCGGAGCTGGAGCACATGTGGGTCACGCCCGAGTCGATCGGCACTGGTGTCGGCAAGGAGTTGTTTCTCGATGCGATGGAGCGGGCGGCAACACTTCAGGTCCGCGAGATTGGAATCTCAGCGGACCCGAATGCTGCCGGCTTCTATGAGCGGATGGGCGCTACCCACGTGGGGGACACGGATGCCAGCATCGATGGACAGGCCCGTAAACTCTCTCGGTTGAAAATCGAACCTTCGTCATAACCTCATCGATTATCCGGTCTCTTAGGTCCCTCCGACTTCGGCGAATCACTACTACGTGGCGACTCAACACGCGGCTCTGAACGCGGCGATTCAGAACGCGGTGCCGGTTCCGATCTTGGAGACTCAGACCTCGGTGGTTCAGAACGCGGTGCTGGTTCCGATCGTGGAGACTCAGATCTCGGAGACTCGGATCGTGGAGTTGGTTCCGATCGTGGAGCTTCTGATCTTGGTTCCGATCTGGGAGACACGGATCTGGGCTCCGATCGGGGTTCCATCCGTGGCTCTGGGCGTTCGATACGCTGTTGACCGCGCACGCGTTTCTCACCATCGTCAGGCATTGACGGTCGCACAACTCGAACAGGCGCTGGTCTCTCCATTGCGCGTGGTTCGGGCGAGCTTGTCTCAACAGGTGCAGGCGCAGAGGGCGGAGCAGACTGCTGAGGTGCAGACTGTTGCGGTGGAGGCGTTTGTCGTGGTTGTCGGCCGTGGTAAATACGCGAGCGCCGAAGTTCTTCATCAAGCTCGACGCCCGGCGCTCGTTGAGCCGCGCCAGTCGGACGCTCGATGATCTCCGGAATCGCCGGTCTCGCACCGGCCAAATTCGGCGCACGCTGCGGCAGATTCTCCAGCTGCGGCTCAGACTCGAGCACGCGTCTCGCCACCGGCTCATCAACCGGTCTCCCCAGCGAACCATTCCCGAAATCCGTGCGCGGCACTCGCGTTACGCCACGCCAGTTTTTGTACGGAGCGTCGGCATCATCACGCCCGCGACCCCCGCGACCATCGCGACCACCCCCGCCATAACCCGGATTGCGATCGTGACGACGGTAGTAACGCGAATGCGGATCGCGTTGATGGTACGAAAGCGGATACCAGCAAACGTTGTTTCCGAACGAGAAATCAAACGACACGAACGCGACGAGCGCCGGCCGCCACCAACTGCGTTTCTTGTAATACTGACTGCGCGGCACCCACGCCCAGTAATTGTTGTAAAAGACCCACCGACCGTAGTGATACGGCGCCCAACCCCACGGTTCATATCCAACCCACGTCCACCCGTAAGGCGGACACCACGTCCAATGACCGTAGCGATACGGCGCCCAATCGGCGTAGACGTTCAGCACGCTTGCGTGTGGCCGCCAGATCCAACCGTAATCTTGACTGTCGATCCATTCACCGTACGATGCGAGCTCTTCCGCGCCCCACACGTCCTCGTCGTAATACTTCGACTCGGGACGCATCTGCTGCGCGAGGTAGCGATCGCGTTCGTCCGCCCAGGCGTCCATCGAATCGGGCGCAGCAGCCGCAAGCAGATCCCAATCGCCGGCCGTATCGCCGGTCACGATCAACTCAGCCGAGCGGCCGTCGCGTAACGTAAATCCTGACGTGTCTGAGTAGATGCGTGCTGTTCCGCCATCGCGGACAGTCAAGCGGACTCTGCCTTCACGTGGCACGTCGACGCGATAAACACCCGTCTTCTCAGCCGCCAACGTCGTCCGCGGCCCATCGATTTCGAAAAACTCGCGGCCGTGGTCGAATTTCGCGAGCCGTGCGATGGCCGTGCCTTCCACTACGCCGACGGCCGTTCCCTGATCGCGCAGCGACACGATGCGCAGCACCGTATTCGGCGCTAGCCGCACGAAGTTGCGCGCGTCGAACTGTATTTCGAGCCGGCTGTCTCTATCCGTCGCGACTGTGTCGCCTTCGACGAGCGGATAGTTAACGCGGGCGCGTTCCCAATCCTTGTTGCCGTTGCGCTTCAAGCTTGCCTCCCCGGTTATCAAGCTGATGCGCACGACGCGGGCTTTCACATCGTAATCGTCAGGTTCATCGTCGTCGGCACGGGCGGTTACGGCAATCGAAAGGAAGGTCAGAAGGAGAAGGACGAAGGTGGTCTGCGCGCGGGCGCTTAGTCGGGAGACTTTCATGGTGGTGCTCCTATTCAGTTTTTATTGAGGAGATTTTCCGAGTGCGGCGGCTGGTGACCGCTTCGTCCGTGGAGACGAGCACTAATGCGACAACTTTTGAGATTAACGGCCGTGTCTATCAGCGCGCCCCGTCAGTCAAAGCGGCGACCGGGCGCCGCACTCGGTAATTCGCCGTGTTTATTGGCAAAAAATATGCCCGTAAAGCGCAGAAACGAGGCGAGATCCGCGAATTGAGCGTTCTCAACGAAGGTTGCGACTGGAAGTAGCAGGCTTGAGGAATCTCAAATTATTTATGGGCCAGGTTTGATGACTCGGGCGTGGGTGAAAAGCATGGGCCGTGCCTTAGACGGTGCATGCGCGACACGAAATGGTTAGTCGTTCGAGTTTCGCAGACGCGCGCGTGGGTGGTGACGGTTGTAAGCGGACCGCAAATGGACGTCGGTCATGTGCGTGTAGATCTGAGTCGTGGAGATGTCGCTGTGGCCTAACAGCGCCTGCACCGAACGCGAGTCAGCGCCGCGCTGCAAGAGGTGAGTGGCGAAACTGTGACGCAGCGTGTGGGGCGAGACGTTTTTGATTCCGGCGCGTTCCGCGTGGCGCTTGATCATCGCCCACGCGAGTTGGCGCGTGAACGGCTTCCCGCGATGTAAGAAAACGTACGGCGACGAGGACTTGCCGTAACCGGCTTTCACCGCCGCGTATTGTTGCAGCCAGTGAATGGCGCTCTTTCCTAACGGGACGCGGCGTTCCTTGCTTCCTTTGCCGTGACAAACGACGAGACCGGCGAGCAGATCGACGTCGGCTTGCTTCAACGTCACCAGTTCCGAGACGCGCAAGCCGCTCGCGTACATGATCTCGAGTACGGCGCGGTCGCGTATGCCTTCTTCTTTCGAGACGTCGGCCGCGGCGAGCAGGCGGTTGATCTCGTCTTCGGTTAGAAACTTCGGCAGGTAGCTGAATCGTTGCGGCGTGTCGAGATCCTCCGCTGGATGCGACTTGATGTGTCCGTCGAGCATCAGAAACTTGAAGAAACCGCGCGCTGCGCTGACGGCGCGAGCGATCGACGCCGGCGCGAGTCCGTCGCGTGACAAACTCGCGATCCATTTGCGCAAGTCAGCGCGAGTGAGTTGTGTGAACTCTTTGCCGCTGCCGGCTGCCCAACGTTGCAGACGCGTGAGGTCGCGTTCGTAACTCTCCAGCGTGTGACGCGCGAGCCCTTTCTCGACTTGAATGTAAGTCAGGAATTCTTTCTTGAAGTCGCGATCCACGAGCGACAGATTACATCAAAAACGATGCGAGAAGCGGATCATTCGTAGCGCAGGCACTCGATCGGATCGAGTCGTGAGGCTTTGCGGGCGGGCCAGACACCAAAAATCAAACCAACGCCGATCGAGACAGTCAGTCCCGTGATCACCGCCCACGATGGAATCGACGCAGGCAGACTCGGCACGAACAACATGACCAATCGGCTGGCGCCGACGGCCAGCAGGACGCCCAGCACACCGCCGAGAAACGTCAGCATCATCGCCTCAAACAGAAACTGTCGCACAATGTCTCTGCGACGCGCGCCGATTGCTTTGCGCACACCAATCTCTTTCGTCCGCTCAGTAACGCTCACGAGCATGATGTTCATGACGCCAATGCCGCCAACCAACAATCCGAGACTGGAAATCGCGATCGCGATCAGCCCGACCATCGCCGTGATGCTGTCAAACTGTTCGATAAACTTGTCGGCAGTCTTGATGTCGAAGTTGTTAGGCTCGTTAAACTTCACCTGACGCCGCCGCCGCAGAATTTCCTCCGACTGAGTCAAAGCTTCCATGACCTGACCGGAGCGTCCGCGAATCACCATCAAAAGATACCCTCTTGCCGGCGCGATCTTTTGCGCGGTGCGAAACGGAATGTAGACGGCGTTGTCTTCTTCGTTCTCGCCGAAGAATCCGGCCTTCCGTTTTTCAAGCACGCCGATGACCTCGAAGTTGTAGCCGCCCATTCGCACGCGCGTTCCGGCGATGGTATTCAACCCGGGGAACAGCGCATCAGCGGCGTTGACGCCGATGACCATGACGTTCGCGCGCTGTGAATCGTCCGACTCCGTGATGAAGCGGCCTTCTTTGAGGACGATGTTCGTGACGTCGGCGTAGTTGGGCGAAACGCCTTGCGTGTTTCCCCAGCGATAGTTCTTACCTTGATAGGTGATGTTGTCGTCGAAAGCTCCACCGCCGTAACCGACGTTCGGCGCCACGGTCGCGACCTCTTCAACCGCCGGCGCCTGCGCTTTGATTGCTTCCGCGTCTGCGACTGTCAACGGACGTCTCAAACGTTCGGAACGATCTTCGCTGGTGCGTGGACCAGTCGAGAGGTGGAAGGCGTAGATGTTGTTGGTGCCGTACTCTTCGATCATCGCCACGATATTCTGGCGTAAACCGGTGAGCAGCGACGCGATGCAGATCGCCGTCATCACGCCGATGACGATCCCCAGCACCGTCAGGAAGCTGCGAAACTTATGCCCGCGCACACTGTCGAGCGCCATGCGCAACGTCTCGCGCAGCATTCCTTTCGGCAGTTGAAGCTTGGGAGCTTTAAGTCGCATGTGTCAGGGCCAGGATCGGATCGAGCCGGGCTGCTTTGAACGCCGGATAAATGCCGGCAATCATTCCGATTACGGTTGAAACGATCAGCGCCAGCAGGATATAGCCGATCGTGATCGTCATCGTGATGGACGCCAGCACCGTTATCAGTGTCGTTATTCCCCACGCGACGAGCAGTCCGATGATTCCGCCGAGCGCGCACAGGATTCCGGACTCGATAAGGAACTGAAGCAGTATCTGCGTTCGCGTCGCGCCCACCGCTTTTCGCAGGCCGACCTCGAACGTCCTTTCCGTCACGCTCACGAGCATGATGTTCATCACGACGATGCCGCCGACGACCAGCGTGATCAACGTGATCGGGATGACGACCTTCGCGATTGCGCCGGTGAACTCATCGATCTGATTATTTATCTCCTCCACGTTGACGAGACCGAAGTCGTCTTCGTCACTGCCGTTGAGCCGGTGCTTGATACGCATGGCCACGCGCGCGTCTTCGATCGCGATATGAAACTTCTCGCGCGTGCGTGTCTTGCCGTGAATTTGCAGGCCGTTGCGGCCGAAGATCTGGAGGTGCGTGGTGACGGGAATGTAGATGTGCCGATCAAAGGAGCCGCCGAACAATCCGCCGCGTTTTTCCTCGATGCCGACCACGCGCATTGGCAGTCCGCGAACTTTCAAGGTCTTGCCGAGCGGGTCCTCATTCGGGAAGAACTTGTCCTTGATGTCGCCGCCGAGAACGACTACGAGCGCCGATCGCTTCACTTCGTCTTCCGAGATGAACCGTCCGGATTCGATCGTTTTGTCTTCGACGTCGACCATGTTCGCGGTGACGCCGAAGACGATCGCGCCTGGAAACTCGATTCCGTCCTGCTTCAGGTCAGTACCTGCCCCGGAATTCGCGCCCACTTCGTCGCACGAGCCGCAGTGGTCGCGTATCCACTCGTAGTCGTCCCAGTTGATTCGCTTGTTACGACGGTTTATGCGTTCGAACTCCTCGTCGTCCATATGGCCGGAGAAGGCCATGCGGGCGATCATGAAGTGATTGCTGCCGAGTACCTTCGTGATTTTCTCGACGACGTAAGTGTTGAGCCCGCTGATTGATGCGCCGACCGTGACGACGGAAGCGACGCCGATAATGATGCCGATGAGCGTCAGAAAAGCCCGCAGTTTGTGCGCAAAGATCGACTGTAGAGCGATTCTCAGGGCGTCAGAAAAGAAGGAAACAAATGCTCTCATGGAAAACCGGGTTGGCCGTCGATCCGGTGCCCTATACGCGACGAAAAGCCGCGAAGTTCACATTGAGATAGACGCCCAAACCCGGTATTCCATTAACAAACTAACTCAGTTCAATCTCAGGTTCCGCCGATCTGACCTTGAATTTCTCATTCCAGCGGACGCGTCCCGTGACCTGCATCACAACGAACAGCGTCAGCACGGAGCCGATCGTGATCGCCAGCCCCGTGAAGCCCTTGAGGAAAAACGCGTAAGAGAACATCACGAGGTAGATAAACTGCGCCAGCGCCGCCTCACGGCTCGCAAAGCGAATCCCGACCACGAGCCGCAGATAACTTACGACCAGAAAGATCGAGACCGCGGCGGCAATCGCAAACGACGCGTGAATCGAGATGTGATCCACCAGGTATGCCAACAGCAGATGAAAAGAGAAGAACGCGGCAGCGAGGAAAAAATAATTCATGGGGTGAAGGTCGATGCCGCGCATGGTTGTGATGATGAGCATGAGGAAGAAAAAGAAGAAGAGGGACACGGGGGCGAAGAAACTTATGCGGCCGGCGAGCGGGCCGGGTTGTAGTTTTTCCGGCATCGCCATCGCGATCTGATAACCGGAAAGCAGGTTCTTGTACGACCACGTCAGATGCCAGCCGTTGCCGGTCTGCGTTTTTTCAGACGGCGAGAGCGTGTTGTCCGGGAAGTCGATGTCTTTGAAGTTCGTGGTCATGTTGAGATTGAAGTCGCGCACCTGCGAGACGTTGCCGGCGCCGAAGCTGTAGCGCCACTCGTTCAGTCCCTGTGAGCTGTATCCGACGGTAAGCTGGGCCACTTTACCCGCGCCGATTTTGGCAGTGCCCGTGACGGCGTTGTCGGTGGTGTTGATTGTCAGCGGCGTTCCATCGACTACGAACGTGAGATTGTCGTAAATGGCCCTGCTGGTTGGAAACTCCAGATCGAACGCGACGATCTGCTCTTTGTCGCTGGTGTTGCGGAACGAGTAACGGCCGGCGAAATCGACTTTATAAGTGCTGTACCACAGCAGCCCCTTTTGCCGGTGTCCGAGATCGAGATTGACGTCGATCGTGCTGCTCTCTAATGGCAGGGACGTGACGACATTTTCAGTCACTGTCTTCACGATCTTTTTTCCGTTCTCCATTGTCTCCTCCTTCTTTGAGACTTGAGTCGTGAAGGAGGCCGCGGGCGGCGCCTGGTTTTGTTCCGTGCCCCACGTCGACTCAACTCTGCTCGACGAAGTGGCGCTCGAATCGTACGTGCGCGAAAGAATCGTTGCTCCGAGTGCGCCCCAGGCGATTGCGGCAACGATGAAGATGAAAACGATGGCGACGATTCTTTGAAACATTGTCGCTGCTCCTTGTGAGTCTCCGGTGGTTTTAGACCACCTTAATTCTTGACGCGAAATTCTGGTCCACCGGGTGCGACAGCACAATGTGGTGATCCACAGAAGTCGTAAGTCATCTCCACATCCGGGAATGAACCGCGGCCGAAGAAAACATGACGTGCGACGCGGTTGAGCAAAGGCAGACGCAGGATGGCGCAGCCGAGCTCCAGAACCTGGGGCTGATTGAACGTCGAGGCAATGCGGCGCGCCCATAAACGCGAGGCGAAACGCGATCTGAACAGCTCTCCGGAATACGCGTTCAAAACTTCCGCATCGCCGTGTCCGAGATATTCGGCGACGACCTTCGCGGCGAACGAAGAGAGACGCATGCACGGGTCAAGCCCGCCGGCAGTCAACGGTGAGACGGCGCCCGCGGCGTCGCCGATCAGCAGTCCACGCGTGTTTGCGATGTTTCGCAGGACGCCGCCGACGGGAATGTATCCGGCGCGACGTTCGATCTGTTTCGCGCTTTCAAGGTCAATTAAGTGGGCGACGCGTGCGCGAAATGCTTCGAGCGCCGACGGCGGATCGAATCGCCATGCGTAGCCGCCGACGCCGAGATGCGTCTCTTCGCCGTCGTGCGCGATCCACGCGATGTATCCCGGAGCGAGCTGAGGATCGAGAAAGCAAAGCAGCCGGGGTGGACCATCGACGACGGCACCTTCGAAAACACTTTCGACACCGACGATCCACTCGCGGTTCAGATCGAGTTTCAGATCGCGCGCGACGCGAGAGCGCGCGCCATCGCCGCCGATCAGGTAACGCGTCGTTATCGATTGCGTCGAAGCGGCGCCGCCGAGTTGCACGGTCAGTTTGCCGTTTGATTCTGTGTGACTGAGGTAACTCGTTTCGGGAAGCCAGCGGACACCGGCGAGCAGGCACTGCTGCAAGTAGCGCTGGTAGAGTTGGCCCATGCGTCCGATGCGAAACTCATCGTGGGCACTAACGAAGTCGATCGGACGCAGGGCGGGTGAATAGAGTGTGACGTGTTTGACTGGTGGTCCGAGGCAGTCGCTCGGAAGATCGAAGTCGACGAGTGTGCGGCGCACGAAGATGCCGGTGGTGTGGATCTTTTGATCCAGTGCGTTCTTACGGTCGACGAGCAGGACTTTGAGTCCTTGTTTTCCGAGAAGTCGAGCGCACTGGAGGCCGGCGAGTCCGGCGCCAATGATGGTTACGTCGAAGGTTTCCATGACTTTCAAAGCTCTTTACTTCGCAAAGTCGAAAGACAAAAAAAGAGACGGCGCGAGCCCGCGCGTCGGCACTAACTGTTTCGCATTTGCTTGATCAGCGATTCCATGTGACTGAGGTAGTTCTCGAGCGCGCTACGTCCGGCTGCGGTCAGTTTGTATTCGGTTTTCGGCAGGCGGCCTTCGAAGAATTTGGTGCAGGAGATGTAGCCTGCTTCTTCGAGTTTGCGCGCGTGGACGCTGAGATTACCGTCAGTCGTATTCATCAATCTTTTCAGGTCGCTGAAGGTGAGCGACTCGTTGGCGGCAAGTGCGCTGATGATTCCGAGGCGCAGGCGTTCGTGGATCAGGCGGTCCAGGTTCGGCGCAGCACTCTGCTCTTTCGCCGGAGACTTTTCCGCGTTTGGAACTTCAGCGATCGATTTCTGGGGGACGGACTTTTTAGCAGTCGATTGTTTAGCCACCGTATTTCCTCACAATAATTGCCCCGAACACGAGGTGCAGGCCGCCGAAGCCGGCCGCCATGAACCAGTTCGAGTAGGCTGGGGAGACGAGCGCGAGAGCGCCGAGAGCCATCAGACAGATTCCCATGATCGGCACGACTCGGACGGAGTACATGCCGCCGGTGATCACGCCGGTTCCGTAAAGCAATAGCCAGACGCCGGGGATCGCGTTCGTCAGTCCGGCGCGTACCAGCATGATCGTCAACAGGCCGCCGGCGATCATTGGCGGCGTCAGACTGAAGACAGCCTTTCGTCCCGGGCCTGAACCGAGGGGCATTTCGATCGCGCGGGCTTTTCGATCCATGGACCAGCCGGCGATCAGCAATGAGATGAGTCCTTCGGCGATCCAGACTGCGAGCCAGGCGTTGAAGGTCGTTTGTTGGGCGGCAATGATGCTGGCGAGCAGTGCTGTGACGCCGATGGCGAATGCGCCCCAGCCGGAGATGCCGGTGAAAGCCGTGGCGCGCTCCATCGTTTCGCGGATGTAGCGCAGATTGTCCATGGCCCGGTCGTGCAGGGCTGGTGGTTCGGGTGGGGTTTTGGGGATGGCGGAGACGGGCTTCATCGCTCGCATCTTACCCCCGCCGGGCGACTCGCGTCAAGTACTTTGTGAAGTAAAGAACGGGGATATTTGCCATTTTCCATTTGTCGTTTTTCATTTGTCATTTTTCAAGAAGTGGCCCCGCGCGCTACGCCAAACAAAAACGGCAAGTAACGGCAAATGACAAATGACAAATGGAAAACGACAAATGGAAAATGAAACCGGGTTAGCCGCCGGAGGAGCCGTCAGCTTTGACGCCACTAAACTCGTACGTCAGGTGCAGCTTCAGCGCCCCTTCCTGTATATCCGCTCGCACATCCTTCGCCCGCCCTTTCACCGAGCCATTACTCCCTTTCACCGGTATCGCCAGCGACAACTGCTGCTCACTCACCAGCACCAGCGGATTGACGCGCTGATTGATCGCACCCTGCACAAACACGGTGAGGAAGTTGTTTGCGATCGGGTTAGCGCCCTCGAGATTCACTCCCTGAACGTCGACGTATCCATAAACAGTCTGCTTCGCCTGATCGAATGACAACTTGATCGCCGTTTGCGCCCAACCTTTGAACTGCATGCAGTTCCCCGCGAGGTTGTAACTTCCACTGAACGCCATCGGTGCATTCACCGTCCCATTGTGAAACTGCACTCCCGTCTTAACGCCACCCGACTCCGGCAGCAACGTGATCGAGTTCGCACACCCGCCCTGAAAAAGCGCGGGTGTGATCTGCCCATCCGACTGCCCGTCTGCGCGGCCGAGATGAAACGTCGGAGTTCCCAATCCTTGAAACGTCGTAGCCATCACCCCGTCGATAAAACTCTGTTCGAGACTGAGGACGATGGTGGCGGGTGGATCTCCTCCCGGGTCCGGTGGTTTGACGGGCGTGCCGGGCGCGGACTTCGCCCGCGGCGCGCCGAGAAAGAAGATGGCCCCGCCGCCGCCTAGCAGAATTCCCAGCAGGAGAATGACAACGTATCGCATGTGTGCGCTCCTTATTGTGGCGGTACTGGCGCGGCTGTCGTTGGCGTGCCTGTGCCCGTCGGTGTCGGTGATGGCGGTGGTGGCGGCGCTGTATTCATGTTCGTCAAAAGCGTTCGCAGCACTGCCGCTACGGTGTTAGTGATGGCGTCGATCTGCGCCCGCACTTGTTGTTCGGAAACTTTATTCAATCCAGTGGGCACTTCGAAGAGCGACGGATCCACAGTCGTCGTGATGTTGCGCATCTCGGCGACGATCTTCGCTCCTTTTACTCCCTGAACGTTACCACTGGCTTCGCTAAAAAGCTCGGCGCGAAGCGGCAGTCCCGTGTCTTTATCGACGTAAACAAATCCGTCAGTCCTGACTTCGCCGGCGGAAGTTTGGGTCTGCGACGTTCTCGCGTAACTATACTTCACGGCCGTTCGACCATTCACGTTCTCTTCACCAGCGGGTTTGATGCCTTGCAGTTTGTCGAGATAAGCGACGAGCTGCCCGGGCGTCATTAGTTTGTGCAGTTGGAAACCGGTAGCCGCCGGCGTCAGTTCCGCATACTGCTTTCGCGCCGGCGAGATCGCGTAATGGGTACCTGCGTGATCCAGGTAAATCAAATCCGAGCCGTCCGGTAACTTAAACGATACGCGACGATCCTCACCGCTGCGCGCGACGTCGGCGGACAACGTTGGAATGCCGATGGTCTTGTCGCCGCCTTCCGTTTCCGCGGTAAAGACAAGCGTCGCTCGATAAGTATCCGGCTCACGCGCGGCGATGGTTGACGGTGGCGCCGCCGTGACGTTGGCGTTCGCGATGGTGTTTGCGTTGGTGTTGGTATTGATATTCGTGTTTATGTTGGCGTTGGCCTCCGGACCCCGCGCGCAACCGCTCATAGCGATAACAATAGTTGAAATAGCCAGGACGATAACGAAGACCGGCGGTCTGACGTCGGTAATTTTCATGTTTGCACTCTCCGCAGGATTCGCGCTCTCGCGCGACGTTACTAACCGAGGGGGTGAACAGGGAAGGTCCGTAGCATACCATGTGCCGCGTAGAAGTCAGAAGAGCCAGTCTTGATTGAAAGTAACAAAGTGTTGACTTGGCGTACGCTTTTGGCATAGAAGCACTGCGCTCGGCCAAAAAACGTCTGCGGAGTTCTTTTCATGAAACACATTGCGCTCGTGTTGTTTATCGGTCTTGCTCTTTCGCTTTGCAATCTTTCCGAAAGATTTAAAAAGAGCGGTTCGAGCTCCAGTTCGTCGAGTTCGTCGGCGAGCGACAACGAAGCGAGTCCGGAGCATGGCGTCGCGACGCCGACTCAATTAGCCGCGCTGGCTGGCGGCAAGGAAGCAAAGTGGGACAGGCAAGGGATGTCGTTCACGATGCCCGCCGGTTGGACTGAGACGACAAACGAATCGAAGATCCTGTCGTGGCAATCGCAGGACAGTGCGTCGCTGAACGTCAATATCTCGCCGATGGACGAGAGTTTTCCTGCCGATATAAGTATCAAGGCGTTTTACGACGGCGCGAAGACGCGCGCGAAGAACGGCGAGGTTGATGAGTTGAAATGGGTAGAGATTGACGGGCTGAAGGGGGTTCAGTTTCGCGAAGCGGATCCTGAGAAGCCTGACGGCATCAGGCGATTGCAGTGGATGGCATACCGCAAGTACCTGGGCCAGTTGCAGCTCGTCAACGTGATGCTGGCGAGTGAAGGCAAGGATTTTGAACGTCACAAGGACGCGATGTACGGGATTCTTTACTCAACGAAGATCACACACTGATATTTTTTTGAAATGTTTTGGGGGGTAACGTCATTAGCAATAGGCGCGGCACGAAATAACGACCCCGCCCAGACGAGGTTTACCCCGCGCGAAGCGGCAAACTGCGGTGAAGTGCCCCACGCGAAACCGCAACCTCACTGTGACGAAGGGCATACCTCAATGCCATGATGGCGAGCGACCGTACGGTTCACGGTCGCTCGCCTTTTTTGGCTTAGGTTACTGCTTGCGGATGTAGTTGCGATGGATCCAGTTGTCCTTGTCGCTGCGGTCTACAGTCTCGAAGAAGATGTTCTTGTCGTCTTCTCTCGTGACGAGCTTGACGCGCCGGGTTACGTCTTTCGTCGCGGCGGCCGGCCGTTCTGACTCAGCCAGAAACGCGTGAACCGTCTCATCGGCAACGACCGGCTGCGGCGCAGCTTCCTTGGTCAGCTCGGCGACGGCTTCGACCGCATTAGCCTTCAACAGCTTGGGCCACAGTTTCAGGAACAACGATCGTGACGCATAGACGTCGGCGCTGTTCACCTTGCCGTTAATCGCGAACACGTATCCGATCACGTCAGAGTGGCTATTCACTATCCCTGACAGCGCTTTTACGTAAGCCGCCGTCGTCTCCTTCACCTTCGGTGTTTCGACGGACAGTTCATAACTCGACGCTGATCTCAGTGCCTGGACATTGCCGCCGACGTTCGCGCTCAGCTTGTCCTGGGCCATTTTCACGTTTTCCCAAACAGCTTGCTGCGACCCGTCGCGCTTCGCGGCCAGTTTCAGCTCCTTCGTGGCCACGGAGTTTTCGGAACTGCTGAACGACGCGGGCGCTTCGTTTCCTCTCGCGCTCCACCTGCCGGATTCGACGCAAAAGGCGGCGATCGGCATGCGTCCCGAGCGCGGTGGAACGATGAAGTCCAGCGAGATCATTCGATCCTGCTCGCCGCCTCGAACCACATCGCCGGCTTGCACGTAGATGTCCTGGTTAGAGAGGTTTCGGATCGCGAGCTCGTTGACGTCCTTGGTCTCATAGACGATGACCTTCTTTTGGGCGAGTGCTTCCTGGAGCGTCAAAAACGTCTTTCCGGGCATCAGTTCTTTCCCGTGAACGAGAAAGATCGTGAGGTTCTCATGCGTGTATGGACCGGAGAGACGGTAGGCTGATTTCGACTGCGGCGTCGATGAGTTCTGGGCGTTGGCTTTGATGAAGAGAACTACTGGAATGGCGATCAGCAGACTCAAAACCACGATCGGGAAAAGGTGCTTTGGGTTCATTGTCATACTCCTCGATAGTTGGTAACACGGTTGGAAGAACGGTGGACGAGGAGACTTCTTGCAACCTGAGACGAGGAGGCGTATCGTGCGCGTTGCCCTACCGCGTTTAGACCGTACGAAAACTTGCACGCGCGGAAAAAGTACCTTCGAGGGGAATCCTCTTGATCTTGGTCGTGGTCTGGGATAATTTCTGCCTGTTTTCCCGTTGCCACTTCTTGACCCTCTCGCCTGGTCTTCCGGACATGTAGTTCTCAACTGAGGAGATGTTGGTCATCACACAAGAACAATTCGATTCTTTACTAAGCTGGTTAAGTAATGATCGAGAGTTGGCAGGCACGAAGTACGAGACCATCCGCGGAGGACTCGTCCGGGTCTTTGTCTCCAAAGGCTTCAACGACGCCGAAGACCTGGCGGACGAAACGATCAATCGCGTCATCATCCGCCTGCCCGACATCCGCGAGAACTACGAAGGCGAGCCGACGCGCTACTTCCATGGGGTGGCGCGCAACGTTGTCCGCGAGCGCATCCGCATCAAGGAGGTGGCGGTCGAAGTTTCCCCAGTTTGGGTCGATCCTCGCCCGAGCGGCGCGGAGCACGAATGTCTCGAAAAGTGTCTCGAGGCGCTCCCGGCGGACAAACGCGAACTGATCCTCGACTACTACCTCTACGAGGGTCACGACAAGATCGAACACCACAAGCAAATGGCGGCCGAGTTGGGAATCACGGAAGGCGCCTTGCGAGTCAGAGTGCACCACATTCGCGTTCGCGTCGAGAACTGCATGCGGCAATGCCTCGGCGGAAACCGAGTAACAAAACTGAAGTCCCGACCCATTGTAGGTAAGGGTTCAGTGGGAGGGGGGCAGCCATCAATCAAGACCGAAACAATCAATTAAAACGATACCTTCTCGGTCAACTCACGGAAGTCGAAGAAGAAGAGGTAGAGCTTCGGCTACTGTCGGAACCTGAGTATTCCGAAGAGTTAGACGTGATGGTCGACGACATAATCGACCAGTATCGGGCGGGAGAGTTCGAGGGCGAGGAGCTTGAGCAGGTTCGGGCGTACTTTTTCAAGTCAGAAGCCCGGCGCGAGAAGCTTCGGTTCGCGATCGCGCTGGACGAGCGCAGGGGACGGGAGGCGTCGAACGGCCAGGGTGACGGCAAACTGGTCGATCCGCCCAACGTGGTTCGAATCGTCCCGAAAAGACCGTGGTACACGCACAATCTCGCAGTCGCCGCGATGGTTTTAGTGGCGGCAAGCATAGGCTTTTTCGTCTGGAGCTCGCTGCGTCCTCAGTCGCCGTCTGATTTAGACCGCGGTCTCGCGGCCCTTCAGACTGCGTATCGCGACGAACGCCCCGTAGATGTGCGTTTGTCGAGTCTGAATTACGCCAAGCTTCCCAACCAGCGCGGCGGCGGCGCAAAAGTTGACGAGTTCCAGCGCGACGTTGCCGCAACGTCTTTAATAAAAGCAGTCGACGATAACCCGAACGCGGCCGCTACACATCACGCACTCGGTCAGTACTACGTCACGCAGCGCGACTTTGAAAAAGCTATACGAGAGCTCAACGCCGCCCTCGCATTGGATCCGAAAGATCCGAAGATTCACAGCGACCTCGGCGCGGCCCTGCTTGAGCAGGGGATTATTCAATCGACCGACGCGAACAGCCGCGGCAAGGAGTTTGAAGCCTACGGAAAGAGCCTGGAACACCTCAACAAAGCCATCGAATTGAACCCCAACCTGCTCGACGCCTACTTCAACCGCGCCCTTTTGCACCAAAAGATGGGGCAGACTGGCCAGGCAAAAGCGGCCTGGAAGGAATATCTTCAGAAAGACCAGTCCTCGCCGTGGAGAACGGAAGCGGAAGCCAATCTCAAGAACCTCGAAGCCGAGCAGGACAGTTCGGGAAACGTCGAGGACGACGTCAAAGATCTCTTACAGGCGCGAAAGAACGGCAACGAAGAAGCGGCCTGGCAGTTGATCAGCGACAACTACACCACGGCAGGCAACACGATCACCAACTATTTGCTGGACGCCCAGTTAGGCATCGAGCGCTCTGAGTTGCTGCCCGGTCCGGACGATAGTCTTTCCACACTGCAAATGATTGCGAAGCTGGAACTCGATCGCGCCGGCGATCGATACACGGCGGATCTTTTGAGCCAGATCTCACGAGCGCCGCCAAACGCGAGAGCCTTATTGACCCAAGCCCGCCGTTACATGCGCCTCGCCTACGCGCTGTTCACCGAATCGAAATATCACGACGCTATCGAAGAGTACCGCAAGGCCAAACACGCTTATGAGCTTTCCGGCACAGAGAGTGGAGTCACTTTTGTCGAGTACAGACTGGCCCACTGCTACGTGTTCCTGCCGGATTATGACGAAGCTCGGTTGAGTTTCAATCGGCTGTTGAGCATATGCGAGTCGAACCACTATCGCTGGTTGTTGGCGAACTGTCTCTACAGCCTGGCCCACGTAAGCGCCAATGCTTACGAGTATTCCGATGCGCTGGAGTACAGCGAGAAAGCGCTTCACGGGTTTGAGGAGATCGACGACGCCAACGGCGTGTTGAAGTGCCTGACGCAGATTGCCGATTTCTATCAAGTGCTGAATCGGATGAGTCGTTCTCTGTCGTACCTGAGCAGGGCGATGGCGATCGCGTCCAGCAGGCGAATTGAGCCGATGCAGCGTTGGGGACTGCTTGCGCAGATGGGTTTCTGCATGACCGAGATGGATCTGTATGAGGCCGCGGTCTTCTACCAGAAGGAAGCTGTGTCGACAGCGGTCGAGATGAAGCGCCCGCTCCCGCTCACGCGTTCCTACAACTATCTCAGCTCCACTTATGCGGCGATGCAGAGGTTTGACCAGGCAGCGGACGAAGCGAAGAACGGCTTTGAGGTGGGACGAAGTCTTCAGGGCAAAGCCGGCGGTGTTGAAATAATGGCCACCGCGTTGTTGCAACTCGGCGACATTCGGCGGCAGGCGGGCGACTGCGGCAAAGCGATCGAAGAGTACGATACGAGCCTCCGGTACTTCAGCCAGATAAAGTTTACCTATTTCAGCTACCGCGCCTACAAAGGAAAACTTCACTGCTACATGGCCAACTCAGACCATGATGCCGTCGAAAGCGAGTTGCGCAGAGTCCTGGGTCTTTCGGAGCAGTACCGTTCGAAGATTACGGTCGAGAGTCAGCGCAACGGTTTCTACGACCTGGAGCAGGGCGTTTACGATCTCGCCGTCACTCACGAGCTCAACGTCAACGACAAGATTAAAGGATTCGAGTATTCGGAAGAGAGCAAGGGACGATCGCTGCTCGACGCGGTGCAGCGAGGCGCGGCCGTTCGCGGCAAGGGAGCGGACGTCGAGGTGAAGTTGCAAGCGGTTACACGTTCACTTTCGGCCACGGAAGTCATGAACAAGATGCCGCGCAACACGCAGATTTTGCAGTACGCGGTCCTGGACGATCGGCTGGTGATGTGGCTGGTCACAAATTCGAGGATTGAATGGGCCACCTACCCGATCGCCGCGCCGGCGTTGAATGAGAAGATCAAGAAGTATCTCGACACGGTGAATGTGCCGCCGGATGACAAGCAGCCCTACAATCGCGAGCCGGCCGCCGAGCTGTACGGAGTATTGATTGCGCCGATTAAGGATCTGCTGGACCAGTCACAGCCGCTGTGCATCGTTCCCGACAAGATTCTCAACTATGTGCCGTTTGCCGCGCTCGTCTCGCCTGAAAGCAAAAAGTTTCTGATCGAGGATTACCGGCTTTGTTTGGCGCCGAGCTCCAGCTTGTTTGTTTATCTGTCGAGCGCCGCCGAACGAAAGGCGGGCGACGTTCATGAGCAGTTACTGAGTGTCGGCAATCCAAATTTCAACCGCGAGCGGTTCAAGTCGCTGCGGGATCTGCCTGCGAGTGTGCGTGAGGCGCGAGAAGTTTCGCGTCTGTATCAGAATTCGACGCCACTCATTCGCGACCAGGCGCGCGAGTCGAAGATCAAAGAAGCGATCGAAAACGCGGCCGTGGTCCACTTCGCAACGCACTACGTTCTCAACGAGCAGTCGGAAATACTTTCCGGTTTTCCGTTGACGCCGGAAGACAACGACTCGTCGAGCGATACTTCAAATGGGTTTTTGCAGTCGTACGAGATCTATCGTTTGAATTTGCGGCGCGTGCGGCTGGTGGTCCTGTCGGCTTGCAGCACCGGGATCGAACGACAGTACAGCGGTGAGGGCGCGGTCGGCGGCGTGCGTCCGTTCTTAGTGGCGGGTGTTCCGACTGCCGTGGCGAGCCTGTGGCCCGTCGACTCGGACGCGACCGCCGAATTGATGATCAGTTTTCACAAACATCGTCACAACGAGTCGCAGCCTGTGACACAGGCGCTGCGCACCGCGCAGATCGAGATGCTTCAGAAACCGAGTCAGCAACATCCGTATTACTGGGCGCCGTTCGTGGTGATCGGCGGCCTTTCGACTTACTAACAAAATAGTGAAGATCCCCCATTTTAGGGTAAAGGAGAAACGACAATGCCATTCCAACCCAAATTCGCCCTCCCGGCAGGTCTACCGTTGGTGAAAGTTTTATTCAACGGCCTGATGATCGCGAAGCCTAACGCGGCAGGAACTGAGTGTGATGTTTTCGTTCATAAAACGGGGACAGATCACGACTTTTCGATCGAGATCAGGCTCAAGCAGCCCAACAAGGCGGATGAGATCGTAATGCGTCATCAGGGTTCGCTTCAGCTCCTTCAGCAGACCCAGGACGGAAGGAAGATCGGTTTCATTCTCACCAAAGACAGCCCGCAGGGCGTTTTCGAATATGTGGGCGCTGCAATCCCGGAAATTGACCCCATATCGTTCCCGCGGGTTTTTGACATGAATAGATTGCATTTCGGAAAGACTGCCGTCGATAGGCCATCCGCGGAACCGAGCATCTTGATTAATGACGCCACCTTCTACTGTGCCGCAAAGACAGTGCCGGGTTTAGAGGCGGAGCTTCGAAATGCGACGACAGGGGCCCTCATCACGCCACTAAGGGAATTCTGCAGCATCCTGGGAGCCAACATCTACGGAACCAGCGTCAATGTGGCATGGAGGGAGAAGGGGCAGGTCCAGTCGTTTCCGCTGACAAACGACATTCCCGCCGGTGCTTACTACGAGGCGTATTTCGTAAACGATCCACCGTTTGTCCCGAGGCCGCCTGCGGGTCAGCAGCCGCATGATGAGTTGGGTGAGTACTACAAGATCCTCCCCAATGTTCCGGCGGGGGAGAAATTGGTCGTGTTCTACACGAAAATCCCCGGTCAAAACCCCGCAGTGGCGGTTCCTCCACCGGACAAAGGCTCGGCTCGATTTCCGTGCATGACCGTGATCGACACCGGTGTTTAAGCTTGGACGCGAAAGGAGGATGCAAAAATGGCTAGAGGAATCTCAATGCACGTCGGCGTCAACTTCACGAGCGTTAGCACCACACCGTTGCTCGGTTGTGTGAACGACGCCATGGAGATGGCTTTGATTGCCGAGGAACATGGTTTCGAAGGACGCGAAGTGATCGCAAATAGCCAGGCGACGTTCAGCTACGTCACCAACAAAATAAAGGACGCTGCCACTCGGTTGAGTGCCGGCGACATTTTCTTCTTCACGTTCTCAGGTCACGGGAGCTACATGCCCGATGAGGATTTTGACGAGACGGACTATCGGGACGAGACGCTGGTGCTTCACGATTTGATGCTCAGCGACGACGTCTTAGCGCGCGACCTGTGGCCCAGGTTTGCAGCCGGCGTCCGGATCCTGATGGTGTCGGATAGTTGTTTCAGCGGCACGGTCTCCCAGAGGATCGCTCCTCCGAAAAGCGACCGCAATGAAGAGAACGCCGGCGTCGAGACACGCCGGATCGCAGACGACCGCGATACCCGCATCCCCAAAGTACGATCGGGAATGCTGAAGATGATCCCGAACGAGGACCGGCTCCGGCATCTCGCGCGGAACAAGGACCTTTACGAGAAGATGTTCAGGGACCTGCCTGAGAAGCCGGTAGTCACCGCCACTGTCCTGCTGTTCGCGGCGTGCGAGGATTCTGATACCACGGCTGATGGTTTTCCAAACTCCGTGTTCACTCAGACGGTGCTCGACGTGGTAAGGCGACGGTCGCCGCCGACCTCTTACACTCAACTGAGGACTGACGTCGCAGCCCTGCTCGTGAGCACACAAGTTCCACAACTCACGGTATTTGGACCAGATGCCGTGGCGTTCGAAGCGCAGGGGCCGTTTACAACCTGATTACTCGTGGACCGTGGGCGCGTCGGCATGAGGGACGAAGCACATGCGACACCGTGCTTCGTACTTGTCGGACGCGCCGACGGCGACGCGTTCTTCCGATTCGAAGGTGCGCTGGGAATAGTTCGCCGGCTGACCGCACTTCATGCAGATCGCGTGGGTCTTCGTGATGTATTCCGCGATGGCGAGTAGCTGCGGCATCGGCTCCCAGGGCTTGCCGAGATAGTCCTGATCCAGTCCCGCGATGATCACGCGCACGCCACGGCGCGCCAGCTCGTTAGCCACAAACACGAGGTCGTTGTCGAAGAACTGTCCTTCGTCGATTCCCACCACCTCAGTATCGCGGTCGACCTTCTCGAGTATCTCCGCAGCCGAACGGCTGTTCGCCGACTCATGTCGCATCTCAGAGTGCGAAACGATCTGGTTCTCTGAGAAACGCGAATCGATTTCGGGCTTGAAGACCTGCACCTTCTGTCGCGCGATCTTCGCGCGGCGCAGACGCCGGATCAGTTCCTCCGATTTTCCGGAAAACATCGACCCGGCAATCACCTCGACCCATCCCGCGTTCTTGCGCGAGTGCGGCGGCGGCTCATCGTTGACTTGTGCGACTAGTTCATCCATTCGTTTTCATTGAATATACATTTTGGAATTGTAGAACGGTGCCAACGCGGCGATCAGCGCCAGTTCAAAACTCATCGAACGCGTGACGAGGTCGCGTGAAAGCACGCCCCACGCGCCCTGCTTGCTGCGGACGTCTCTTTTGCCGGTGACTTCGTCGATCACCGTGCCCAGCTCACGGCGGCCCTCGACGACGCTCTTCACGATGTCCGGCGGCACCGAGATCGACGGCGCGGCGCCAAACGCTCCTCGATTGCCGTCCGTTGCGTACGCCCAGCCCCGCAGAAACGTGTGCCACTCGCCGTTGATAGACACCGAGTGAAAACCGCCTTCGAGCCCGACGTAGATGTCCGCTTCGAGTCGTCTGCTCTTGAGTGATTCCTGGACGGCGAGCGCGCGTTCGAGTGCTCCCTGCATCAACTGCCAGTCCGTGAGCGGCATTGCCGGCACGTTGGTTTCGACACGCCGGGCGACGACGTTCGCGTGCGC
This sequence comes from Pyrinomonadaceae bacterium, assembly GCA_036279935.1. Lineage (GTDB taxonomy): Bacteria > Acidobacteriota > Blastocatellia > Pyrinomonadales > Pyrinomonadaceae > PSRF01. The sequence continues at coordinate 70,805 of DASURS010000016.1, forward strand.
CCAACTGGCGTCAATTTCGGCGACGCGGGCGACGCTGGCGCGCACCGCCATGATCTTTGCAGCGCGGTCAGAGCCGAGGGCGATTGTCTTCATGATCGGTGTTTTTAGCGGTCTTCAACAAGGAGACGGATGATACCGAAATTGCGCCGCGACTCAAAAGCCGCCTTGCTTGACTTTAGTTTTCGCCGTTGCTGTAATCGATTTGCCCAGTTGAGGTAATTGAATGACGATCGAAGAACTAGTTTACGATTGGAACACGATTGAGCCTACATTAGCGCCTCCCAACCGTCACATCGGCATTGACGACGAAACTCTGCGCGACGGATTGCAATCGCCGTCCGTCTCGGAACCGCGGGTCGAACAGAAACTCGAACTGCTTCACTTGATGGAAGCACTCAATATCGACACCGCCGACATCGGACTGCCCGGCGCCGGCGGAACGCACGCAGCCGGAGTCGAACGGCTCGCTCGTGAGATCGCGGAACAGAAACTGAAAATCCGGCCAAACTGCGCCGCGCGCACTCATCGCAACGACATCATTCCCATCGCCGAGATCTCGCAGCGCGCCGGCATTCCCGTCGAAGCCTGCACCTTCATCGGTTCGTCTGCCGTGCGGTTCTTCGCGGAAGACTGGACGCTCGAACGATTGTTGCAGATGACGGAAGACGCAGTTTCATTCGCCGTCTCGCAAGGCTTGCCCGTGATGTACGTCACCGAGGACACGACGCGCGCCAAACCGGAAACGATTCGCGCGCTCTACACGACCGCGATCCGCTGCGGGGCAAAAGCAGTTTGCGTCTGCGACACCGTGGGCCACTCGACGCCGGACGGCGCGCGCGCCGTGGTGAAGTTCGTTAAGAGCATCATCGAGGAAGAAGGCGGCGGCATTCGTCTCGACTGGCATGGACACCAGGACCGTGGCCTCGGCGTCATCAATTCACTGGCGGCGATCCAGGCGGGCGCCGATCAGGTTCACGGGTCCGCCCTCGGCATGGGCGAGCGCGTCGGCAACACACCGCTCGATCAGTTGCTCGTCAATCTCAAGCTCCTCGGCTGGATCGACAACGATCTCTCGCGTCTGGGCGAGTACTGCGAAACAGCCTCGCGCGCTTGCAACTGGACTGTGCCGTGCAACTATCCGGTGTTTGGCCGCGACGCCTTTCGCACGGCGACCGGCGTTCACGCCGCGGCTGTAATTAAGAGCTACAAGAAGGGCGATCAGCGTTTGGCTGACATCGTCTATTCCGGCGTTCCGGCGGGCGAGTTTGGGCTCGAGCAAGTCATCGAGATCGGTCCGATGAGCGGTAAGTCGAACGTGATCTACTGGCTCGAGAAGCGCGGGATTGTCGCGGACGAAGCTCTCGTCAATCGCATTTACGAACGCGCCAAGTCAGCTAACGGGGTGCTCGAAGAGAGCGAGATTTTAAGGTTGGTCTGATTTGTCTTCCATCCTGAAAACTTCACCATCAGCCCGATCCGTGTTGTCCTTTCCTGAAGTAGGGCGCGCACTGAATTTCTTCGAAGCCAACGCTGACGCGATCACGGAAGAGCAGATCAGCATCTGTTCCGTTCCGGCGACCCCGTTTGGGGAACAGCAGCGCGCGGAATATCTGCGCGATAAATTTCTGGAGCTCGGCTTGACTGAGGTCGAGATCGACGAAGAAGGGAACTGTCTCGGTCTACTCGAAGGACGGACGCGATCGCCGTTGTTCGTGGTCAGCGCGCACCTCGACACAGTTTTTTCACCGGACACTGACTTCACTGTCGTTCGTTCCGGCGAACGCTTGCTCGCGCCGGGAATCGCCGACGACGGCTGCGGACTCGCCGCGTTGATTGCGCTGGCCCAGGCGATCCGGAGCGAACAGATCCGGCCCGAAGGTTCGATCCTTTTCGTCGGCACTGTAGGCGAAGAAGGCGAGGGAAATCTGCGGGGCGTGCGTTATCTGCTGACGCGCGGCCGTTGGGCGTCGAAGGTCGATGCGTTTTTGAGTTTTGATGGATCAGGCGTGGATCGCATCACGAACCGCGCGCTGGGCTCGCGGCGTTATCGAGTTGAGATCACCGGCGCGGGCGGGCATTCCTGGGGCGACTTCGGTCTGCCGAATCCAGTTCACGCGCTCGGACGCGCGATATCGCGACTTGCCGGATACCCGTTACCGCGCGAGCCGCGCACCACGTTCAACGTGGGACGCATTGAAGGCGGCACGAGCGTCAATTCGATTCCTGAGAAAGCGGCGATGGACGTCGATCTTCGTTCCGGCGCTGACGCTGAGTTGCGACGTCTGGACTCGTTCTTCCGGCGCGCTGTGCGCCAGTCAGTGGATGAAGAGAACGCGACTCGAAGACCGAGAGATCCGTTGCTGGATCTCAAAGTCGACCTGATCGGCGATAGGCCGACGGGAGAGACGCCGGCCGATTCGCCCTTAGTCGAACTTGCGATCGAAGCCACGAGAATCGTGGGAGTCGAGCCTCGGCTCGATCAGTCGTCAACCGATTCCAATCTTCCAATCTCGCTGGGCATTCCGGCGATCACGCTCGGGGCCGGTGGCACTTCCGGCTGCTCTCACACTCTCGCCGAATGGTACTCCCCGCAGGGCCGGGAGCTCGGTCTCAAACGCGCCTTGCTCGTCGTCCTCGGAGTCGTGGGAGTCTGAATTTCGAAATTCGAAATTCGAAATTCGAAATTAGTTAATCGGAATCGTTACCGTCGCCGAACCGGCTTTGCCTGGAGGGAAACGTTTCTGGCGCGCGATCCTGAGCGCGTTCGCGTCGCCACCCGACGCCTGCGTCACGCGTCCCGACTCGTCGTAAGTCACCGTAACAACGACTCTCTTCGCACCCGGTTTCAGAGTTTCAGACGAGGGCTGAGCTGCTGGAGCCGAGGCCGTCTCGCCATTTTTCGCGGCTGCCTCGCGTGCGCGCTTTTCCTTTTCACGCTGCCGTCTCGCGGCTAACGCTGCCGGATCTTCACCGGGCGCGGCCTCAGTCGTCGCTTCGGCCGGTTGTGGTTGCGCGGGTGTTTCAGAGTGCGTGCTCTCCGGCGCTGCGGCCGGGGCCGCCGGCGGCGTCGCCGCGGCATTCGAAGAGCTCTTGTACCAGCCGGCAGGAACACCGATCACGGCGACGCTGGCGACTATCGCAACGGCGATGGCGCCGATGAAAAACGGTTTACGGCTTGGGCCACCTTCTTTTCCGAACGCCAGAAACCCGGGCGGAAACGATCTCTCAACGTCGTTCTTCGACTCCTCCATCGACGACGACGGCGACGATTCAAGCTCATCAGGTTCGGGAACGTAGTCGGGCGGAAATGCAACGCCTGGGGAGATGTTTTCGTCGAGGCGGCGCAAACCTTCGAGCACGACCTGCGTCCACGGTTGGTTGATAGTGCGATTCTTCGTCTCAGCGTTCGCGTTGAATTCAAACTCCGCATTCGGCAACGTCAGCGCGTAGTAAACGGCGTCAATGCCGTGCAGCACGCCGATGCGCGCATCAACCACGGATCCGGCCTGCAAGTAAAAATAGCCCGCGCCCTTTGGGTACAAGACTTTAAGACGTCCGCTCTTTCGTTGATTACAGAAAAACTCGATCAGTTCTGAAAGTGAAAGGTCACTGAGGTGTCCAGTTAGTGCCATGAGAACTCGTCCCTTCTAGGAGAAGACATCAGGTTGGAAAAGAGGAGAGAATGGCGCGCCGGCCTTTCCAGCGCGCCATGAAGGTAGGTTAGGGGAGCAGCGCAAACTTGTAGTTGATGATGCCCGACACTTTCACCGGCTGCCCTGAAAGCTTCGTGGGAGAGAACCTGGCTTTCAGTGCCGCCTGTATCGCGGCATCGCGCAGAATGGTTGGGCCACTCACCGCGTTAGCCGAAACTACCTTGCCGCTTTCATCAAGCACAACTTCGACCGTCACCATACCCGAGGTCCTCATGCGTTTCGCGGCATCCGGATAAATCGGTTGCGGCAGCGAGAGTGCCGTGCCGTTGAGAACGCCGCCGGAGATCGGTTTCAAGATCGGGCGTGGTCCAGCCGCCGGAGGCGGTTCCGCATCGAGGTTCACGACCACGTCCTGGTTGGTCACAAGACCCGTCGTCTTCATTTCAACCGGCAGCGAAACGATCTTCGTTGCGGAAGTCGATGCTGACGGAAGATCCGGAGCTGCTGACTTGCCGGTGTCCTTCGACTTGCTGTTGCCCTTTGGCTCGGCCGTTGGCTTCGCCGCCGTGTTCGCAGCGACGGTGCTTCCGGTAACCGGTGCTACCGGCTGGGCAGTTGCAGCCGTGGCGGCTGGGGCGCCGGGGACCGTCTTCAGCATGTTCTCGTCGAGGTAATACATGATCGAGCGGTACGTCACTTCGGTAGGCTCGAAGGTGATTCCGCGAGCATCGACGACGGCGACCGAGGTCGTCATCCTGTTCCAGTTGCCGAGGAAGTCGAACTCGTACTTGTAGACTTCCTTGCTCAGGAGCGAGCCGTCGGCGTTCAGCAACGTCATCTCGCTGATGTTTCCCTTTTCGTCGTACTTGTAGACTTCCTTACCGGTCAGGGTCGCGCCGGCGATGGGAAAATATTGATTCTCAACCTTATTGCCCCTGATGTCATACGCGGCAAGTTCGACCAGCACGTGCTTGGCTTCGGCCTGGCGGCCGTCCTGCGTTGTCAACTTGGCGACTTCGGTCCGCACGCGGCGCACTGGGCCAATCAAGCCGTCGCGCGATCGGTCGCTTTCCACTGGGGCATTTACGGGTGGGGCATTTCCGGCCTTGGCCGTAAGGTTCTTCTGGGCGCTCGCCGAGGCTGCAAGAAGCAACAGGCAAAGCGTGATGAAGGTCAATCGATTCGACATAGTAGACATTGTTGTCTCCCTAAATTTGTTGAGGCAGGCCAAATTCGGAAAGATTTACGTGAGGCGGGCCGGCTCACTTCACCCGTATCGCCGCAAATCAGCCGGGCGGGCCCGTAGTTATACTAACGAAGTTAAACGACGTTTGTCTATAGTTAACATCGTCAGGGCTTTGGATGTGGGGCGAAAAGGTTCCTGGAAACAGTCAGGCCTGGCTGTTGTCGGAGTACAAGAGGCGGTCGGTGCGGCTCAACGCGAGAAGCTCGTAGGCGGCTTTGTAGACCTCGTCGACCGGCACCTTCGTGATCTCCGCGCCGAAAATCAGCCGATGATGGCTGCCCCGCGGCACGAAACTATGAGGCGTCGGACGGTCCAGGATCACGACAACCGGAGCACCGACGGCCGCCGCGAGGTGCGCCGGACCCGTGTCGTTCGAAATGAGGACGGTCAAACGGGCCTGGGCGGAGACGAGCTGCGGAATCGTCAGCCGGTCGAGAAAGATGGTGTTTGGCGGAAAGATCGCCCGCATGTGCGGCACCATCTCTCGTTCCTCGGGACCGGCAAACACGACGACGCGGACGCGGTTGTTCCGGATCAGGTGGTCGGCAAGTTGGGCATAGTGCTTGAGCGGCCACTTCCGCGAGACATGGCCCGCGCCGGGAAAGAGACCGACCAGCAGTTCGCCTGACTGAGCCTTCTCTTTTTTCAACAACGCGTCGACGGCGAAGTCAACGGCCGGGCTCGTCTTGATAACGGGCACAGGACTCGGGTCCTGAATATCCAACGACTTCAGAACGTCGAGATAACGATCGGTAACATGCCGCGAATTGTCCTCGAGTGGCGGACGCGGTTTGAAGTTGGCGAGGTAGTCGAGCGAACGTCCGGGACGGCGGGAGTAAAGCCGGTGCGGCGCGCCGGACAAGTAGCCGAGCAGATTGGTTTCAGACAAGCTGTGCAGATCGATAACGAAGTCGAACTTCGCCTGCCGCACTCGCCGGACAAACTTGATGATGCGCCCGATCGAGATCAGCTTGTTGCCGTCGCGCAGGCTAACGCGATCCACTTCGAAGATCTCGTCCGCGTAACCGGACATCGCGACAACCTCATTCGCCGGCTTTCCGACGGCGGCAGTGATCCGCGCATTCGGAAAACGCCGGCGAATGGCGCGAAACGCGGGCAGGCCCATGACGACGTCGCCGAGTTGGCCGAAGTGAATGACCAGTATGTTGCGTGGATCGAATTGCACTTGCGCTGCAGTTGCAGTTGGTCAGTTTTTGGGCCGTGGTTTTTCGTCGTTCCTGTGCTCGAAACCCGGCGAGATCAGGACCAACTTGATCGACGGAGTTTTCCGGTTCGTCAGAGTGATCCTGAACGGTTCAGCGTGACGTTGCTCCTCTTCGACCTTGTTGTCAGCACTGATCTGCCCGCCGTAAGTGAATGCGTTGACGAGATAACTACAGCCTTCAATTCCTTTCAAGACGAAACGGCCGCGCGCATCGACCACCTTCTGTCCGCCGACCATGTAAATCGGATCGTTGGCCGTCATTAAATTGACGGCGGCGCGAACGGCGGGCTTTCCGTCAGGCCACACCACGATGCCTTCGAGCTCGCGCTCGGGAGCGCCTCGCGTGAGCTGGATGTTGTAATCCTTCAGCCCCTGGCGCGCTTTCATCTCGACATAGCCGGCCTGGAGCGAGTTGTTGGGATTGACGTAATAAGCTCGCTCGCGAGGACAGTGAGAACCGGAAGTGCCGATGAGATTGACTCCGAGGACATACTTGCCGGGCGGGACGTCGGTAAGTCTGTAGTGTCCTTCGTCGTTGGTGAAGCGCACCTTGCCCTTTGGCGAGTCAGACGCAGCATCTTCGACGCGGATCAGATCGACCTTCACGCCATTGGCAGGTTGGCCGTTTTCGTCGACAACTTTTCCCTCGATTTCTCCGCCGACGTTATATAGGAACGAAGCACTGCCACAACCTAGGTCGGCCACGTCAATGTCGTATGCCTCGGAATCGTCAGGATCGTCGGAGAAGTAAACGCGCACGTTGTATTTGCCGGGACTGACGCCGGTGAACTCGTACAACCCGTTTCCGTCGGTCTTCCCTTCGAGACGTTTGTTGTCGCGTTCGGCTGTTACTCGCAGACCGGCCATCGCCGTGAGGTCGAATCGGCTGTCGTCGTCAATCGGCGTGGTTAGTTTCGTGACGTTGACGAGAATCTTTCCGCCGGTATTTTCGCGCGGCATATTGCGCAAGTAAGCGAGGTCTTCCTCGGCGTCCGACAGCAGCCTGGTGCGGCTGCAAAGCCCCACGTAGAACTTTTGATACTTCTCCCATCGCGAGGTGTAGACGAGATACTTCTGGCCTATCTTGAAAGGGTAGCCGCAATCGGCATCGCCGAAGCCCGTTATGACGTCGACGTCACGTCCGCCGAGGTCGCCGCGCAGTACTTGTTCGCTCGTTAGACGAACAGCCACGGCCTCTCCATCGGGTGCGGCCGATTTGGAAACCACGGTCGCAATGAAAACTGCGTCCGCTTTCCAGAACTCCTCGCACGGCGGGCCGGCTTCCGCGCACTGACAGGCGCGCGCCGTTTGTGCGCAGACGAACAGCGTGAAGAGTGGAAGCAGCCACAGCGATCTGGCAGTTGTTTTTGACATATATCAGCTTTGCGTCAAAGGCCGGAATACCACCAACGGCAGTTGGTGGAAGTTTTCACTTGCCACCTAAGGCTGAAAATGAAGCATCCACCAACTGCCGTTGGTGGGATTCGCAAACAGTGGTTGGCCGGTCAGTAGGTTGCATTAGAAGCATCCACCAACTGCCGTTGGTGGTATTCCCGACCTTTGAGGCATCTAAGCCACATATAACTTACACCTCGCGGAGATCGCGTCCCGTCATCTCGCTCGGTTTCTGCAGGCCGCGAAGCGCAAGTAACGTCGGCGCGATATCTTCGAGTGCGCCGCCGCTCCGCAGTTTCACGCCGATGGAAGCTTCATCGATCAAGTGAAAGGGCACGGGGTTCGTAGTATGCGCCGTGTGATGACCGCCCGTGATCGGATCGATCATTTGTTCGGCGTTGCCGTGATCGGCCGTGATCAGAGTGATGCCTTTGGCCTCGCGCACTCGCTTCGTGATCCAACCGAGACATGTATCTACGTACTGACAGGCCTCAATTGTTTTATCCAGTTTCCCGGTGTGTCCGACCATGTCGGGATTGGCGAAGTTGATGACGAACACGTCCGTGTCGTTTTCGTCGATCCCGCGCAGCACTTTGTCGGTAACTTTGAAGGCCGACATTTCGGGTTGCAGGTCGTAGGTGGCGATCTTCGGCGACGGCACTAGCAGACGCTTCTCGCAGGCGTGCTCTCTTTCTACGCCGCCGTTGAAGAAGTAGGTGACGTGCGCGTACTTCTCGGTTTCGGCGAGACGGTAGTTTTGCACGCGAAACGCGTCCCAGACGTCGGCCAGAACGTTGCGGTGCTGGCGCGGCGGGAACGCGATCGGCAGATCGAACGTGGCGTCGTACAGCGTGAAGCAGACGTACACGAGATCGGTAAGGCTTACTGTCGGAAACTCGCTGAATCCGTGTACGGTCAGCGCCCGCGTCAGTTGCCGCGCGCGATCCGGGCGGAAGTTGAAAAAGATCACGGAGTCGCCGTTCTCGATCGTCGCGACTGGCGCTCCGTCCTTCCGCGCCAGCGCGATCGGCTCGACAAACTCGTCTGTCACGCCGCGTTGGTACGATTCGTCAATCGCCTCGATCGGATCCGTCGCGCGCAGCCCGATCGCTTTAGTCAGGAGATCGTAAGCGCGTTGCGTGCGTTCCCAACGCTTGTCGCGGTCCATCGCGTAATAACGTCCGACGATGGTGGCGATCTCGCCTCGGCCGATCTCCTGCATTTGCCGTTGCAGCGCGGCGACGTACTGCGCGCCGGATGAAGGCGGCGTGTCGCGTCCGTCGAGAAAGCAGTGAACGTACACTCGCTCCACACCTTCGTCCGCGGCCATTCTCAGCAACGCGTAAAGATGAGTGAGCGACGAGTGTACCTGGCCGTCGGAGATCAGACCCATCAGGTGCAGCGACTTCCGGCGATCGCGCGCGATGTGCATCGCTTTCAGCAACACGCCGTTCTTGAAGAACTCACCCGTTGCGATCTCGTGATCGACGAGCGAAACGTCCATGCGGATCACTCGGCCGGATCCGATGTTCAAATGGCCGACTTCGGAGTTTCCCATCACGCCCGCGGGCAAGCCGACCCGCAAACCATGGGCTTCAAGGAGCGTCTGCGGATACTTCTCGCACAGCTCGTCGTAAAAAGGAGTCGCGGCGAGAGCGATCGCGTTGCCCTCGCGGGACGCGGAGTAGCCCCAGCCGTCGATGATGATCAGCGCGAGTGGCGCGCGTGGTTTAGTCAAACTTCACCTCAACATGAAAAGCTTTCTTGCCGGGATACCGCGACGCGTCGCGCAGGTCTTCTTCTATGCGAAGCAACTGATTGTATTTCGCGATGCGGTCTGTTCGTGAAAGCGAACCGGTCTTGATCTGTCCGGCGTTGGTGGCGACGGCGAGATCGGCGATGAACGGATCTTCAGTCTCGCCGGAGCGATGCGAGATGATGGCGGTGCGCCCGTTGGTTTGCGCGAGACTGATGCAGTCGAGAGTCTCGGTAAGCGTGCCGATTTGATTGACCTTGATCAATATCGAGTTCGCGACACCGAGATCGATCCCTTTTTGCAGAAACTCCGTGTTCGTCACGAACAGATCGTCTCCGACGAGCTGCACTCGATTGCCGAGCTCGTCAGTCAGTGACTTCCAGCCGGACCAGTCGCCTTCGGCCATTCCGTCTTCGATGGAGATAATCGGGTAGCTGTTGCACCAGCTTTTCCAAAACGCGACCATCTCGTCGCTCGAGAGCTTGCGTTGATCGCTCTTCTTGAAGACGTAGGAACCGTCCTGGTAAAACTCGCTGGCTGCGGGATCGAGCGCCAACAGGCAATCCGTTCCTGCCTTGTATCCGGCCTGGTTGATGGCTTCGAGAATCGTTTCGATCGCTTCTTCGTTCGATCGCAAATTGGGCGCGAAGCCGCCTTCGTCGCCGACGCTCGTCGCGTAGCCTTTCTTCTTCAACACGCTTTTCAGTGTGTGGAAGACCTCAGCGCCGATCCTCAGCGCCTCGTGGAAATTCGGCGCGCCGGCGGGAACGACCATGAACTCCTGAAAATCGACGTTGTTGTCCGCGTGGGCGCCGCCGTTGATGATGTTCATCATCGGCACTGGAAGCGTGCGGGCGTTTGGTCCACCGAGATAGCGGTACAAAGGGAGTTCGAGATACGCAGCTGCGGCGCGCGCAGTCGCCATCGAAACGGCGAGCAACGCATTCGCGCCGAGGTTCGACTTCGTCTTCGTTCCGTCGAGCTCTAGCAGCGCAGCATCGACTTCCGCTTGATCGAGTGCGTCGTATCCGGCGAGCGCGGGCGCGATCACTTCGTTGACGTTGTGAACGGCCTTCGTCACGCCTTTGCCGAGATACCGGCTCATGTCGCCGTCGCGAAGCTCGACGGCTTCGTTCTCACCAGTCGACGCGCCCGAAGGCACTGCCGCACGGCCCACTTCACCGCCGGCGAGCGTCACTTCCGCTTCGACCGTCGGGTTACCGCGCGAATCGAGTATTTCACGCCCTTGAACGTGCTCGATTAAGCTCATCACTTACTTCCTCCCCTTCAGTTTGAACAATCTCGAGTCTCACGCGCATGACGCGACGTCTCTCGACGCGTTCGACTGTGAAAACCAATCCGTCGTGCTGGACCACTTCGCCGGGCTTGAGCACGTGTCCTGCCCGAGTCATAAGAAACCCGCCGACTGTGGTGTACGCCTCCGACTCAGGAACCGAGAGTTTAAGCCGCCGGTTCAGGTCGCGCACTGCGAGTCCGCCATCGAGCACGTACGTGTGTTCGTCGATCCCGGTGATCTGCTCGTTCACTTCTTCGTCATGCTCGTCGGAGATATCGCCGACGATCTCTTCGAGCAGATCTTCGAGCGTGATGATTCCTTCGAGGCCGCCGTGTTCGTCGACGACGAACCCGAAGTGCATCTTCGCCTTTTGCATCTGTCGAAGGACGTGTTCCAGTCGTGCAGTATCGACCACGTACAGGGGCGGTTGCAAAACGTCTTCGAGCTTGAAGTTATCCGGGTGCAGCAGGTAGGGCATTACGTCCTTGCTGTGAATAAAGCCGCAAACGTCGTCGAGCGTTTCCTTGTAAACAGGCAAACGCGAATAGCGATGCTGATCGAACGCCCTGGTTATTTCTTCCAGATTGCACGTCGACGGAATCGCCGCCATTTCCGTGCGCGGCACCATTGCTTCGCGCACCAGTGTGTCGGAGAACTCGAACACGCGATGAATCAGCCGGCGTTCTTCGGCGCGCAGGTGTCCACTCTCGCGCGAAATGTCGATCAGCCGGCGCAACTCTTCTTCGGTGTAAGTCGAGGCGTGTTCGGCGGTGGCTTTGATGCCGACGAGCTGAACGGCGCGGGCGCTCGCCCAGTCGAGTGCGCGAATCGGCAGACTAAAAACCCGGTAGAACAGTTGTAGCGGCAACGCGATCGCCAGTGCGACTTTCTCGGCGACCGCGAGACCAATCAGCTTCGGCGCCTGCTCTCCGATCACGATGTGCAGCGAAGTGATGATCGAGAAAGCGACTGCGAACGCGATTCCGTGTCGCCACGTCTCGGAAAGGCCCGACAGCGGGCCTTGCAGCAGGCGAGCCACTGCCGGTTCGCCGACCCAGCCCAGCGCCAGTGATGCGAGCGTGATTCCGAGTTGGCAAGCGGAAAGGTAGGCGTTCAGGTTTTGCAGCAGGCCCATCAGCCGTTTCGCCGAACGGCTGCCGGCGGCGACGAGCGTTTCGATCCGCGAAGAACGCACGCCGACGAGCGCAAACTCCGCGGCGACAAAGAAGCCGTTCGCCGCCACGAGGACGATCACGGAAAGAAGTTTTAAGAGGACCGGAATGCCTGCGGCAGAAGCGCCTGCGTCGCCTTCAGCGATCATGAGGCCCAACCAGTTACTTGGTAGCTCGTCCATCTCGTGCGGGGTGCAGAATCATAGCACGGAGACGAGTCGAAGGCAGATCACCGCCGGTGTTCTCAATTGCAGGGGGAACACTGATATGCCGGAAGAGAAGTGGTTAATGTCCCGCGATCGCGCCGGCTGCCCGGGCACGCATTGGACGCCTCTCGTGTTTCGTTTGCGCACGCGCAAGTGCCTGGTCGACCCGCGGTTCGATGTTGCATTCGGGCTGACGGCAGACGGCGGCCAACTCCGAAACCACGAGGTACCGTGATCGTTCGAGCATCCGTTGTTCGCGGAAAGAGAGGGGTTTGATATTGCTCAGATAGGTCAAATGCTTGAGGACATCCGCGACCTCGAAGATGTCGCCGGTTCGCATTTTTTCTGAGAATTCCTTGAAGCGGTCCTTCCAATCGTTAGCCGGGGAGGAAAAATCATCTGCCAAAGCTTTGAAAAGCAATTCGCACTCGCCCGAAGAGATTGGGGCTCGCAGGCCAACTTCTGAAGCATTGGAAACCGGAACTAAGACCAGGGAGTTATTAGCAGCAAGACGAAGCGTGTAGAAGGGCAGGAGCGTAGCGCCTATTTGCTTCTGTTCTATTTGCTCGATGGTCCCGATTCCATGATTCGGGTAAACGACTTTCTGGCCGACTTTGAAGCCCACCATGCACCTCCATCGAATTTGAAACATCAGACTGCGCCGCACGCGCTGGTCTCGGGGAATTTTTCTGAGCGACGCGTGTGACTGCGTCGGAAGCCCTAGTTGGAAAGTAGCTTGAGTCTAGCAAGCTATCTTGCGAAGCGTCAAGGTTTCCACAGAGCCCCACGTCTTTGCCACAAAGAGGCACAAAATACTCAGAAGAAATTCCTTCCTGTGCTTGCTTGTGCTTCCTTTGTGGCTGAAAATCTCGAGCTCTTTATTTCACCGGAAGCAGGTAGTCAACGAGTGCCTGGCAAGGTTTAAGTTCGACGCTCGATTTCTGTGCTTCCGCGGCTCGGCGAAGTTTTAGTCGCGCTTCCGCTGACTCGGGCAGTCGCAACTTTACGAGCGTGGCGATTTCGGGTGCTGGAGCAGTTTGCACGAGCGCCCAGTAACGTCCGGGCGGCAGGCTGTTGAAACCAAAAATCCCCTCGTGAGAGACGTCGGCGACGAAGTAGCGCAGCACGTCGTCGGCTTTCTCACGCTCGGCTGGGACGAGGTAAACGAGCGGCATCACTGGATTGGCTACACCTTCCGCGACGGTAATGTTTCCGCGAATCGATGCAGCGCCCTGAGCGATTGTGATCGTGATGTTGGAGAGTTGCTCGCCGGATCTGATCGTCGTCCAGTTTGCGGCGGCATCGGTCTTCGCGGCAGTCGCAGTTTTGGCCGTGGTCGTCGCCGGAGCGCTGCCGGTAGTTATTGATTGCAGATACCAGTAACGAGCAAAGAAACGAGGGTTGAAGCGGTAACGCCCGGGCATGAGGTTCCGGATTTTGAAGCCGCCTTTTGAATCTACACTCAGCGGGTTCGACGTCAGTCTCATCATCACAATCGGAGGGTCCGGATCTTTCTGGTTTCGCTGTATCTCGATCAGCATTTCCGCAAACTCCGGTTTGCGCTTGCCCTGACACTCGGGCGCTTTCGAAGGCTCGAGCTCGACTACGCCACTTAGCACACTCAGCGGCCGCGGTGTCAGTTCGATACCGGTGATGTCCGCGCCTTTAACAGAGACGCGCTTCACTTCTGATATGGAAAAGTCGGGCGTGGCCGATCCGGGACCCGGTGGCGAAATCATCTCCTGCGCGTACACGTTGTACTCGCCGTCTCCCACACCAGTTAAAGCAAACCCGCGTGCGCCGGGCATCTGAAACGTCGACGCAGCCGGTATGTAGCTTCCGTCGGTCCCGAACAACGTCACGCCGGCGCCGTTTTGTCCTGCGACTCGAACCACGCCGCTGACTGTGCGGCCCGGATCGCTTCGGTAACGAATGTCGGCGATGGTCTCTTCACCGCTGCGCACGCTGTACTCGGCGGCGTTGTCGCGAGTCGCGGATGGCGAGTAGGTCGGAACGTCCGTTTCGAACGGATTCATTTGCATCGTCTGCGGCGAACCGGGGCCACCGGCGCTAACGACGTACGTTCCCGGCGGCAGTCCATAGATGCGGTAGATACCACGATCGTCCGTTGGACGATCGCCGGGTCCGCCTGAGAAAAGGCGCGGTGTTCGATCCGCGCCCTCACCAATCCGCAACGCTCGGACGCGAATGCCGACTATGGGCTCGCCGGCCGCGTTGGTCACTGTTCCCGTAAGAACTCCGCCCCGGATCAACTCGAGCCTCACCGAATCGCCGATGCGGTAATAGTTCGGCGAGGCATCCGGCTCCTGAGGCAGCAAGACATAAGCCGGCGAGTAGCTGGTCACAAGGTAGAGCGCCGGTTCGAGACTCGTGACGCGAAAGTTTCCTTCTGTGTCGGTGGTCGTGTTGCGCGAGGAGGCCATCGCCCCGATCGGGCGCACATACACGGTGGCGCCCGCCATCGGTTCGCCGCGTTCATTCACGACGCGTCCCGTAATCACGCCGTTGCTGGGTTCGCTTTCCGCGACGCGCGGCGGCTCCTGAGCGTGAGTTGAAAAACAGATGGATCCCAAAAGGATCACGACAGCGGCGAGGAAGGAGGTGTTTTTGAACATCGTTCTTTGCGAAGATTGAATCAGGGTTTGGGCGGCGCCGGAAATTCGATTGTGAGTGACACGTCGATTGCGGCGCCGTCCTGAACGGTAATTTGTTGTTTCGCAGCCTGTGGCCGCATTCTCTGGCCTGGCGCCATCAACGTGACGGCAACCTCGTAAACGCCGGCCGGTATTCCTTCGAACACGAAATGTCCGCGTGCATCGACCATCGCGCTCGCGATTGCCGACATCGGCGGACCGACCTTAGCCAACCGCGCAAACATCCGCGAGCCTTCCGGCGCCTGGCTGCGATCGAGGTTTACTGTGCCGCGGACGACTGCCGTTCCGTAGGTCACGTAAATGCGAATGCCCGTTAACTGATCGCCGTCCTTTACCTCGATTCCGCGAAGCAGAGGAACGCTGTTGTTCTCGACACGGGAAACCATGAAACCTTTGGACTCACCAAAGCCGGTTCCGTCATTCAAGTTCAGATTGACCGTGCCCGGCGGCAAGCCGGTGAGACGGAAGCTGCCGTCCGCACCGATCGGCGATGTAAAAGCCTGCGGAATCATCGGCACTCCGGGCGGGGGTGACATGTAGCCGGTCAGTTTCATTTCAGCGAGTTTAGCGAAAGCTCTTTTGTCCTCGTTTTCGAGCACGATCGTTCCCGAGACACTCGCGCCTTTTGTCAGCCTGATCGTGATCCCGTTCACGTCCTGATCGACGATCTCAAATATGGTCCCCTCGGCGCGCAAATCCAGACCCGGATTCTGATTGACGAGGTACATGCTGTAGCGTCCCGGCATGAGTCCATCGACTGCGAAATCGCCTCTACTGTTGGACGAACCGCCGCCGTCAACGATCTCGAGCCGCTCGGTTGAAGTGCGTTGCAATCCGAAACGAAGGTTCGCCACCGGCTCGCCGGATTCACCGTTCACAATGCGGCCGTTGACTGAGAACGTTCGCACCGCGCGACCGAGCGTGATGTCGACGTTTGCGGCTTCGCCCCCTTCGCGAACTTCGACGATCGTCGCTTTTGCCTGATCGGTAACGTCGGGATGAAAGACCTGTCTGTAATTATTGTGGCCGGGGATGAATGTGAAGGTGGAGAGTTCGTCTCCTCGTCCGGAAGCGACTTTGTAGCTACCGGCTGCGAGCCCAAAAAATCTATACACGCCGCGATCGTCAGTCGCTGTGTTTCCGGCTGGAGAGATCTGGCGCAACTGCGTCTGCGTGAAATCGCCGGCGCGGTAGAGAAAGACTGACTGCTGTATCAAAGGACGGCCGTCGGCATTCGTGACCCTGCCGGTGATGACGCCGCCGCGAACCATTGAGAAGTTGATGTCCTCGACGTCTTCACCCTCGCCGACGACGACGTTTTTGGCGCGCGAAGGGTTTGTATCCGCGACAACGTAAGCGGGCGCGGCAGGCGTAACCTCGTAAGTTCCAGGTGCGACGTTCGTGATGCGGTAGAGGCCGTCCGGGTCCGTCGTTGCTTTTTGAAATGCTTCGATCTTGCCGGTGTTCGCCTTGCGCAGGCCCACGACAACACCCTGCGCTGGTTTTTCTTTGACTGTGATCCGTCCGGAGACTGAACCGCGCGCAGTTTTAGCCGGGGTCGTCTTCGCGGGCGACTGGGCGCGCAGTGGTATTGCCACACTCGCCAGTGTCAGTAAGAGGAGGAGTGCGAATCGAACGGAGGAACTCACCCGATTACTCCTTAGGAATGCTGAGGCGGTCGCATCATAGCCCAAGCCCATCGTTATTTCCACGCTCGATCACGGTGGTGTCCTATCTGAGACCTTCTTCTGCGCAATCTCTGCGTTTCTCTGCGGCTCTGCGGTGAACCTATGCGTAAAGCAGCTAACCGCCGAGGCGCGGAGAACGCCAAGGGACGCAGAGATCTGAGATTAGGACGCTACTCTCGATCACGCCGATGTTCCATAGAACACCGTTTACTGCTAGGATCGCCCGGCCATGGCTCATCTAAAAATCACCGACGCAAGCGGTCGTCAGTGGCAATTCAGTTTTCTGCCGAAGACCACTTGCACAATCGGCCGCGCGCCCGACAACACAGTCGTGCTGGATGATCCTCGCGCCTCACGTTACCACGCACACATAAACCAGTCTGAAAACGGCGTTTTCACGATCGTCGACGGCGCGATGATCAATAACCAACTGCGTCGCAGCGCCAACAAAGTCTTCATCAACGGCGAACCGTGTTTCGAGCATCAGTTGAAGAACGGCGACCGCATTACGATCGGCGCCAGTACGCTTCGTTTCGAACAGCCAGTCGAAGAACGGACTACCGACGTTCGCTACGACGACAAGCCTCTCGGTCACACGCAGTTGTTAATCTCGGCAAATGACGTGATGTCGACTGTGCTGCGCTCGAAAGAAGACGTGACGGCCTCGCCGCAACGCGACAAAGTTCTCGAAGCGCTTCAGAGAAAAGCGAACATCCTGAGCGCCCTTTACGAGATGAGCAAGACTTTGGGCTCGGTGTTCGACCTGAACGCCATCTTCGAAAAGGCCACCGACGTAATTTTCAGATCGACGCCGGCGGACCGCGTCGTGGCGCTGCTCGCTGAGCCCGGCGACGCCGAAAAGGAAGACGTGAACCTCACGCCGATCGCCGTGCGCGCTCGTGACAACAAGCTGGAAGCGCACGCGCGCAGACTTTCAATCGGCCGGACCATCACGCGAAAAGTCATGAAGGACCGCGTCGCGTTGCTGTCGCAGGACGCCGCGTCAGACGAGCAGTTCGCGGGTGTCGACTCGATCGTCTCGCAAGGTGTGCGATCGACGATTTGCGCGCCGCTGGTGGCTGAGTCAAGAGTACACGGCGCGCTCTACGCCGACCGTTTGGACCCGTTTGCCGCGTTCAAGCCGGACGATCTCGAATTGATCAGCGCGGTTGCTGCGCAGACGGCGGTTGCGGTCGAGAATGCCCGTGCTCACGAGCGGCTGGCGCGCGAGGAAGTGGCCCGTGCGAACTACAGCCGGTTCCTTCCGGAGTACGTCGTCAAACAGATGCTGGAGAATCCCGAGTCGTTCAAGCTCGGCGGCGTCAGTCAGACCATCACGATCCTGTTTGCCGACATTCGCGGCTTCACGCGCATTTCCGAACACGCGCCGCCGGAAAAGATCGTCAGCCTGCTGAACCGTTATTTTTCGGCGATGACGGACATCATCTTCGCCCACGGCGGCACGCTCGATAAATATCTCGGCGACGGTTTGATGGCCCTGTTCGGCGCGCCCACCGCAACGCCGGACGATGCATCCAATGCTTTGAACGCCGCCGTCGCCATGCAGCGCCGCCTTTTGGGCATCAACCGCGAGCTCCGCGAGGAAGGTTTCGCCGAAATCGGCGTCGGCATGGGCCTGCACACCGGCGAAGTGATCGTCGGTTACATCGGATCGGACCGCCGCTCGGAATACACGGCGATCGGAGACGCGGTCAACACCGCTTCGCGGCTGGAGTCGAACGCGCGTGCCGGCGAGATTCTTATGAGTGACGCTGCCGCGAAGGCAGCTCACAGTCGTTACAAGTTGCAGCCGCGCGAAGCGATCACGGTCAAGAACCGCGAACAACCCGTTCAGCTCTGGGAAGTGGATTGGCAAAGGGCCAGCGGCTCGTTTTAATCACAGGGAACAAGGGAATCCGGGTTTACATATGTCTTTTTTCGGCAGGACCAGAACTCTCCTCAGCCTCAGCGGCCTGCGTAACCTCGTTTCGGACTCAATGGCGATCGACATGGGGTCGGCCAGCACGATCATCGCCGTGCGCGGCCGTGGTGTCGTCGTCGACGAGCCGTCGGTGGTCGCAGTCAACAAGGTCAACGGCGAAGTAATCGCCGTCGGCAACGAGGCTCACAAAATGCGAGGGCGTGAGGCGCGCGACGTGACGGTCATCGCGCCGATGGTTGACGGCGTCGTCGCGGATTTCGAACGGACGCGCGTGATGCTGGACCAGTTCGTGAAGTCGGCGCGAAAAGGTTCGTCGCACTTCAGTCGCCGCGCGATCATGAGTGTCTTATCGGAAGTCACGCAGGTGGAACAGCGCGCCCTGCTCGCGGCCGCCGAAGAAGCGCGAATCAGCAGGGTCTACATGATCGAGGAAGGACTCGCGGCGGCGATCGGCGCGGGTGTTCCAGTTAACGACGAGCGTGCGGCGGCAGTCGTCGACATCGGCGGCGGCACCACGAACGTCGCGGCGATCATCGCGGGATCGATCATCGCGTCGCGCGCCGAACGGCTGGGAAGTTTCGACATCGATCTCGCCATCATGGACCGTTTGCGGCGTCATCGCGGGCTGACGATCGGCGTCCAGACAGCCGAGCGCTTGAAACTCGAGCTGAGCTCGGCGATCGAGCCGGCTGATCCGGCGAAAAAGATCAACGTGCGCGGACGCGACGTACAGACGGGCAGCCCCGGCGCTGTTGACGTCACCGCCGCCGAGGTCCATTCGATCACGATGCCCATCATCCGGCGTATCGCCGATGAAGTGCGCATGATGCTGACGGAGCTCGCCCCGGAAGTTGCCGGCGACGTCTACACGCGCGGCGTGATCCTGACCGGCGGAGGCGCGCAGTTGGAGGGCCTGTCCGAGTATCTGCAAGCGGAACTGGCGCTGAACGTGCGCGTCGCCGACGACCCGCGGTTTGCGATTGTTCGCGGTTTGTCGCAACTCTACGACGAGCCATTGCTGCTGCGTCGTGTCGCACGTACCGACGCGCATCCGTTACTCGACGCCGCGACCAGTGAAGCTTGAAGATGAGCGTTTCCGACTTTTACAAACGAACGATCACGGTGGCCCACATCTTCGGGATACCAGTGCGGTTCGACTACCGCTGGTTCATCGTGTTCTTTTTCAGCGTTTGGCTGATTGCGGTGAATCTTGCGCGTGGCGGGATGTGGGTGGGCCAGGTGCAACTGATGCCGGTGAGCGTTACGGCAGCGTGGGGGCTGGCGGTTGTGACGACGATCGGACTGTTTCTGTCGGTGCTGGGCCACGAGCTGTCGCACGCGTTGATGGGACGTGCGGAAGGAATCGAGATCGAGGAGATCGTTTTGCACCCGTTCGGCGGATTGGCGCGGCTGCGCAACGAGCCGGAAAGTCCGCGCGCGGAGTTTCGGATCGCCGTTGCCGGACCGGCGGCGAGTTTTCTGTTCGCGCTGATCAGTTTTGTTTTGATGTTGCCGGTGATGCTCGCGGGGTACACGACCGTGGGCGGAGTCTTGTTGCTGCTGTGCGCGGGTAACCTGCTGTTGGCGGTGTTCAATTTATTTCCGGGTTATCCGCTGGACGGCGGGCGCGTGTTGCGCGCGATACTGTGGCGTCGCACCGGTGATATCAAGGAAGCGACGCGACTCGCCGGAATTTGCGGAATGCTGATCGCGGCGATCCTGATCATCTTCGGCGTCTACATGGTGATCGCGCCGAGTTTCCGATCGTATTTCATGGGTTTCTGGTCCGTGCTGGTCGGGCTGTTTCTCTTCGACGCCGCTTACAGTGTCGTGAAACACGTGCGCGGGCGGGTTCAGTACATCGTCAAGGAAGCTATGTCCGCGCCGTTTGCCGTCGAACCGGATCTGCTGATCAGTCAACTGATCGATTCGGTGTTGCCGATACACCGGCAGGTCGCGTTTCCAGTCGCTCTCAATCAGCGCCTGCACGGCATACTCTCGCTCGAAGACCTGAAAACTTTGCCGCGCGAGCGCTGGCACCTCACCAAAGCTCGCGACGTGATGCGGCCCATCGCGCCGCGTTTCTTCGTCGAGCCCAACGCCAGGCTCGACTACGCGCGGGAGTTGATGAAGAGAAACGGTATCGGTTCGCTCGCAGTTGTCGGCAAAAACGGCGAGTTGGTTGGTTTTCTGCAAAGTGGCCGTTTCAAGCGCAAGAGGCGCACAAAGCCCGCGGCCACGTAGTTTTCTTCAAGCCGGAACACAGATATAATCCGCCCGGAGCTTCAATTAAATAACCTGAAGGACACGCTGTATGCTGGCCGTACTCGGCGCGCTCTTTGCCAATGGATTGATCGCGATACTGAAGTTTATCGCAGCCGTTATCACCGGTTCGTCCGGCATGATGGCGGAGGCACTGCACTCAGTCGCCGACACGACCAACCAGATCTTTTTATTATTGGGCTTGCGGTTCTATAAGCGGCCTGCCTCGAACAAACATCCGTTTGGCTACGGGAAGGAACGCTTTTTCTGGTCGTTCATCGCCGCCATCTTTATTTTCGGCGTCGGCGCGACCTACGCGATCTACGAAGGCATTGAAAAATTAAGGCATCCGCATCCGCCAACGAACCTGAATTGGGCGTATTGGGTGCTGGGTATCTCGTTCGTCCTCGAAACCGGATCGATCGCGCTCGCGATCTACCAGGAGATCAAAGAGGCGCACCACGAGGGTTTAAGTTTTGGCGATTATCTGCGCGAGTCGAAAGATCCGACGGCGAAGACAGTGCTCTTTGAAGATTCAGCCGCGCTGATAGGTATCGTGGTTGCCGCTACCGGACTGATACTGACCGAGCATCAGGTCGGAGGCGCCGCCGGGGCTTACTGGGACGGAGTGGCGTCGATCGTCATCGGCCTGGTGCTGGCGGTCGTTGCGTTCGTGCTGGCGCGATCGTCGCGAGGGTTGTTGCTCGGTGAAGCCGCGAATCCGAAAGTGTTGCAGGCGATTAGAAGCGCCATCGAGGGCCATCCGAACGTCGAAAGAATTGTGGAATTATTGACGATGCATCTGGCGCCGAAACAAATTCTCATTAATGCTCATGTTAAGCTGCGACCGGACCTGACTACCGATAGTATCGTCACGTCGATCCAGGAAGTCGAACAACGAATTAAAAGCGCGGAGCCCAAGGTGGAAATGATCTTTCTGGAGATCGCGCGCGACGACCAGGCCGACAAGCATACGCCGGTCGCCGAACACGTGGGCTGATGGTTTTCGGACTCAGAGTTTCTGGAGAAACAAGTTGCTGTTGCCAAGCCAAGCATCGCGGGCGTACAGATTTGATAACGCGAGATGTTACTACTACTGCCATACACCGAGTATCTGAGACGGATGATTGAGCCGCGCAACGTCGCGGACATCATCTTCGTCTTTTTGCTCGTGTATGCGGTTTTGAAACTCCTGCGCGGTACTCGCGCCGCGCCAATGGCCGCCGGAATCGCCGCTCTCGTTTTCCTTTACTGGCTCTCAATCAAACAGGATCTTGCGACGCTGGAGTTCGTGCTCAGTAACGGACTGCTGTATATCGGCATCGCCATCATTGTGCTGTTCCAGTCGGAGATTCGTCAGGCGTTGATTACGTTCGGCAATCGTTTCCGGGTGCCGTTTTCACGTCATCGCGGTCAGTTTGGTGAGGGTATTTACGACGAAGTCATACTGGCGGCGTCGACGTTGGCTTCGCTGAAGACTGGCGCGCTAATCGTCATCGAACGCACCGTCGGGTTGAAGAACGTGACTGACGGCGGCGTCCAGCTCGATGCGGAGTTGAGTTACGATTTGCTCGTCAGCATTTTCAACACTGCGAGCCCGCTTCATGACGGCGCCGTCGTTATAAGGCGTCATCGTATTGCGGCCGCTTCCTGCTTCCTTCCGTTGACACTCAACCCACGGCTCTCGCGCGATCTCGGCACGCGTCATCGCGCTGCGATCGGCGTCACTGAAGACACTGATGCGGTTGCCGTCGTCGTGTCTGAAGAGACGGGTTTGCTGTCGTTCGTGCAGGGCGGCGAGATCAAGCGCGGTCTCGACGCGACAAAACTGCGCCAGGCGATCTTCGAAGCTCTCGGCGTTTCAAAAAAGCAGAAAGAACAACAGAAAGTAGCCGAGCACCAGACGGAGACTGAAGAGATCGCGTCAGTTTAGCCACAAAGAAGCACAAAAAACACAAGAAGGTTTTTTAGGAAGAATGAAGGTCGGCAAAACAGTAGTTCAAAGAACAGCCCACTACCGCCCTTGTGTCTTTTGTGCCTTTTCGTGGCTGAAAGAGTAGAAAATGCCGTTTCAAGACGTAGACGAAGTCGCTCCGGAAGTCGAACGCGGGCCGAACCGCGTGGAGAAATGGCTGCGCCGGATCTTTCTCGAAGACTGGAGTCTGAAACTGCTCTCGCTGGCAATCGCGATCGTGCTCTGGCTCGTCGTGACGGGCCAAAACGAGCCGGTGACCGCGCACGTCAACGTGCAACTCAACTTCATCCGCCCGCAGTTGCTGGAGATCAGCAACGATCCGCCGCGCTCAGTCGACGTGATGCTCACCGGCAGCAGAAACAAGTTGGACGATCTGACTGCGCTCGATCTCGTTGCGACGGTGGACCTCAGCGATCAGCACGCGGGCGAGAGGATCCTGCGTTTGGCTGACAAGGCGCAGATCGCGTTGCCGCAGGGCGTGAAAGTCGATGGATTTCAACCGAGCGCGATCCCGATTCGTCTCGAAACAATCCTCGAGCGGCAGATCGCGATCGAACCGAAGCTCGAAGGAAAACCGGCGGACGGATATGAAGTCTATAGCGTTCGTCCGAGCAAAGGATCGGTGACGGTGCGTGGACCAGAGAGCCGTGTGAACGCGTTGCAGAAAGTGTTTACTGAATCGATCTGGTTGTCCGGACACAAAGAGTCGTTCACCGCGAAGAGCGTTGGCATCGACGTTGCGGATGCGAAAGTCGATTTGCTGGATCCGGTTGTGAACATCGAGATCGAGATTGGCGAGAAAGCGGTGGAAAAAGTCTTTACCGGCGTTCCGCTTGCCAATGCAGACGGCAGCAAAATGCAAGGATCCGCGACGATCACAGTTTCCGGGCCGCCGGGCGTTCTCGAGAAGCTGAAGCCGGAGGACATGCAACTCGTGATCGACGGTTCCAGTCCCACTAGCTCGACCGTTAAGCCACGATTGAGCCTGGCGCCGGAGCTGCAGGGAAAAGTGATTTTGAAATCCACGAAGTTAGGACCGGAGCAATAGCTAATTGAAACCTCTTTTTGGTACGGACGGTATTCGAGGCGAAGCCGGAAAATTTCCACTGGACGCACCCACAGTCAGCGCGATCGGTTTTTCACTCGCGCGTCACTTATCAAAAACGCCGTCGATCGTCATCGGCCGGGACACGCGTGAGTCCGGCGACTGGCTCGAACGCGCGCTCATCGCAGGCGCAACGCGCGCCGGCGGCAAATGTCTCTCGGCAGGCATTATCACGACGCCCGGGGTCGCTTTTCTGACACGAAAACTCGACGCCGACGCAGGCGTCGTGATCAGTGCTTCCCACAATCCCTATCAGGACAACGGGATCAAGATCTTCTCTCCATCGGGTCAGAAGATGGACGACTCCGTCGAGCAGGTGATCGAAGCTGACATTTACGCCGGAGTCGATAACCAATTCAATGTGTCGCACGCCGAAGCGCCCGCGCCGGAACAGGAAGCGAAACTCCAGCAGGAATACCTTGCGTTCCTTTCAGATGAGATCGGCGCAGGCCTGGACCTTCACGGTCTGAAAATCGTGATCGACTGCGCGAACGGTGCAAGCTGGGCGCTCGCTCCGGAGCTCTTCAAGCGTCTCGGCGCGAACGTCGTCGCCATCAATGCCAATCCCGATGGTCGCAACATCAATCTCAACTGTGGCTCGCTTCACATCGAAACGCTGTGCGAACGAGTGGTCCATGAGAACGCCGATCTCGGCGTGGCTTTCGACGGCGACGCGGATCGATCTCTTTTCGTCGACGAGCAAGGAAACTTCGTCGACGGTGACGCGACACTGTGGGTGCTGGCCAGCTATCTCCAGGCACACGGGCGCCTGAATGACGACGTGGTTGTCGCGACGGTAATGAGCAACATCGGATTGGAGATCGCGCTTCGCGCCGCCGGGATCAAACTGGTCCGTACCGATGTCGGCGACAAATACGTGTTGGACGAACTTTTACGACTGAACGCGAGTCTCGGCGGCGAGCAGTCCGGTCACATCATTCTTCCGCAACTCAGTCTGGCGGGTGACGGCATGATCACGGCGCTTTCGCTTCTTCGCGCATTGCGCGACTCGGGCAAGTCGCTCGGGCAGATGACCGCCGGGTTCGAGCGCTATCCGCAGACGCTACTGAACGTACGCGTCCGTGAAAAGCGTCCATTCTCGGATTTGCCGTCGGTCCAAAGCGCCGTCAGCGAGGTCGAGGAACAACTGGCGAACAAGGGCAGGCTGCTCCTCCGCTACTCCGGGACCGAACCGCTCGCCAGGGTCATGATCGAGGGCGAGCACCAGCACCAGATCGAGGCGTACGCGGAAAAAATCGCGGGGGCCATCAAGCAGGAGATCGGCGCTCAATCCGCCGCATGAATCCTTTGGGCCATCGCGTGAAATTTCTACACTCATCGCGAGAAATATCTACACGACTCTGCGGTGAAACTCCCTGCCGGATCTGGCCGTTTTCGCCGTTGCATAGCGTTTGTCTGAGCAAAATTCGAAGGAGCTAACCCGCTCCGAAAAAGGGTCTTGCACGGCACAGGCGTTGCGGTGTATATTGCGGGGCAAGAGAGACGGTTGGTGGATCCTCCGTCTCAAGTGGTTGCTGGGGTGAGGACAGTAACCACGAATATGGATGGGCGCGACGCACTCCCACGTATGTCGCGCCC